>DAICYJ010000109.1 GCA_027311705.1 Novosphingobium sp. | reverse complement strand
ATCGGCCAGCCGCTCGACAGCGTGGTCGAAGTGCTGCGCGAGACCCGGCGACTGGTTTTCGTGCGCGGTCTGGTGGAGCAGAGCGAAAATACCGTGGCCGCCTTCGCCGGAACCATCCGCAAATCTTCCGTCACATGACGCGCGTTTCGCTGCGCTATGCCGAGCTGGTCGCGGCGGGCGAACTGCGCCCCGACCCCGAACAGGCGGCAGCCGCGGCGCGGCTCGATGTCCTGCAACAGCAGTTGGAGGCCCCCGCTTCGACGCCCGGCCTGCTCGGCCGGCTGATGGGCCGAAAGGCCCCGGAGGCCCCGCGCGGACTTTACATGTGGGGCGGTGTCGGCCGGGGCAAGTCGATGCTGATGGACCTGTTCCACGACAACCTGGATATCGCCGCCAAGCGCCGCGCGCACTTTCATGAGTTCATGATCGACGTCCACGCTCGCCTGCGCGAGGAGCGCAAGAAGGAAAGCGGCGATCCGATCCTGCCGGTGGCGCAAGCCATCGCAAGTGAGACGCGGGTGCTCTCGTTCGACGAGATGGTGGTGAACAACAGCGCCGATGCCATGATCATGAGCCGGTTGTTCACCGCCCTGATCGTCGAACATGGCGTCACCATCGTCACCACATCGAACCGCGCGCCTTCAGACCTCTACAAGGACGGCCTGAACCGCGAGCATTTCCTGCCGTTCATCGCGCTGGTCCAGTCCCGCCTTGATGTGCTGGCGCTCAATGGCCCTGTCGATTACCGGCTGGAGCGCATGCAGGGCCTCGGCACATGGCACGTGCCAAACGGCCCCGTGGCAACCGAATCGGTTCGCGAGGCCTTCTTCCGCCTGACCGACTATCCGCCCGAAGACAGCGCCCACGTGCCCAGCGACGAACTCGATGTCGGAGGAGGCCGGATGCTTCACGTGCCAAAAATGCTGAAGGGCGTGGCCGTGTTCAGCTTCAAGCGCCTGTGTGCGGAGGCGCGCGGAGCGGCCGATTACCTCGCCATTGCCCGGCATTTCCACACGGTGATTCTGGTCGCGATTCCTCGCCTCGGCCCAGAATTGCGCAACGAGACGGCGCGCTTCGTCACGCTGATCGATGCGTTTTACGAGCACAAGGTGAAGCTGATCGCCACGGCCGATGCCGAACCCGTTAACCTTTACGAATCAGGCGCAAAGGGCAACGAGGGCGGAAGGTTCGAGTTCGACCGCACGGTCAGTCGCCTGATGGAGATGCAGAGCCACGACTATCTGGCGCTCGGCCACGGCGAGGACTGAAGCCGAGACCTTGCCGCCAACCCACTGGAAACAAATCATTATTTGAACGAAAAAGGCCCACGCAAACAATGCGCGGGCCTTAGATGACGTTTGATGTCATCAATTCCGAAAGCAAGTATTGCTTAACGGAACATGATCTTGAGCAGGTTCATTGTAAGCCTCCATCCACGGTTGACGGAGGTCATTTAACATTACGGGCTATGGTTAACAACCATTAACCACGGCCAATTCGGCGGGAAAGCCGCTCCTCGTAGTCCCGCATAAAGACAGCGAACGGCTGCGGCCGGCCCAGATAGTACCCTTGCGCCAAATCGCAGCCCAGTTCGCGCAGCAGGCTGAAGGTCGCCGCATCCTCAATTCCCTCGGCAACGACGCTCTGTCCGAGTGCGTGCGCAAGCCCGATCGTGCTGGTCACGATCACGCGGTCGCGTTCGCTTTCCACGATCTTGGACACGAAGCGACGGTCAAGCTTCAGCTCGTCGCTGGGCAAGTCGGCGAGATAGGCCAGGCTGGCTTCGCCCGTGCCGAAATCATCGATGGACAGGCGGAAACCCAGGTTCCGGAGCTGCGTCAGGTTGTGGCAAGCGGCCGGGCGGTTGCGCACACTCGACGTTTCCGTGACCTCCACGGTCAACAAGCTCGCATCGATGCCGCGGCGCTGCACGATTTCGGCAAAGTTGGTCACGAGGTCGGCCTTGTCGACCATCTGCGCCGAAAGGTTCACGCTCATCTGGAAGCGCTCGCCCATCAGGTTCACGGCCAGTGCCGCAGTGATCGCTTCCTCCAGTACCCAATATGTCAGCGCATCGATGCGCCCCGCCCGTTCGGCCTGCAGGATGAAGGCGTCGGGCGCGATGGGTCCGCGCGTCGGGTGGTTCCAGCGGATCAGCGCCTCCGCACCGCAGATTGTCTGCGTCTCGAAATCCCATTGCGCCTGAAACGCCAGCCAGATGTCGCCGTTGCGCAGGCCTTCGTCGATGCGTGCGTGCAGCGAAAGCTCCCACGGGGCCTCGGCCAGGCGGTGCGCCTCGAACAGTTCGATGGCGCGCCCATTCGAAAGCGCCTCGTTCGCACTCGCCAGCGCCGAGTTCACGCGCGTCAGCGCATCGAGTCCTTCGTTACGATCCAGCCCGAAGTGGATGTTGGTATCGAAGGTGTGCGTGCCAATCTGCAACGGCGCGGAAAACAGCGCGCGCAAGCCTTCGAGGTGGCTTAGCTGCATCTCCAGCGGCCGGGCTTCCTCGATCCAGGCGAAGTGCCCGCTGTCGCCGTGATAGATTTCCGCTTCGCCCGATCCGACCGCGATGCGCCGGGCGATCTGCTTGGCACATTCGCCGTGCAGTTCCTGCGGCAAGGTGGCGAGAATTTCCTCGTAGCGCCCGATCACCGCCACCACCACGTCGCGCCCCACCGGCAGGCTGGAAGCCGATAGCGCGAGCAGGTTCGGCAAGCCCGAAACGCTGGTGTGCTGGATCTGCCGCGTGCGCTTTTGCCACAAGCGGATGGAACCATAGATCGCAAGCATCACGATCGATACGTCGGGTGAAATGACGATTCCAACGGTTCGCGCCAACAGGGGCAGCCCGAACGTGGTGGCGATCGCCACCGAGTAGATCAGCAACTTGCTGCGCCGGTCGCGCTTCCGCCCGGCCACAATGATCAGCAACGCAATCAACGCCAGCAAGGGTACGAACGTGATGTTCAGCGACACCGGTTTTTGCAGGGCAACGGCACCGGCAATGTCGTGGGCAAGCGGGGCTACCGTGGCGTGGCCGAAATATCCCAGCAGCGGGACCTGGCTGGACGACGAAATCACGACCGTGCGACCGGTCAGCAGGCCCGGCGCGAATTCTCCCTTCAGAAGCGCCTTCACAGGAATTCGCACAATGGACACGGGATCCACGGAGAAATCGGGGTAGAAGACACTCTCCGGCCCGTCATTCACCCCGGCCAGCGAGGCGCTGAACGACGGAAAGGTGCGCCCGTTCAATTCCAGCGCATAAGGCCCGGATTCAACGTAATAGAGGAAATTGGCATTCCAGGCCGATACCACGATCGGGGCTTGGCCGATGATGTCGCGCGGCGGAAACTTGAAGTCCGTCGCTCCATACGTATCGACTTTGCCAGCGCGGGCCACGAACGCGATGTCTTTGCCAAAGCCGGCAACGGATTGCGCCAGCTTGGCGTCGCCCGACTTGCTGATCCCATAAGGGATGCGTGCGTCGAAATAGACTTTCCGGGGAACCTGCTGGCGAACGATTTCAAGCAGGCGCGCCTGCTCTCCCGTCGTCAATTCTGCAGTGTCATCCAGCGATACCAGCACCAGCGAAGCCGGTGCCGACTGGTGATTTACCTTGTATCCCAAATTCCAGTAAACGTGCCCGATCGCATCGCTCAAGCCGAAAAATCGGAGCGCCAGTCCGAGCAGCAGGGCAATCGCCAAAGGAGTTCGAAGGAACGTGCGCATTGTCCGCCGCGGGAGTGGTTTACCCTTCGGCACTAGTCCGAAATGGTTTAAATCATCTTACCGTGGTTACTGCTCGTCAACCAAGTTCGGCGTAATTCAGCCCAACCGGGAAAGGCTGCGTTCCAACATCAGCAGCTGCCACAACAAGCGGCTGTGATCACTGCGGCCGGATATGTGCGCTTCAGCCAAGGCATTGATTCGAGCAGAATCGAACCATCCCGTCCGCGCCAGAGTGCCCCCTTGCGCAATCGCCCGCGCTTCACCCGCCAGCGGGCCGCGCAGCCATGCCGCGATCGGTGTCACGAAGCCCATCTTGGGCCGGAACAGGATGTCGTCGGGTAAGTACCTGCGCATGGCGTCCTTCATCAGCCACTTGCCGGTTTTTCCGCGTACTCGCATCTTTTCGGGCAGCCGCGCGCCGAATTCGATCAGCCTGTGGTCCAGCAGCGGCTCACGCGCCTCCAGGCTCACCGCCATGCTGGTGCGGTCAACCTTGGTCAGGATGTCGCCCGGCAGGTAGAACTTCAAGTCGGCATATTGCGCCCGGTCCAGCCCACTGCGTGCAGGCGCATTGCGCATCAGATCCACGAACGGCTGCTCGGCCCGGTATTCCCCCCGTAACCGCCTGAAATCGGGCGTGTACAGCGTGTCGCGCAGTTCCGGCGGCGTCACCGACAGCGCCCGCGCATATCCTTCCTCACCACTGCGGGCGAGGCTCATCAGCGTGGCCTTGGCGCGCAAGGGCCGCGGTGCCCAGTCCATCTTCGGGTACAGCGCGCCCAGCCCGCCCAGCAGCGGCCCGCGCAAAGCTTGCGGAAACAGGCCGCGGACCTGCTCTTCGCGATGCTGGAACACCTGCCGGCGGTATCCGGCGAAGGCCTCGTCCGCACCATCGCCCGAAAGCGCGACCGTCACATGCTCGCGCGCCAGTTCGCACACGCGGAACATCGGCAGGGCGGAAGCATCGGCAAACGGCTCGTCAAACATGCCCGCCAGCTTGTCCACCAGCGAAAAATCGTCAGCCGAAACGGTGCGTGCGCGGTGCTCGGTGCCGAACTGCCGCGCGATCTTCTCGGCATACGCGGTTTCGTCCAGCGCGCCCACGTCGAAGCCGATCGAACAAGTCTTCACCGGATCGCTGCTCGCCTCGGCCATCAATGCGACGACCGACGAGCTGTCCACCCCGCCCGAAAGGAACGCACCCAACGGCACATCGGCCGCCATCCGCGAGGTAACGCCCTCACGCAGGTGGTGCAGCATGTGCGCACCAAGGTCTGCCTCGGACCCGCGCTCGCGATCCGTGAACGACACGTCCCACCACTGCACCGGGCGCGATGGCGGCGCATCGTGACGCAGCAGGCGGTAATGCCCCGCCGGCAGCTTCTCCACCCCGGTCACGATGGCACGACCATCGGGCACGTATCCCCAGGCTAGATAGTCTTCCACCGCCAGAGGATCGACCTCACGCCGCAACGAAGGATGCGCCAGCAACTGCTTGAGTTCCGACCCGAAAATGACGCTGCCGTCGGAAAGCGTCGCCATGTGCAGCGGCTTCACACCCAGCCTGTCACGCGCCAGCAACAGCGTGCGCGCCCGCAGATCATACAGCGCGAAGGCGAACATGCCGTTCAGCCGCGACAGGCAACCCACGCCCCAGCGCTGATACGCGGCGAGGATGACCTCGCTGTCGCCATCGGTGTGAAATGTCGCACCTTGCGCCTGAAGTTCGCGGCGCAACTCACGGAAATTATAGATTTCCCCGTTGAACACCAGCATCGCCATGCCGTCGGTGGAGGCCATCGGTTGCGGCGATCCGGCCAGATCGATGATCGCCAGCCGCAAGTGGCCCAGCCCCACGCCGGGCGCGGTCCACACGCCCTGCCCATCCGGCCCGCGATGCGCCGCCACCTCCAGCATGCGCGAAACGCGCGCAGGGTCGACGGGCTTCAGGCCCTCGGTATGGAAAATTCCGGCAATTCCGCACATGGCGCGCGCTTACCGGACTGCGGCCATGCGGTCCATCCACTCGGGGACGGGGCCGATGGCGGCTTCGAAATGGCGGATCAGATCGGGCGCCGGCACGGCCTGCCCTTCCTCGGCGGAAAGGATCAACACCGCCGTCGGCCGTGATCGCAGCAACAGGCGGTCGGCGATGTTGGCCAACTTCAGCTTGGCGTTGCTGCCGGTCAGCAACTGTCCGGTGCGATAGCGCGTCACCGCCAGCCGGTGCACCGGCCCCGGCGCTTGCACCACGTCGCTCTTGCCATCGGCAAACGCAGGGCCGCTCGATTCCCACGCCCAGTGGCTGCCCATCGGCAAGGCCCCCTGCCCGAACCCGCCAGCCTCTTTGCCCTCCATCTGCGCGTCGTAAAGCGCATAGGATACGTCGACCGAGCTTCCGCCGCTGTCGGTATAGCGCAGGATCAGGCGGTGATCCGCCCCGGTATGCAGCGGCACCCACTGGGTGCGGGCAGCATCGGTGGCCATGTGCCAACCCGGCACGTTGGGCGCGGCGATGGCTGCGGGGACCGGCGCACGCATCGCGTTGGCCATCGCACCCCAGCCCACGAACAGTGCGGCCAGCCCGGCCAATACGCCAAGGGCCGCGTTCTGGCCAAGCCGAAGCGTTTCCAGCCGATCAACCGCTTGCGAATTTTGTACTTTTTCAAGATCGACCATCGGGTCGTCGATAGCGCGGTCGAAGAACTTCCACCCCGCCAGCATCACCAGACCCATCACAATGGCAAAGAAAATCCAGCCGTAGAAGATGTGATCGAAGCTCGATGCAAATTCGATTCCGCGAAACCCGGCGATCCAGATCGTGCCCCACGCACGAACCCCGTTGGCGAGTATCGGCGTGGCAACGCACAGCGCCATGAACGCCGCACGGCGCGGCCATGCGCGGAAACATACGTTCGAAACCAGCGCGCCATAAGCGATCATCGCGATCAGGAACTTTACGCCCGAACACGCCTCGGCCACCTCAAAGTATCCGCCCGGCGTGGTGATGAACACGCCGTCGATGGTAGCGGGCACTTGCGACAAACCCAGCAGGACCATTGTGATCTTCGCCGTAAGCGTCTGCAAAAACGGGATCAACTCGTCGCCTGCAGGCACCAGAAACAGCATGTAAAACAGCGGAAACAGCATCGCCGTCGCCACGCGCGGACCTATCAGCGCCAGAAACGCGCCTTGCAGCATCACCATCACGGCCAGCTGCCGCGCGATCGAAAGCCCCGCGAAATCGCCCAGCATCCACAGGAACGCCGCGCCCGCGAACACCACCAGCCCCGGCCACCAGCCTGCCGGCGTCAGCCGCGAAACCGCCCCCAAGCGCTGGCTCACCAGCCATGCGATAATCGGCGGGATCAGCAGGATGTGATTGTAGGTCGAGCTGTCCCACGCCTGCCCCGCCATATCGCGCCAATCGGCCCAGAACAGCGCGATCAGCGCGGCCCACGCGCCCGCCAGCCGCAGCAATGGCAGCCTCCAATGCGCCGGAACGCGCTCCGCCCAGCGGGCGCGCGGCATCGCGGCCACCTCAGGCAGCATCGGCATCAATTTCCAGCAGCCCGGCCAGCGGCGCCAGCACGCTATCCCAAGCGCAGTTTTCCAACACAAACGCCCGCGCCGCCGCGCCCATCGCCCGCGCACCAGACTTATCGGCCAACAGCGCCAGCGCGCGCGCGGCCAAGGCCTCGGCACCATCGGCCACGGCAAAGTGCGCGCCATCCTGCGCGGCGATCCCTGTCGCGGCGGCACTGGTCAGCAGCACCGGGCGCGCCATCGCCATCGCCTCCAGCACCTTGTTCTGCACGCCGCGTGCGATCATCAGCGGCGCGACGATCAGGTCCGCCCCCGCCAGCCAAGGCCGCACATCGGGCACGGGCCCCGTCACACGCGTTCCGTTCAGGCCATGCAACGCGCGCACCGGCGCGGATGGCCCACGGCCCACGATGTTGAACTCCGCCGCCGGATGCACCGCGCGGATCGCGGGCATCACGTCGCGCGCGAACATCTCCACCGCTGCCACATTCGGCGGATAATCCATCTGCCCGGTGAACACGATCTGCGGCCCGGCATAGGCCATGTCCGGCGCGGGCAGCACGCCCGCCGGATCGAATGCAACCGCATCGATCCCGTTGGCCAGCGCTCGCACTTCGATTCCACCCGCCCGCGCCAGCCGCCCTTCGAACAGCGCCACCTCTTCCGGCGTCACGAACAGGCTGGTGTGCACGCGGCGCGCCACCTGCTCCTCGAACCGCCGCAGCAACCGCGCCTCACGCCCATAAAGCAACCGACGCGGCAACATGCCGCTTTGGGCATAGGCTTCGAACTTGGCCGAATCGACATCGACGAAATCCATCACCACGCGCCCGGCGAAGCTGTCGGGCACGAACTGCGCCATCTGCCCCGAATAAACGAAGATAGCGCCGATCGGCCGCGCGGCCAGCACATGGGCGACATACTTGCGCAACCGCGCCGAATCGAACGCCGCCACGCTTACCGGGCGACCGCCCGCCAGCGCCTGCACCGCCGCCAGCGGCAGCGGTGTGGAGCGGCGGACAAGGCAGTGGCTCGTCGCCAGCGCAGCAAGCTCGCCCTCCAGCGCCAGATCGGCGGCATCATCGGCCAGGCAGCCCACATGCACCGGCGCAAGCGCGGAAATGCGGCGCAGCAGGTGGTTGGACCGGATCTTGTCGCCCCGGTCCGGCGGAAACGGAATGCGGTGCGCCAGAAACAGGATCTCGTGCGGTGCGCTCATGCCAGTCCGCGCGCGATGAACGGCCCGATCAGGTTCGCCACCGGCAACGGCAGCTTCTGCCACGCGGCAATCTTGGCTTTGTACTTTGGGCTCAGCGGATTGACGTCACGCGGGGCCATCCCGTCCGCCGTCCAATGCGCATAGGCCAGCGGTTCGGGCACAAAGCCCCAGTTCCGCTTGAAATGATAGGCCCCGCTATCGGCCTTCGAGCGTCCGAAATCGAACCGGTCGCAGCCCCGCGCCCGCGCATGGCACATCAGCGCGTAATACATCACATCGTTGGCGCGCAGCCCCCGCGCCGCATGAACGCCGCCGCCCCAATACGGCATCACCGCGCCGCGATGATACAGGCTGAGGACGGAGGCCACCGCCCGCCCCTCGTGCACCACCGTCAGGATATCGGCATCGTCGCCAAACCGGTCCATCACCGACTTGAACAGCGCGCGCGGGAATACCGGCGTGCCCAGATTGCGCACGCTTTCGGCATAGACCGCATAGTGCAGCGCCCGGTCGTCGGCATCGCGGCCCACGCGGACCTCCATGCCATTGCCCAGCCCCTTGCGCACTTCGGCCCGCTGCTTGCGCGGCACGGCCAGCAATTGCGCATCGTCATCGGCGGACAGCGGCGTGACAAAGCCCGCATGGCTATCCAGCTTCACATGCCATTCCGGCCCCTTCGGCAACGGACCGCCGCGCAGTTCCAGCGTCGGGCAACTCAGCCGCCGCGCCAGTTCGCACGCCGCCTCGCCCAAAGCCTGTGCTTCGCCCGCATCGCCCAGCACACCGCCGCCAACGGCAAAGCCGCTGGAAACCAGCGCCCGGCCAAACAGCGGCGAATGCGCGGCATGTAGCGGCAGCAGCGCGGCAATCGCCCCATCGCGTTCCGCCAGCAGCACATGCGCGCGGTGCCCCGTGGCAGCCTCCACCGCCTCGATCCATTCCAGCCGGTGAAACGCGGTCGTATCGGGCGCTTCAGCCACAAAGCGCGCGATGGCTGCCCGGTCGCCCGGATCGGCCAGCCGCACATGCGTCAGCGAGGGGCGAAACGGCGCGTTCATGCCGTCCGCACCGCTTCGATGGCAGCGAGATCGTCCATCCGGCCCCAGCGGAATTCGCCGACCAGACGGCGCAGCTTGCCCGCCATCACATCAAGGTTGGTATAGTGCCGGAACCGCGATTTCAGCGGCGCGTGGCTTTGGCGCGGCTGCTCCGGATCGATCTCCCACGGGTGGAAATAGAACACCGCCGGCCGCCCGTCGCGTTCGTTCACCTGCCGGATCGCCCAGCGCGAAACGCCATAGGGCAGCAACCGGAAGAACCCGCCTCCGCCCGCCGCCATGCGCCGCCCGGCCAGTTCGGCCGTCGTCACCGGAATCTCGATAAAGTCCGCACCCTGCACCGGCCGGAACGCAAAACGCGGTGCCTCGCGCCAGCCGTAATGGTCGTGGTTGATCGGCGCGACGCTGGACGAATAGGCATAGCCTTGTTCCGCCAGCACCTCATGCGCCCACGGCGTGCGCGCATCGATGGAAAAGCTGGGTGCGCGGTATCCCGTGACCGCGCTGCCGCTGGTCTGTTCCAGCACGTCGCGGGCCTTGGCAATGTCTTCGGCAAAGGCCTTCTCGCCCAGCGCGAACACGCGCGCGTGGTCCCAGCCGTGGCTGGCGATCTCGTGCCCTTCACCCGCGATGCGGCGCATCATTTCGGGATGGCGCTGCGCCACCCAGCCCAGCGTGAAGAACGTGCCCTTCACGCCCGCATCATCGAACATACGCAGGATCGTGTCGCAATTGCGCTCAACCCGCCGGTCGAGCGAATCCCAGTCCGCCCGGTCGATCACGTTTTCGAACGCGCCCACCTGGAACCAGTCCTCGACATCGACCGAAAGGCCGTTGATCGGAGTCATGCCGGCACCGGTCATGGTCTTTTCCCGCAATCCTTTCAGGCCGCAGCGCGATGCGGGCTTTCGCTTTCGATCCATTCGATCAGCATGGTCAGCACATGACGGATCGCCTGCTCCTGCTCCACGCTGCGCGTTTCCAGCGCGGCGATGCGGCGGGTCACTTCGGCCAGTGCGTCCGTGAGATCGCCCAGACGGTCCTCGTCATCTTCGTCGTCGGCCTGCACCGGAGCAGCACTGCGCATTTCGGCCAGTTCGATCACTGCCTGCTGCAGTTCCGCGATCTGTTCGTCCCGCGCGGCCAGCGCCTGCGCGAAATCTTCGCGGTCGGTCGATGGCGCCACAAACGGCTGCATTTCCACTTCGAGCGCCGGCTCCACCTTCGCCACCACGGGCGCGCTGGATGCAACCGCCGGAGCCGCAGCCCCTGCCGTCAAATCACGCTCCAGATCGGCCAGCACATCCTTCAGCATCGCCGAATCGATCCGCGTCCGCTGCTCCACCGCGCCCATCAGCAACAGGCGGCTCAGCACCTGGTTGATCTTGCGCGGCAAGCCGCCGGTCGCGCGGGCCAGATCGGCATAAACGCGCTGGTCGAACGTCGGATTGCCGCGCCATCCGGCGCAGGCCAGCCGGTGCTCTACATACGGCCCGACTTCGCCCGCCTCCATCGCATCCAGATGATGCGACGCGATCACCCGCTGGCGCAACTGCTCCAGCGCGGGCGATGTCTGTAACAGCGTGCGGAATTCGGGCTGGCCCAGCAGCAGCGTCTGCAACAGCGGGTGCGAACCCAGCTGGAAGTTCGACAGCATGCGCAGTTCTTCCAGCGCATCGACCGAAAGGTTCTGCGCCTCGTCCACCACCAGCAGGCACCGACGGCCCGCGCGGGCTTCCTCGTGCAGGAACGCCTCGATCACGTTCAGCGCGGTCGCCTTGTCGTGTCCCGGCACTTCCAGCCCGAACGCGCGCGCCGCCACGTGGATCAGCTCCTCGCCTTCCAGCTTGCTTGTCACAATCTGCGCGGCGGTCAGCCGCTGGCGGTCGATGCTCGCCATCAAATGCGCCGCCAGAGTCGATTTGCCCGCGCCCACCTCGCCGGTGATGACGATGAAGCCCTCACCCTGCGCCAGCCCGTACCCCAGATACGACAGCGCCTTGCGGTGCGTCGCGCTCTCGAAATAGAACTGCGGATCGGGCGTCAGCTGAAAAGGACGCGCGCTGAAATGATAGAATTCGTCGTACATCTTTGCCGTCCTCAGAATACTCTGGCTCAGAAACTATAGCGCAGGCCGATCAAGCCCGATGCAATCAACTGGTCCTCGATCGCCTCGCGGTTGATCCCGTCCAGCCCGATTGCTGCCGTACCCTGCAACCGTTCCGCGATCTGGCGCGAATAGGTCGCGTTCGCGCCATAGGAATTCACGTCTGCCAGCGCTGACCGCCCGCTCTTGTACCAGCTATCGTACACCGCCACGCCAAAGCTGGAATTACGGTCGATCTCGCCCGAAACCCCGCCGCTGACATAGAAGTTCTCGTCCACCGTGCCGTTGGCGGCGGCCAGCACCGTGCCGCGCGCGCCGATGAACTTGCGCCGGGTATATCCCGCGCCCACGCCCATCTTCAGGCGGCCCACGTTGAAGCCATAGGTGGCGTTCACACCCCGGCCCCGGAACACCGAAGACGAGACCGAACCAAGCACGCCGTTGACGCAGCCGCCGCTTTTTTCGCCGATGGCGCAGCCGGAAACGTCGCCGCTGAACGGGTTGCGCGTCACTTCGAAATCGGTCGGCAACTCGCGCACGGCATTGCCCACGCTCGATCCGAAGCCCGAAATCCCATCGAACACATTTATGCTCAACGAACTCCGCGCGTTCGGCGCATAGGAGAACGATCCGTAATACGTCGTGCTGTCATACCGGCGGCCGACGAATGCCGACAAGGACGTGCGCCGGCTGGGCCGCCACATCACGCCCACGTCCCATGTCAGGCCGTCGGTTTCATACGCGATCTTGCGCGCCTGCGACTTGTCGGTCTTGAACCGCCCGTCGCTGCCCCGCACCGGAGCGCCAGTGCCATCGCGAACCGCATCGCGCGACGAAACCTCCACATCGTTCCAGCCCACGTCGCCCACCAGGGCCAGATCCGTCGTCACCGGCAAGGTCGCCTGCACGCCAGCCCTGTATTCGCGCACCCGTTGGTCGAGGTTGGAGATATCTTCCTGCGCATACCCAGCGCTTGCGGTCAGCCCGATCGGCAGCACGTCGCCCGGCTTCACCCCAGCAGAAACCTGCGCCGCGTGTGCCACCGAATGGTCGAACACATCGACCAGCGGCTGGCCCGGCGCCACCTGCAATGATTTGGGCGATTCCACCTTGGTGTAACCGACGTTGTACGAAGCATTGATGCCCACCACCCCGGCATGGGTGGAAAGCGCCGGTCCCGCATAAAGCGAATAAACCTGGCTTACCGAATCGCTGTTCGCCAGCGCGTTTAGCGAGGCACCGCCGCCCGCCTCCACGCGGGTGCGCGCGGCAAGGCCGCCGGCCTCGATCGCCAGCGTGCGCGGGATCAGGTCGTGCTTCACGCGGGCGAGGCCGGAAATCGTGTCGCCGCTGCCGCCGTTCCGGCCATTGCTGCCGCCCGATTCGCTGAAGCGCCGCTCATAGCGGACCGAAACCGCACCCTCGGTGCGCCGCCCGGCCAGTTGCATGTCCACGCCCGCCGCCACGGTGGAATAGGTCAACACGTCATTGCCGGGCGAAAGTTCGGCCAACACGCTCTGCGCCACTTCGAGGTACGGCGTAATCCGCGTGCGCACCCCGCTGCCCGCGCCGCGCGCCGAAATTCCTTCGCCGCGCCGCTCGCCCCTGCCAGCCCTGTCGCTTCCGCGAGCGCTGCCGCCTTCGGCGCCATCATCCGCCGAAACGCTGTCGCCAGTGTCATAGCTCATGGACTGCGCGTGCGCCGTGCCGGCGGCAAGCGCCAGCAGGGCAACGGCGGCACACAGGCCGGTCCGCGCGGAAATCCGCGCCGGGAAGCTCGCCATGGTCATTCCTTGTACCCGTAATATGTGCCGAAACGCCGGCCGGTTGGGGAAAAGCGTGTGCAGTTCAACAGCAGGCGGATGTCTTCGCAGCCCGAAAGGATGTTCACCGCATCGCGCAGCGCGGCCTCGCCGGTTATGTCGGCGCGCACCACCATCATTGCCTGCCCCACATGGCTGGCAAGTTCGGACGCGGGCGACGCCGCCAGCGCGGGCGGGCTATCGAAAATGACGATGCGGTTGGGCGAATACGCGGTCAGGCGCGCCAGCACCGCCTCGGTGCGGGCCGATGCAAGGAACTCCGTGTCCGATCCCGTAGCATTGCCGGCAGGCAGCACGAACAGGCCGGGAATATCCGTGCCCATGATGCAGTCTTCCACCGCCACGTCAGGGTCGGCCAGCGCGTCCATCAGGCCGCGTCCGCCGGGCAAGCCGAGCGCGGAAAGCACCGAAGGCTTGGCGAAATCGGCATCGACGAGCAGGACTTCGTTGTCCTTTTCCGCCGCGATCGAAAGCGCCAGGTTTACGGCGCAGAACGTCTTGCCCTCGCCCGGATGGGCCGAACACACCAGAATGCGCTGGCCGTTGGGCGCGCCGCGACCGGCCTTGGATTCCGCCGCTGTCTGCAGCAACTGCCGCTTCACGATGCGGAATTCTTCGAGCAGCCCGGTTACCGGGCCTTCCGGCTCGATCAGGCATTGCTCGCGCAAGTGGCGGCGGTCGATCGGGTGGAACGTGCCGCGAAACTGCTGCGCGGCGGGAATGCCCACGAACTGCGGCGCAGGCTTAGCCGCAACCGGTTCCACAACCGGCGCAACCGCTTCGGGAACAACTGCTTCTGAAGCTGGCGCTTCCGGCGCAGCAGCCATAGGAACCGGCGCAACTTCCGGCATCACCGGCACCTTCGGCGCGGCATACGTCCGGAAGTCGAACGAGCCCGAAGCCCGCTCGATCAGCGATGGGCCACGCACACCATCGGTGGGCGGCAGCGGGATCTTGCTATGTTCGGTCATCGCCACTTCCTCACGCGACCATGCCGCGTTTCATGTATTCCACCGCCAGCAGCAGCACGAGCACCAGCGCCAGGCCGGCCGTTGCGCCCGCGAACCATTTAAGATGCTTCCAGTAAAGCGACCGCGCCGTGCGGGTCATGGTCAGCGAGACCGAGCCCAGCACCTGCATGCCTGTGGCCCGCTCCAGCTGTCCGGTGGTGGAATAAGTCGAACGCAACTGCCCCACGGCGAACGCCGCACCGCAACCCGCGCCCACGCCCACGATCAGCACCAGCATCAGCAGCATCGGGCGATCCGGTGCAGCAGGGCTGCGCGGCGTCGTTGGCGGATCGATCACTTCGAACTTCACCGCATCGCGCTCGCTTTCCACCTGCCCGCGCAGGCGGAGCTGTTCGCGGTCGCGCAGCAGCTTGTCGTAGTTTTCCTTGAGCACGTCGTAATCGCGGTTGATGCGCGATGCCTCGGCGGCAATCGCCGGCTCGCCATACTGCTGCGCCGTGAACTGCGAGATTTCCTGCTGCAGCGATGCCTTGCGCGATTGCAGCGCGATCAGGCTCGCCTCGCGGTCTGCCTTCAGCGATTGCAGCGATGAATAGGCCGGGTTCGGCGCGCCACTCGGCCCGCCTTCGGACGAAGCCGCGCGCGAGAGCGAGGCGATTTGCGCCTTCAACGCGATGACATCGGGGTGGCTGTCGGTCAGGCCGCGCGCGCGCATCGAACCAAGGTCGCTCTGGGCCTGCGCCAGCGAACCCTTGGCCCCGCCCTGCGCACCCGGCACCATGATCGTCGGCGGCGTGCCCGAAAGTTGGCCGCTGATCGAGGCCACCGCGCTTTGCGCCGCCAGCAGATCGGATTCCACGCCGCGCAGTTCGGAACGCGCGCCTTCGATTTTGCCGGTCAGCCCGCCCGATCCGGGCATCATCGTGGCGTTCTTGGATTCGAATTCCTGCCGCTTCTGTTCGGCGGATTCCAGATCCTTCTGCCGGTCGGCCAGCTGCTGGTCCATGAAGGCCAGCGTGTCGGTCATTTCGCCGCGCCCACCCGCCAGGTTCTCCTCGCGGAAGATGTCGATCATCTTCTGCACGATGTCCTGCGCCAGCTTGGCGTTTTCGGTATCGGTAAAACCGCCGCTGCCCGAACTTGCGGAAATCTCAAACAAGTTGTCCTGCTGGCTCACCACCTTGATGTTCTTGGCGAGGCCCAGAACGGTGGATTCCATCTGCTTGTCGCTGGTCACCTTGTCGCCCAACCGCGTTGCGCGGACGACCTTTTCCAAATTGACCGAGCTGGTCAGCGTCTGCCGCACGCGCTCGATATCGCGCTTGCGGTCCCCGCCGATGCCGATCTGGTCGGAAAGCACATCGTCGATCTGAACGAATATGCGCGCCTTGGATTCATACGAATTGGGCACCGTCGCCACGACCAGCCAGCCCAGCAGGCAAACGCCCCATGCAATCGCCAGCGCCAGCCACCGGCGGTGCCAGATGCCGTACAGCGCGATACGCACTTCTTCATAGATGTTGGTCATCGTCCGTGTGCCCCCGCCCCGCTCAGAACGAGCTCTCGGGGATGATGATCACATCGCCCGGCATCAGCATCACGTTCGCCTTGGTATCGCCCTTGCGCAGCAGATCGCCGATCCGCACGTTGTATTCCTTCTGCTTGCCCAGTTGCTTGTCGAACCGGACCAGCCGCGCGCGGTTGCCTGCTGCGTATTCCGAAAGGCCGCCCACCGCGATCATCGCGTCGAGCAGCGTCATGTTCGCGCGATAGGGGATGGAGGCCGGCTTTTCCGTCGCCCCCACGATCCGCACCTGCTGGCTGAACGTGCCGGCAAACTTGTTCACGATCACCGAAACGATCGGCTCCTGAATGTACTGCGAAAGCTGGAGCTTCAGGTCTTCGGATAGCATCGACGGGGTCTTGCCCACCGCCGGCATGTCGGTGATCAGCGGCGTGGTGATGCGCCCGTCGGGCCGCACCTGCACGTTCGCGCCCAGTTCGGGATTGCGCCACACGAAGATTGTCAGTTCGTCCAACGGGCCGATCACGTATTCCTCGCCCGGCCCTTCCTGCAATGCCACGAAGGATGCCGGCGGCAACTGCGCGCCCCCGCCCACGCCGGAGCATCCCGAAAGCGCCATGCTGACAACGGCAGTGCCGGCAAGCAGGCGGGTCAGGCGGGAAGTAATCGGCATGGACAGTCCTTCTTCGCGGGGGTCCGTCACCTGTCCCGGTTGTCCCGTGTCGGGACCGGAAAGGCATCGGACTTCACCATGCGCTATCGCCAAAAAGGGTGAAGATACGGTTAGCCTTGTTCCTCCCGCGGCTGCGAACAAGCGCAAATCCGCCACGGTCCCGTATTGGGACGGAGGCCGGCACAACCGTTAATGTATTGGCTGGATTAAGATTTCCGTGGCCGGGCCTTGGCCCAGGAACAGCATCGGGCTTGCCGAAGCGCCATAAGCGCCTGCGCAGAACACCGCGACCAGATCGCCCTCATCAGCGCGGGGGAATCCGCCCTTGTCGGCCAGCCGGTCCAGCGGCGTGCACAGGCAACCGACCACGCTGGCTTCCTCCTCCACCGCCGCCCCGAACCGCGTGGCAATCGCGCTGGGATAATTGCGCCTCACCACCGTGCCGAAATTGCCGCTGGCCGCCAGTTGGTGATGCAGCCCGCCGTCGGTGACGAGGAATATCTCGCCATGGCTTTCCTTGCGGTCGACAATCCGCGTCAGGTAAACCCCTGCCTCGCCAACAAGATAGCGGCCAAGCTCGATGCAAAACGCGGTCCCGGCCAGCACATCGGGCAGCACCGCGAACCGCTCGCCCAGCGCCGCACCAATGGCCGCAATGTCTACCGGAACATCGCCCGGAAAATACGGAATCCCGAACCCGCCACCCAGATTGCATTTAGGCAGCGCCGCCCCCGTCTCCTCCGCCAGCCGCGCGGCGAGATCCAGCGTCTGCGCCTGCGTGTCGATAATCGCGGCGGCATCCAGCGCCTGCGATCCGGCAAAGATATGAAAGCCCCGCCACTCGCATCCGGCCGCAATGATCCGCCGCGCCAGTTCGGGTACCTTGGCCGCATCGATGCCGAATTGCTTGGCCCCGCCCCCCATCTTCATGCCCGACCCTTTCAGGTCGAAATCGGGGTTCACCCGAATGGCCAAACGCGGTGTAACGCCCAGTTTTCCGCCGATTTCCAGTGCCCGCTCCGCCTCACGTGCGGATTCGAGGTTTAGCGTCACCCCCGCTGCAATCGCCGCTGCCAGTTCGGCATCGCGCTTGCCCGGCCCGGCAAAACTCACCCGGACCGGATCAATTTGTGCGGTGCAGACAATCTCCAACTCTCCGCCGCTGGCAATATCGAACCCGTCGACCAGCCCAGCCATGTGCGCCAGCAATGGCCCAAACGGATTCGCCTTCACCGCATAATGCAGCGCCAGCCGCGCCGGCATCGCCGCCCGCAATGCTCCCACCCGCGCGGTCAGCAAGCCAGCATCATAGACGAACAGCGGCGTGCCATGCTCGGCAGCGAGCGCACTCGCCTTGCGCCCGGCAATCGCCAGTTCGCCATCAATGGCGGAAAATCCTGCGGGAATGGGGCCAAGCGGTTTCATGCCTCGGCCTGTGCCACGCCAGCCAATAATTCCTGGTAAAGCCCAGTCCGATCCAGCTTGCCATTCGGCCCGATCGGCAGGCTCTGCCGCCAATGAATCACCCTCGGCACCATGAAATTGGGCAATTCGCCCACCAACCGCCGCCGCAGTTCGTCGGAATCATCCTCACCGCCGCCACGCACCACAAGATGGATCGCCGCACCCAGCGCCGGATCGGGAAGGCCAAGCGCCACCGCCTCTGCCACCAGCCCGGTCGCCACGGCGGCTTCCTCCACTTCCTGCGGGCTCACCCGGTTGCCGCTGGTCTTGATCATCGCATCGCGCCGCCCGACAAAATGGAGCAGCCCGCGCTCATCGCGCCGCACCCGGTCGCCAGACCACACCGCCATTCCGCCCAAGTTCGAAAACGCAGGCGCCGGCTTGAATCGCTCCGCCGTTCGCTCCGCATCCT
>DAICYJ010000079.1 GCA_027311705.1 Novosphingobium sp. | reverse complement strand
GCCGTGCTCGAAGGATCGTCGGGCTTTCTCTATTACGTCTCGGTCGCCGGCATCACCGGCAAGCAGAGCGCCGCGCTCACCTCGATTGAGGAAGCGGTTGCACGGATCAAGCAGACCGCCACGATCCCGGTCATCGTCGGCTTCGGCGTGCGCACCCCCGAACAGGCGGGGCCGATTGCCCGCGTGGCCGATGGCGTCGTAGTCGGATCGGCCATCGTCGATCTCGTCGCCAAGCATGGCGCCGCCGCCGCCGGGCCGGTGCGCGAATTGACCGCCGCGCTTTCCGCCGCCGTCCATTCTGCCCGCAAGGAAGTCGCATGAGCTGGCTCAACCGCGTCCGCAACGCCCTGCCCTTCACGCCGAAGCGCGACACGCCGGACAACCTGTGGATCAAGTGCCCTTCGTGCAGCGAGATGCTGTTCACCAAGGAGTATGAGGACAACCTTTCTGTCTGCCCGCGCTGCGAACATCACGGCCGCATCGGTGCCGATGCTCGGCTGGCGCAGCTGATGGACCCCGGCTTCGAGCTGCTGCCTGCGCCCAAGGTGAAGGAAGATCCGCTCAAGTTCCGCGACACCAAGAAGTATACTGACCGGCTGAAGGCCGCCAAGGCCGCCAACGCGCACCCCGATGCGCTGACCAACGCGTTCGGCACGATCGACGGGCACAAGGCCGTCGTTGGCGTGCAGGATTTCAAGTTCATGGGCGGATCGATGGGAATGGCGGTGGGCAACGCCTTCATCGCCGGCATCGCCCGCGCTGTGAAGGAACGCGCGCCTTATGTCGCCGTGACGGCGGCGGGCGGCGCGCGCATGCAGGAAGGCATCCTCAGCCTGATGCAGATGCCGCGCACCACCGTGGGCATCGCGAAACTGCACGCGGCGGGCCTGCCCTATATCGTCGTGCTCACCGATCCGACCACCGGCGGCGTCACCGCCAGCTATGCCATGCTGGGCGACGTGCAGATCGCCGAACCGGGTGCGCTCATCGGCTTTGCCGGCCAGCGCGTTATCCAGGATACGATCCGCGAAAAGCTGCCCGAAGGGTTCCAGCGCGCCGAATACCTGCACGAACACGGCATGGTCGACATGGTGGTGGATCGGCACAAGCTGAAGGCTACATTGGCCACGGTGATCGGGTATCTGACGGCGGCACCGAAAAAGGCTGGGGCGGCGGCCTGATGAAACTCCCCTCCCGCTTGCGGGAGGGGCCGGGGGTGGGCGCAGGCAAGCGCCTCTTTCGCCCCTGCCCGCCCCAAACCCCTCCCGCAGGCGGGAGAGGCTTTTAATGCGCGACTTCGCCATTTCCGACCATCCTGGCGTGCAGGCGCAGCTCGATCGGCTGGGCGCGCTCTCGCTGCCGACAGGGCGGACCGGGCTCGGCCTCGATACCGTGCGCGCGCTGTGTGCCCGGCTCGGCGATCCGCAAAAAGCGCTGCCGCCAGTGTTTCATGTGGCAGGCACCAACGGCAAGGGTTCGACCTGCGCCTATCTGCGCTTCATGCTCGAGGCGCAGGGGCTGACCGTCCACACCGCCACCAAACCGCATCTGGTGCGCTATAACGAGCGCATCCGCTTGGCCGGAACGCTGATCGAGGACGACCATCTGGCTGCGCTGCTGAAAGACGTTCTCGACGCCGGGGCCGATCTGGAACCCAGCTTTTTCGAAGTTACCACGGTCGCCACGTTCCTGGCGTTTCAGCGCGAGCCGGCGAATGCCTGCGTGATCGAAACCGGCCTTGGCGGGCGGCTGGATGCCACCAATGTGCTGGAAAACCCGGTGGTCTGCGGCATCGCCACGCTGGGCATCGACCACGAAGCGTTCCTGCTCAACCCCGAACCCGATGTGCCGGCGGAGCCATTGGCGCGCATTGCGTTCGAAAAGGCGGGCATCGCCAAGCCGGGCGTGCCGCTGGTGACACAGGTATACCCGGCCCATGCCGCGCAATCGGTGGCCGAAACTGCCGGGCAGATCGGCGCGCCGCTGGTCATTCGGGGCCAGCATTGGGACGCAACGGCAGATGGCGCGATCCATTACCGCGATGCGGCCGGCGATCTGCTGCTGCCCCTGCCCGCGCTGGTCGGCGCGCATCAGGCGGACAACGTGGCGCTGGCGGTGGCGATGCTGCGGCATCAAAACGCGGTACATGTCGATCCCGGCGCGATGGGCAAGGGCATCGTCGATGCGCGCTGGCCTGCCCGGCTGCAGCGGTTGGGGCATGGGCCGCTGACCGATGCGGCGCGTGGCCGTGCGGTGTGGCTGGATGGCGGGCACAATCCCGATGCCGGCGTGATCCTCGGCCGCCATTTTACCGGCGAACGCATCCACCTTGTGATGGGCATGCTGGCAAGCAAGGACCCTGCGGCCATCCTCGCGCCGATGCAGGGCCGACTGCTGTCGGTATCAATCGTCCCCGCGCCGGGGCATGACGCGCACCAGCCGCAGGATTTCGCGCCCTTTACCGAACTGCCGGTGCGCAGTTTCGGTTCGGTTCCGGAAGCGCTGGCCGCACTATCGCCCGGCGGCGACGTGCTGATTGCAGGGTCGCTTTATCTGGCTGGCGAAGTGCTGCGGCTGAACCACGAAGTGCCCGACTAGGGCTGATCTTCACCCGCCGTGCCCATGGCGGTATCCACCAGCCCGCTGCGGCTCATCCACCAGAACAGCACGATGCCGGGAAGCGCCAGCACCGTGGTGAAGATGTAGAAGTTTGCATAGCCCATCGTTTCAATCAGCGTACCCGCCGTCGTGCCCGTGGCAAAGCGCCCTACCACGCTCGCGCTCGCTGAAATCAGCGCATACTGAGCCGCCGTGTAGCGCAGGTCGCAAAGCGCCGAGAAATAGGCGACAACCACCACGCCGCCATAGCCCGAAGCGATGTTCTCGAAACCGATCGCGCCAGCCATGCCAAGGTTGGAATGGCCCGCCGCCGCCAGCGCTGCGAACGAGAGATTCGACACCGCCATCAACACCAGCGCCAGCAGGACCGAACGCTTGAGGCCCATCCGGGTGTAGGCCACACCGCCGATAAACACCCCGATCAGATAGGCCCAGAAGCCGACTCCCACATCCCAGATGGCGATCTCGTCATTGCTGAAGCCAAGATCGTCGAACAACAAGCGGAACGTGAGATTGGCCAGCGTATCGCCAACCTTGTGTACAAGGATGAACAGCAGCACCAGCCATGCACCCTCGCGGCGGAAAAATTCGCCGAAGGGGCCGATGATGGACGCAAACGCCTCGCGCAGGCCCTTGCGCGCCATCGGCTCGCGGTGCCGTGCGGGTTCGCCCAGCACCAGCGCGGTTATCATCGCGGGCAAGGCAAACAATGCGCAGGCCATGTATGCCGCACCCCAGCCTGAACGCGCCGCCACCACCAGTGCCAGCGCCCCGGCCCCGGCCGATCCGATCCGCCAGCCATATTGCGACATGCCGGACCCCGTGCCGAGCTGATATGGCTTCAGCGTCTCGATCCGGTAGGCGTCTATCACGATATCGAATGTCGCGCCCGCGGCGCCGACAAGCACTGCCGCAATCACAGTTGCACCAAGGTCTGCCGCAGCATCAACCAACGCCAGGTTGGCAACGGCCGCCATCACCAGCGCCCCGGCCAGCAGCATCCATGAAACGCGTTGCCCCAGCTTGCCCAGCAACGGCAGCCGCACGCCATCGACCAGCCAGGCCCAGAACACTTTCAGGTTATAAACCAGAAAGGCCAGCGTGAACGCCGTGACCGTCTTCTTGTCGATCCCGTCCTGCGCCAGCCGCGTAGTCAGCGTCGCGCCGATCATCGCATAGGGAAAGCCCGACGAGATGCCGAGAAAGAAGGCTGCCAGCGACTCCTTTTCGCCATAGGGCCGGAGCGACTGCCACAGTCCGCGCTTTTCCGACGTGTCTGCGCTCATCAACCCGAATGCTCCCTTTGGTCAGCCGGCAGACTAGCGGCCATTTCGATCGGCGCTAGGGCCAGATGCTCAAGGGGTGACGGATCGCACGATGTCGCGTAAGGGGCCTCGTATGACTTTTCCCCCAAAGACTGGGAGCGGCCGACCGGGACGGCCCGCTGCTCCCAACTATAGCGATGCAACCGGCCGCCCCGGCCCCAAGTGGCCTGCGCGCAAGCCGCCCGGCTTCAAGCCCGGTGAGCCTTCCAAACGGCAGGCAGCGGACGACGGCAGCGAGCGCGAAGGCGACCGCATCGCCAAGCTGCTCGCGCGTGCCGGGGTGGCATCCCGACGAGAAGTCGAGCGCATGATCGAGGAAGGGCGGGTCAAGCTGAACGACGAAGTCGTGACGACCCCCGCCACCCTGCTGAAAAACCTGCGCGGGGTGAGCGTCGATGGCAAGATGGTCGCCGCCGCCGCGCCCACGCGCCTGTTTCGTTTTCACAAGCCCGCCGGCCTGATCACTGCCGAGCGCGATCCCGCCGGCCGCTCGACGATCTACGACGCATTGCGCAACGCGCTGCCGCCCGGCACGCCGCGCATGATCCCGGTCGGAAGGCTCGATCTCAGCACCGAAGGGTTGCTGCTGGTCACCAACGACGGCGAATTGAAGCGGGCGATGGAACTGCCTTCCAGCGGCATTCCGCGCACCTATCGCGCACGCACGTTCGGCGATATCTCGCAGGACCGGCTGGAGCAGTTGAGCGAAGGCATCGAGATCGACGGCATCCGCTATGGCTCGATCAACGCCAATCTGGAACGCAGCGCCGGGCGCAACAAGTGGGTGGAAATGACCCTGACCGAAGGCAAGAACCGCGAAGTTCGGCGCGTGCTGGAGCATCTGGGCCTTGAAGTCTCGCGCCTGCTGCGCACCCGCTATGGCCCGTTCGAACTGGCCGACATTCCGCGCGGAATGGCCGAGGAAGTGCCGCAAGTGCAGGTCGAACGCTTTCGCAAGACGCTGAAGGCCGTATGAGGATCATCTCGGGCGAGTGGCGCGGGCGCACGGTAAAGGCGCCCGCCGGGGAAACCACGCGGCCAACGGCGGACCGCACGCGCGAGACGCTGTTCTCGATGCTCGCCAGCCGGCTGGGCAGTTTCGAAGGGCTAGCGGTGGCCGACATGTTTGCCGGATCGGGCGCGCTGGGGCTTGAAGCCCTGTCGCGCGGGGCGGCAACGGCCTTGTTCATCGAGCAGGATGCGGCAGCGGTGCGCGCGATACGCGCCAATATCGAAGCGTTGCAGGCGCAGGCGCGCTGCGAAGTGCGCGCCTGTTCCGCGTTGTCGCTGGGGCCGGCCAAGCAGCCGCTCGACCTGATCCTGCTCGATCCGCCTTATGGCACCGGCGCGGGCGCCGTCGCCATCGAGAAGCTGACGCGGCTGGGCTGGATCGGCGAAGCCACGTGGGTCAGCGTGGAAACCGCGTTCAACGAAGACCCCGACGTGCGCGGCTTCGACGTCGATGCCGAACGCAAGGTCGGCAAGGCGCGGATCACCTTGCTGCGGAAATCGCCAGCCGAGGCGCCAGCAACACCCCCGCCAGCGTAACCAGCCCGGCCAGCGTCAGGAACAAGCCGACATAGGCCGTGCCGCCCCGTTCCGCGAGGAGTGCCGCTGCAAACGGAGCGAGCGCGCCGCCGACGATACCGCCCATGTTGAACGCCACCGAAATGCCGGTGTAGCGCACCGGAACCGCAAACAGCGTGGGCAGCCAAGACCCCAGCGGGCCATAGCACAATCCCATCACGAACAGCGCGCCCGCCAGCGTGACGAACACCAACGGCAGCGATCCTGAACCCAGCCCGCTGCCGAACACCAGCCCGACCAGCGCGGTCAGCGCAGCACCTGCGGCCAGCACGGTCCGGGCGGAAGCCTTGTCGGCCCACCAGCCCGCCACGAAAATGCCAATCGCCAGAAAAGTGTTGGCCGCCAGCTGGATGGCGAGGAATTCCTGCTTGGCATAGCCCAGCTTGGTCGTGGCAAAGCTCAATGCAAACGTCGTGGCGAGGTAGAAGATCGCGAAGCAGGCGACCACGCCGGCCGTGCCCGCCAGCACTGCGCCGGGATGATCGCGCATCAGGCGACCGATGGGCACCGGCGCGGGCGGTGCCTTTTCCAGCGCTTCCTTGAACGCAGGCGTCTCGCCGATCTTCAGGCGAATCCACAGGCCCAGCCCGACCAGCACCGCGCTGGCCAAAAACGGAATGCGCCAGCCCCATGCCGCGAAATCGGCTTCGGACAGCGACAGACCCAGAATCAGGAACAGTCCGTTGGCGAACAGGAACCCAAGCGGCGCGCCCAACTGCGGGGCCGAACCAAAGCGCGCTTCCCAGCCCTTCGGCGCGTTTTCCACCGCCAGCAGCGAGGCCCCGCCCCATTCTCCGCCCAGGCCGAACCCCTGCCCGAAGCGCAGCAGGCACAACAGCGCCGGCGCGATCGGCCCGGCCATCGCATAAGTCGGCAGGAAGGCGATCAGCAGCGTGCAGCCGCCCATCAGCATCAGCGAGGCCACCAACGTGGACTTGCGCCCGATGCGGTCACCGAAATGGCCGAATGCGACCGCGCCGACCGGCCGGGCAAAGAACGCAAGGCCAAAGGTCATGAATGACAGCAACGTTTGCGCGGCCGGCGATTCCGAGGGAAAGAACAGCGGCCCGATCACCAGCGCGGCGGCGGTCGCGTAAATATAGAAATCATAGAATTCCACCGCCGTGCCAACGAGGCTGGCGGTCAGCACGCGCGCATGTTGGCGTATCGGGTTCATCGTCGTCACGCGCTTTCCCTCCACCTGCTTTTCCGCCCTGCCTTTGCGGCACGGGGGCGCAAAGGACAACAGGCGTTGACCGCTGCATCCGGTAAACCCCGCATGCCCCGCTTCAGCATTTTCCGATGAGTTCGCGCCTAGACGACATCAACCGCAGCAGCGCCTTGGCGCAAGGAGTGCAATCGAATGCTCGAATGGTTCGAACGGCGTGCGCCGATCCGCGACAAGTTTCGCGCCTTGGCGTGGGCTTATGTGATTTGGGGCGTGATCGCCATTGGCGCGACGGCATGGGCCGGATCGGGCGGCGGACTTGCGCTTCCGCTTGTATTTGCAGTGATCGCGGCGGCCGGGTCTGTGGCCACCATCGTCATCGGCGGAAACACGATCGCCACGCCCTATGTTACCACCGTGGTACGCATGGAAGCGCTGGCCGCCGGCGACCTCGACAGCCCTATCCGCTATGCCGATAATGGCGATTGCGTGGGCCGCATCGCGCGCGGCATGGACGTGTTTCGCACCAATGCCGTGCAACTTCAAAAGTTCGGTCAGGAACAGGACGCCATCGTCAGCGGGCTGAGCAGCGGGCTGGACGGCCTTGCCCGCGCGGACCTGACGTTTCGCATCGACACTGCCTTCCCGGTTGCCAGCGAGCATTTACGCACCCAGTTCAATCAGGCGATGGAATCGATGCAGCAGACCATCGTTGCCGTGGCCGAAACCACGGCAACGATCGACAATGCCAGTTCCGAAATCCGCGAATCGTCCGCCGATCTCGCCACCCGGACCGAGCAGCAGGCCGCTTCGCTCGAACAGGCGAGCGCCGCGATGCGCGAAGTAACCACGCTGGTCGAACAGAACACCGGCAGCGTGCTGGAAGTGAACCAGTCGATCGGCGACGCCCACCGCGAGGCGACGCAAGGTGGCCGGATCGTGGAAGACGCGGTTGCCGCTATGAACATGATCCAGAAGTCATCGCACGAGATCGGCCAGATCATCACGGTGATCGATGGCATCGCCTTCCAGACCAACTTGCTGGCGCTGAACGCCGGGGTCGAAGCGGCGCGGGCCGGCGATGCCGGGCGCGGATTTGCCGTTGTCGCCAACGAAGTGCGCGCACTGGCGCAGCGGTCTGCCGATGCCGCGCGCGAGATCAAGGATCTGATTACCACCAGCAGCACCCAGGTGAATCAGGGCGTCGTGCTGGTCGGTGAAACCGGCAAGGCGCTGGGCCAGATCGTGGGCCGTGTGGGCGACGTGAACCGGCTGGTCGAAGGGATCGCCGAATCGGCGAAGCGCCAGACCGAGATGCTGGGCGAAGTAAACCGCACCGTCGGCCAGATGGATGTGATGACGCAGCAGAACGCCGCCATGGTGGAGCAAAGCACCGCCGCCGCACGCAGCCTTTCGGAAGAAGCCGCCCACCTTGCCCAAAGCGTTGGCAAGTTCCGCACCAACGCTCGCGCCAAGGTATCCGCTGCGCGCGCTCCGCTGCCGGTCGTGGCGAGGGCAGCCCCCGCCAGGCCCGCTGCCCAGCGTTCGATGGCTAATGCCCCGGCCCGATCTTCTGCCGCCCCCATCCCGCAAATTCCACGCAAGGCCCCTTCGCCCGCCGCCAGCATGGCACATGATGGAAATCTGGCGATCAAGCCACAGTTCAGCGACAGCGACTGGAGCGAGTTCTAACCGCCAAAGCAAAAAGGGCGCCGGGTTATCCCGGCGCCCTTTCCTTGCGACCCGTCGGGCTGACGGATGACGATAACTGAAATCAGACGCCGCCGCGATTGCGACAGCTGTCCTGCAGCTTCTTGGTGCACACCGGATAAGTCTTGTTCATATCCGCTGCGGGAGCAGCAGGTGATGCGCTGCTCGTGGTCGTCGCTGCATAGGCAGTGCCGGGCGTCGCGGCGGCGGCATCTACCGTGCCCGATGCCATAGCAGTGGCATCGGCGGGCGGGTTGGCCGCATCGGTGGCATCGGCCATCGGCTTGCCATTGGTCGCGCCGCTGGGCGGGCTAGCCGGTGTGGCCGGGTCAGCCGCCATGCCGGCGCTTGGCTGTGCCGGAGTGGCCGCCACGGCGCGTCCGTTCACCTGCGACGTGATCGACGGCCACACCTTGACGCGCTGCTCCGGCGTCATCGCATAAATCTGGCCGCGCTGTTCGTCGGTCAGCGCCCACCAGCCCTTCTGCTGTTCGGCATCGAGCGACCAGTAGTATTCCTGATAGGTCGAAGGCCAAGCATCGTACTTGGTCTTCTGGTCTGCCGGCCAGCCGTCGTACTGCGATTTCTGGTCCGCGCTCGGCGCGAAGGTCCCTGTCGTCGCCGAAGGGGCGGCGGCGGTCGACTCAGTCGAAGTGGTGGCAGGCGCCGTCTGGGCGTTGAGGACTGCCGGAACGGCAGCCGCCGCTAGCGCAAGAGCGCTCACGCTTAGAAATGCTCGCATCAATGTTCTCCTGTACTCTGCGATCTGAAGTTCACATCAAGTACGCAGAGATCCACGGATACGTTCCATAAGAATCGTTGAAACGAGCGCATTGCTAGTTGAAACGACCTGAAGTTACCGTCATCGACGATAAACTGTTTTTTATGAAGGATGAATCACTGATCCGCCTGATCCCGCGATCATAGAAATCTCACGACTTCGTCATTCACATGAATGGAAAATTAACAAAGATCTATATTGAACGTCGTTGCAGGCGGTTGGTCCGCCCCATCAACGCAGGATGGCATGCGATGTTTCCCGGGCCAGCCTGCGGAGAATTGAGACTGTTTAACGCTGTAGTAACCATGGCGAAGGCAAAACGATCGCGGCTGGACAAGGTGCGGTGATGCAAGCGATCAAATACATCTTTGGTGGATGCCTGCTGCTGTGGCTGCTGACGGTGGCATCGTGCGCTTTGCTCGGCACCGGCACAGTCATGATGGTCGATGGCATCGCCAATTCGGATGCCGCCCGCAAAGTTTCCAAAAAAGTCCGCGAGGAAGAGCTGAGAGAGCACAACGACCGCGCCAACCGCGAACGCTCGGTGCATGAACGCGACGATTACCAGGCGGACTACTACGACAACTATTGAAGCGGCTCGGCGTTGAGCCCCTCTTGCGCGGCGGGCCGCCGTTCCCTAATCGTTCCGGGTGAACACCCAACCTGACACCGCCTGGCTCGATGGCCTGAACACCCCGCAGCGCGATGCCGTGCTGACGACCGATGGCCCCGTGCTGATGCTGGCGGGGGCCGGCACCGGCAAGACCGCCGCGCTCACCGCGCGCATGGCCCACCTGCTGCGCGCGCGGCTGGCCTGGCCCAGCGAGATCCTGTGCGTCACCTTCACCAACAAGGCCGCGCGCGAAATGCGCGAGCGCGTGGGGCAATTGATCGGCCCGGCGGTGGAAGGCATGCCATGGCTGGGCACGTTCCATTCGATCGCCGCCAAGATGCTGCGCCGCCATGCCGAACTCGTCGGCCTCCAATCGAACTTCACGATCATCGACACCGACGACCAGTTGCGTTTGATGAAGCAGCTGATCGCGGCCGAAGGGCTCGATGAAAAACGCTGGCCCGCCAAGCAGTTGGCCGGCCTGATCGACAAGTGGAAGAACCGCGGCCTCAACCCCGCCGATCTCGATGCGTTCGAGAACGAGGCCTATGCCAACGGCAAGGGCAAGCACTTCTACGGCCTTTATCAGGACCGCCTGCGCGCGCTGAATGCCTGCGATTTCGGCGACCTGACGCTGCATATGCTGAACATCTTCCGCAAGCATCGCGATGTGCTGGAATCGTGGCAGACGCGGTTCAAATACGTGATGGTGGACGAATATCAGGACACCAACGCCGTCCAGTACCTGTGGCTGCGCTTGCTGGCGCAAACGCGCAAGAACATCTGCGTGGTGGGTGACGACGACCAGTCGATCTATTCATGGCGCGGCGCGGAAGTCGCCAATATCCTGCGCTTCGAAAAGGATTTTCCCGGCGCCAAGGTGATCCGGCTGGAGCAGAACTATCGCTCCACCCCGCACATCCTCGCCGCGGCCAGCGGCTTGATCGCGGAAAACAGCGAGCGGCTGGGCAAGACGCTGTGGACCGAGGCGGACGGCGGCGACAAGGTGCGCGTGATCGGCGTGTGGGATGGGCCGGAGGAAGCCCGCCGCGTGGGCGACGAGATCGAGCGGCTGGAGCGCGAAGGCTGCTCATTGAACCGCGTGGCCATCCTCGTGCGCGCCTCGTTCCAGACGCGCGAGTTCGAAGACCGGTTCATCCAGATCGGCATGGCCTACAAGATCGTGGGCGGCTTCCGGTTTTACGAACGCGCCGAAGTGCGCGATGCGCTGGCCTATCTGCGACTGATCGCCAGCCCGATGGACGATCTGGCCTTCGAGCGAATCTACAACACCCCCAAGCGCGGCCTTGGCGACAAGACGCTGGAAAAGATGCACCGCCACGCCCGCGCGCGCGGGATGCCGCTGGCCGCCGCCTCAATCGAACTGTGCGATACCGACGAACTCCCCGCCCGTGCGCGCGCGACGCTGGCCGGCCTGATGCGCGATTTCGCACGGTGGCGTGAGGCTTCGGCCACGCTCACCCCGGCAGAACTGGCGCGCACGATCCTCGACGAATGCGGCTACACCGCCGCGCTGCAGGCCGAAAAAAGCACCGAGGCGAGCGGGCGGCTGGAAAACCTCTCCGAACTCGCCCGCGCGATGGAGGAATACGAAACGCTCGGCGATTTCCTCGAACACGTCAGCCTGGTGATGGACAACGATGCGGCGGCCGACACCGAGAAGGTCACCGTCATGACCATTCACGCCGCCAAGGGCCTCGAATTCGATCAGGTGTTCCTGCCCGGCTGGGAAGAAGGCGTATTCCCCAGCCAGCGCGCGCTGGACGAAGGCGGCCTCGCCTCGCTGGAGGAGGAACGCCGCCTCGCCTACGTGGCGATCACCCGCGCGCGCAAGCGCTGCACCATCCTGCACGCCGCCAACCGCCGCATCTATGGCCAGTGGACCAGCTCGATCGCTAGCCGCTTCGTCGGCGAACTGCCCGCCGCGCATATCGACGAGGAAACCACCATGTCCGGCGGCGCATCGCTATGGCGCGCGCAGTGGTCCGAACATTCGGACCCCTTTGCCGACGTCGCCCGCAACCAGCCCAGCCGCATCGTAACGCGCGGCCCCGGCTGGCAACGCGCGGCGGCACAAGTTTATGATGCCGCCCCCAAACGCATCGCCGAATCCAGCCGCAGCGCCGCCAGCTTCGCCAGCAAACCACGCGGCGACATGGCCGTCGGCGTGCGGGTGTTCCACGAAAAGTTCGGGTATGGCGTGGTCGCGGCGCAGGAAGGCAACAAGCTGGAGATAGACTTCGAAACCGCCGGGCGGAAGCGGGTGATCGATAGCTTTGTTAAGCTGGCGGAGTGAGGGGGTGGCGATGACCGTTCGCATGTCTTGCAAGTTCGCTACCGCCATTTTTGCCGCGTTGGCAGTAGCGAATGTCCCCACCGCACACGCGGATGCGAACCATCGCCTTTCCGATGTTGAACGCAAGGAATGCATCGCCAAGGGCGGTCGGGCGGCCTTTTTCGGCTTACTGGGCGGCGAAGACTGTGAACTGCCGATGCCAGATGCAGGCAAATCCTGCACAGACAGCCGCCAGTGCCAGAGCAGGGAATGCACCCTTGATGAGGCAAAGCCGGGTTTCGTGTCGCCAAAATCTACGCGCAAGACGGTGGGAATTTGCGCGGCGACCAATTTCGGTTTCGGCTGCAAATGGCGTTTGCAAAACGGCATAGCGCGCAAGATGTGCGTAGACTGAACAATGCCGTTGCCGCTCTCTCCCCTTCAGGGGAGAGATACGCAGGCTTGGCGCGCAGCGCCTAGCCGGAGTTGAGAGGGGCTGGCGGCGCACGCGGCCCCCTCTCCCAACCCTCTCCCCTGAAGGGGCGAGGGCTTTAAGTGGAATTAGAGCGCCGAGACATTCAGGAAGCCGGGTACCGGGCCGTTCCATTCGCCGGGCTTGCCCTGCGGTTCGTCATGCGGCTGGTAGCGCGGGCCGGGTTCGTTGCGGCGCGGGGCGCGTTCGGCGCGGGGTGCCTGTTCCGGCACGGGAGCGGCTTCGACGCGCTCCTCGACCATCGGCGCTTCAGCAACCGGCGCTTCTTCCCGCACAGGGCGCGTGCGCGCGGCCCGGACGGGCTTTTCGCGCACCGGCTTATCCTCAACCACCTTGTCCGCCACCGGAGCCTTGCCGCGACCACGGCGCGCAGGCCGTTCCTCGCGCGCTTCGGCAGGTGCGCTGCCAGCACCACCCAGATCGACGACCATTTCGGGGATCTTGCCGCCGGTCAGCTTCTCGACATTGTCGATCGCCTCGGCGTCCTCATCGGTCACCAGCGTGAACGCGCGGCCGGTCGCGCCGCCACGGCCGGTGCGGCCGATGCGGTGGACATAGTCGTCCGGATGCCACGGCGTGTCGAAGTTGAACACGTGGCTCACCCCCTTCACGTCCAGCCCGCGCGCGGCGACGTCAGAGGCGACGAGGATGCTGATCACCCCGTCCTTGAACTTCTGCAGTTCGACGTTGCGTGAAGACTGGTCCATGTCGCCATGGATCTCGCCAGCCGAAAAGCCGCTCTGCTGCAGGCTCTTGGCCAGTTCACGCACGGTCGTCTTGCGGTTGGCGAAAATGAGCGCGCTGGTGACGTTGTCGGTGCGCAGCAGATGGCGCAGCACATCGCGCTTGCCCCGGCTGGTGGTGCGCACCTTGTGCTGCACGATGCTGGTGTTGTTCGAAGCTGGCCGCGCCACTTCAATGTATTTGGGGTTCGACAGGAACTTGTCCGCCAGCTTCTTGATCGGCGGCGGCATCGTTGCCGAAAACAGCAGGGTCTGGCGCTGGGCCGGAAGCTTGGAACAGATCGTCTCGATATCGGGAATGAACCCCATGTCCAGCATGCGGTCGGCCTCGTCGATCACCAGCAGGTCGCAGCCCGTGAGCAAAATCTTGCCGCGTTCGAACAGGTCCATCAGGCGGCCCGGCGTGGCGATGAGCACGTCGACGCCTTCCTGCAATGCCTTCACCTGATCGCCCATCTGAACGCCGCCGATCAGCAGCGCCATCTTCAGATCGTGGTTCTTGCCATACTTCTCGAAGTTCTCGGCCACCTGCGCGGCCAGTTCGCGCGTCGGTTCCAGAATCAGCGAGCGCGGCATCAGCGCGCGTCGGCGGCCGTGGGCGAGGATGTCGATCATCGGCAGCACGAACCCGGCGGTCTTGCCGGTGCCCGTCTGCGCAATGCCGATCAGGTCGCGCATCATCAAAACGGAGGGGATCGCCTGCGCCTGAATAGGAGTCGGCGTATCATAGCCGGCGTCCAGAACCGACTTCAGCAATTCATCGGACAGGCCGAGGTCGGCAAATTTCATGCGGGCAAATTTCCGAAAAACGAGGGAGACACGAACAACAGTCGCGTCCGGCCGACACGTTTATCCGCGCCGTTACACCACGATGCGGCGCTAAGCCGATTACTGGCCGAAAGTCAAGAAATCCGGTGCCTGCGCGCCACGGCGGATGCAACAGTCACTCGCCCGCCACGAGTTCGCGCACCTGGGCGATCACGCAGCTCGATCCGGCGCGCGAATGCAAAAGGTCGCGCCCCACGCAGATCTGCCCGTCGGCGGGCTGGTGCAGGTAAAATCCCAGGTAGAAATCGCGCGCGTTGCACACTTTGGGCAGGGTCGCGCCGATCAGCCGGCGATCGCGCATGAACAGCAGCAGGCGGCTGTCGGAAATCGGCCGAACGGCGGCGATGCCGCGTGCCGGCATGCAATTGCCCGTCTTGCGCTCGCGGAATTTGTAGGTGACCGAGGGAGGGATGACTGCCTGTTCGCGCCCGCTGGCGCGCGGCGTGATGCGGATGATCAGCTGCTGTTCGATGCGCACCTGCGCCCAGGTATCGTCGGAAAGTCCTTCGGACAAACTCGCCGCCGGGCCTTCTTCCAGCACGCGCGGCGACAGCGGCGGGCCATCGGGTGACACAGCCGCGCTCCACGAATCGCTCAGGTCCGGCATCGACGACGGTTCGTCGCCGGGCGGGATCGCCGGCAGTGCCAGGGCGATCGACGCCAGAAGATGGGCAAGACTGGTCATATCAGGCGAATCAGCTCGTCCGTTCCCTCATTCCCCGCCGCCCCCGAAACCCCCCGATGGCGCAATGCAGGTTCACTTATCGCCCGATTAGACGACGCGCTTGAACACCCGCTTAACTGACGTGTGTGTAAAAATGAATTGCCCGGTTTGTTTCGCCGACCTAGCCCCTTTTTGTCATGCCTGCCGAAACTCTCCAGACCTTTTTAGCTGCCGCTGCAAGCCTGCTCGGCCCGCGCGGTTTCACCACCGATGCTGAGGCGATGGAGCCTTGGCTGACCGATTGGCGCGGGCGCTTTACCGGGTCTGCGCTCGCCCTCGCTTCGCCCGCCAGCACCGCCGAAGTCGCGGCGCTGGTGCGCCTGTGCGCCGCGCATGGCGTGCCGATCGTGCCGCAGGGCGGGAACAGCGGCATGTCTGGCGGGGCGACGCCGGATAACAGCGGCAGGGCCATCGTGCTTTCGCTGCGCCGGATGAACGCGATTCGCAGCCTAGACCGCGAAGGCCGCACCGCCACCTGCGAGGCGGGCGTGATCCTGCAGGTGCTGCACGAAGCGGCGGAGCGCGAGGGCTTGCGCTTTCCGCTGTCGCTGGGCGGCAAGGGTTCGGCCACGCTGGGCGGCCTTGTTTCGACCAACGCCGGCGGCACGCAGGTGCTGCGCCACGGATCGATGCGCGCGCTGGTGCTGGGGCTGGAGGCCGTGCTGGCAGACGGATCGATTTTCGACCAGCTGGTGCCGCTGAAAAAGGACAACCGCGGCTTCGACCTCAAGCAATTGCTGATCGGATCTGAGGGCACGCTGGGCGTCGTCACTGCCGTCACGGTAAAGCTGGTGCCGGCGGTGGCAGCGCGCGCGGTGCTGTGGGCGGGGCTCGATTCGCTGGCCGGCGCGCGGCAGTTGCTCCTACATGCCCAAGCCATGGCGGGCACCGCGCTCGAAGGGTTCGAGGTGATGCCGCGCCATTCGCTCGATGCGGTGTGCGGCTACCTGCCCGATGCGCGGCGGCCGCTGGAAGGCGATCATGCGTGGCATGCGCTGATCGAACTCGTTGCCGATGCCGATGGCGCCGCGTGGCTGCCTGAACTGGCCGAGCGGCTGCTCGTCTCAGCGTTCGAGCACGACCTGATCGCGGATGCCACGATCGCCCACAGTGAGGCGCAGGCCGAACGATTCTGGCAATTGCGCGAAAGTATCGCACCCGCCGAACGCGCCATCGGCCCGGCGGTGCAACACGATATCAGCGTGCCTGTGGCCCGAATGCCCGAATTCGTCGACCACACCGTGCCGCTGATCGAGGTGGAATGGCCCGGCACCACGGCCATCGGGTTCGGCCATCTGGGCGATGGCAACATCCATTTCCATGTGCTGGCACCGGCGGATTCCGATCCGGCGACATGGCAGCAGGGCGATGGCAAGGCGATCAGCCGCCGCGTTCATGACCTCGTAACCCAATGGGGCGGCTCGATTTCTGCCGAGCACGGGATCGGCCAGCTGAAGCGCGACGAACTGGCCCGCCTGGGCGATCCTGTGGCGCTGGCCATGCTCCGCGCCGTGAAGCACGCACTCGATCCTGCGGGACTGCTGAATCCCGGCAAATTGCTGTAACAGACTATTTGCGCCCATGTGACAGTGGTGTTGCAGGTGCCCTTGCGTGGCCCTGCCTGCTCCCCTAAACGGCCGCATCCCGCCGGAACCGCGCTTGCCATTGCGCGCCAAGGCGATTGTCGTGACGGAGAGATTTCCCATGGCCAGCGCGCCGCAGTCCAACCTGCCCTTGTTCTACAACGATCTGATGCCGCTCAACACGCGCGATCATGCCGGCTGGCGTGCGCGTGCTTCGGAAACGGCAAAGTGGCTGGTTGGCCAGCATGCCGTGCCGCTGACCGTGGAAGAATTTCCGCAGGCCGCGCGCCACTATCCCATCATCTTCGCTTCGGGCGACAACACCGTGCCGCTGGCGCTGATGGGTCTGAACGAAGGCGTGAACGTTTTCGTCGACGCCGAGGGCACCGTCACCCCGAACATCTACCTGCCGGCCTATGCCCGCCGTTATCCGTTCATGCTGGCCAAGCTGGCACCGGAATCGGAAGAGCTGTCGCTGTGCTTCGATCCTTCGAGCGACCTGATCGGCGAATTCGAAGACGGCGAGCCACTGTTCGCCGATGGCGAAGCGTCGGACGCGACCAAGGCCGCGCTGCAGTTCTGCGAGCAGTTCGAGCAGGCGGGCCAGCGCACGCAGGCGTTCATCGAAGAAATCAAGAAGCACGATCTGCTGATGGAAGGCGAAGTGTCCATCCAGCAGGCCGGCGTCGAACAGCCGTTCATCTATCGCGGCTTCCAGATGATCAATCAGGAAAAGCTGCGCGAGATGCGCGGCGATGTGCTGCGCGGCTGGGCGCAAAGCGGTTTGCTGCCGCTGATCTATGCGCACATCTTTTCGCTGGAACTGATGAGCACCGTGTTCGGCATGCAAACCCAGCAGGGCAAGACCCCCGCCTCGGTCGTCTGAACCGACGCTGAAAATTTGACCGATCGGCGCATCGCGGTGCGCCGATCCGGTTTATTCTTCCTGTGCTGCGATTTGCATTACTCATGCGAATCCCCTTGCGCGGGCGAATGCCCTACCCTATCTTTGAGACGTTGCGCCGGTGCTTCCCTCATGGCCCGGTGCAGCTTGGTGCACTTGTGCACCTCCTCCCTGAACCTTGGCCACCTGGAGCTAGTCTCCAGGTGGTTTTTTCTTTGTAGATCGGGGATTTACCGCAAGTACGGCGGGTGGCCTATTCTGCGGCAGCGCGCCAGCGTTCCTGATCGCGCCCGATTTCGGCGACTCCGTCAGCAATCCGGCGGACCAGCCCGGTCAGCAGATCGGCCATCGCCCCCATTCCCGGCCCCGGTTCGGCCAGCCGCGAATCCAGATAGGATTGCCGATCGATTTCAAGCTGCAGGCAGTGCAGCCCTTCGCCACGGCGGGCGTGCCGTTCCAGCACATATCCGCCGGCGTAGGGGCGGTTGTGCGCCGCCAGACGCCGCGATTCGGCGAAATATGCAAAAACGTCGGCAATGATCGCCCCGTCGCACGAAGCGCCGAAGCGGTCGCCGACCACGAATTCCGCCACCGGTTCGCCGCAATGGCGCGCCGAAAGCGGCGGCATCGAATGCAGGTCGATCAGCAGCACCGCGCCCCAGCGGGCGCGCACATCCTGCAGCACCTGGGCTAGGGCGTGGTGATAGGGCTGATGAATCGCGGCGATTCGCTCGTCCAGTTCGGCGCGTTCCATCCGCCGCTTCCACAATTCGCCCAGCCCCGGCAGCCGGCGCGGCACCAGGCCCAGCCCGCTGCGCGCGCGCCGCACCACCCCGCTTGAACGCACGACCGCCCCCACCACCGCGGGCGAATCGGGTGCAGGGCTGCCCACCATGTCCCAATCGACATCGTCGGTGGCGCGGTTGAGATCGATCATGGCACGCGGCGCATGGGCCACCAGCAGCGGTGCACCGGTCCGCCGCGCGATTTCGGCGCCCAGCAGATCGACATAGCGGTCTTCCAGCCGGGGAGTAGCATAGGCGGGGTGCCGCATCCGTTCGAGCAGCGTGGTGGCATAGGCCCGGCCCGCATGGGGCACCGCAATCACCACCGGGATGGGCGAAGGGTTGCACCGCGTCAGCGTGAAGGCGGGCACATTCAGATGGCCGGGCAGATGGCCGGGCACATGTCCGCCTTCGGTCACCACGCAATCGTGGGCAAACGGCGAATCGCCGAATTCAGGGACCACCTCATCCATGGGCAGACGCTGCAACCGATTCGCAAACATGTCAAAGTGGTGCGTATCCATTTACGCGGCAGAATCTTAACCCGATCCGGTGTAATGCCTCGCTTCCGGCTGGCGCACCCGCGGCGGGGCCGACGACGACACTCAACGACGCGAAGGGTATCATGATCCGCATCCTCCTGGCCGAAGACGAAGAAGCCATGCGCACGTATCTGGCGCGTGCGCTGGAGAATGCCGGATACGAAGTCGTGTCGGTCGATCGCGGCACCGAGGCGGTGCCGCTGCTCGAATCGCAACACTTCGACCTGCTGCTGTCAGACATCGTGATGCCCGAAATGGACGGCATCGAACTGGCGCAGCGCTGCGCCGAAATCAGCCCCGGCACCAAAGTGATGTTCATCACCGGCTTTGCCGCCGTAACCCTCAAGGCCAACCGCGAGGCCCCGCAGGCCCGCGTGCTGTCCAAGCCGTTCCACTTGCGCGACCTGGTGATGGAAGTGGAGCGCGTGTTCGCCGACAGCCCGCTGGCCGGCAACGGCCAACCGCTGCTTTGATGCAGGTGCGGTGCCCGCCGGCATCGCCTCCGCTCCCGCCAACAAACCAACCCGCAAAACCCCTCTTGCCAGCTCTGCCGCGCGCGGCTAATGGGCTGCCTCCCGAGGCCGCAAGGCACGGGCCGCGTCGATGGTGCGGGCGTATAGCTCAGTGGTAGAGCACTATGTTGACATCGTAGGGGTCGCAAGTTCAATCCTTGCTACGCCCACCATCGAAAAGCCCCGCTCCGGCGGGGTTTTTTATTGCCTTCACAACCCCGCTCAACAGCCCGTCGAGCACCGGCCACAGCGATTGCGCCCGCAGGCGCGGCACGGCGTCCTCGGCATAATACCACCAGAAATAGCCGCCGACGAAACGCGGCCCCACACGCGCCGCCAGTTCGGCCTGCATCCCGTAATACCGGCGGGCGATGCGTTGTTTTTCGGCCAGCGTCGGGTCGGCCGGCAGTCCATCCGCCCGCCCCTGCGCCCCCACTTCGCCGATGCCGAGCTGCGCCGTGGGAAACAGCCTACCCAGCGCGACGAGCGTCTTTGCCAATTGCGCCACCGTCGGCTGCTGCACCGGATCGCACGCCGTTTCGTAGATGCTCAGAAACACCACATCGACGCCGCGCCGCAGCTTTGCCGGCATGCCTCGTGCAAACGTCAGCGTCGGCTCCCACGGCTTTTCATAGCAATCGGGGCCGGACCAATAGTTCAGCGTGATGGCTGTGCGCATGTGGCGTTCGGCCGCCACCACCTGCCACGCGGCCAGCGCCTTGGCGTTGATTTCCGCCGGGTTGCGGCCCACCCACGCACCATTGAGTTCGTTGCCGACTTCCCACAGGTCCACTCGTCCCGCCAGCGCTCCGGTGAACGCACGCGCCCGCTGGCGCACTTGCGCCGGGCTCATCGCCGCCATCGCGGTGGAATCTAGCAACTGCGCCATCACATAGGCATGGGGGCGGATGCGGTCGATCGCCGAGGCATAGTCGGCGGGTGTCCTGTCCGGGTCCATCACGATCCGCACCGTCGGCACGGCGTGGTGCGCTTTCAGCGCTGTCACAAGATCGGTCAGGCCGTCCACGCTGTCGGCCGTCACCCCGCGCAAGGGCAGCGGCAGCGCGCGGTCCGCCGCCAGCGGCAAGGGAGCACGCAGGGCGGCGATGGCCGATGTCGGCAGGGCAGCCGGCACTTGCGGCGGTGCCGGGGCGACGAGCGCGATAGGTGCTCCGCCCGCGTCATTGCCAGCATCGTCACCGCAGCCGGAAAGAGCCAGCAGTGCGCCGGCCATCGCGATCCGGCATCGCCATTGCCCGCAATGCATACTGTTCGCCCCCCGCTTCATGTGATGGAATAGCATCCGGCCCGCCAAGGCGACAGCCGATGTACTGCCAATCCGGCGCGGACGGTCACTCCGTTGAGCGCCGGTTCTTGCGCGCGCGCGCCTCTCTGCTAAGGAACCGGCGATTCTCTCTCCCCGGAAGGCACAGGACCGACATGGCCAAGATCAAGGTGAAGAACCCGGTCGTCGAACTCGACGGCGACGAAATGACCCGCATCATCTGGCAATGGATCCGGGAACGCCTGATTCTTCCGTACCTTGATATCGATCTCAAGTACTACGACCTCTCGGTCGAAAAGCGCGACGAGACCAACGACCAGATCACCATCGATTCGGCCAATGCCATCAAGCAGTACGGCGTCGGCGTGAAGTGCGCCACGATCACGCCGGACGAACAGCGCGTCGAGGAATTCAAGCTCAAGAAGATGTGGAAGTCGCCCAACGGCACGATCCGCAACATCCTGGGCGGCGTCGTTTTCCGCGAACCCATCGTGATGCAGAACGTGCCCCGCCTCGTGCCCGGCTGGACCGATCCCATCGTGATCGGCCGCCACGCCTTCGGCGATCAGTACAAGGCAACCGACACGCTGATCCCCGGCCCCGGCAAGCTGCGCCTGGTGTTCGATGGAGTAGACGGCGAATCGCTCGATCTCGAAGTGTTCGATTTCCCGTCGGCCGGCGTCGCCATGGCGATGTACAACCTCGACGATTCGATCCGCGATTTCGCCCGCGCTTCGATGAACTACTCGCTCAACCTCGGTTGGCCGCTGTACCTGTCGACCAAGAACACCATCCTCAAGGCCTATGACGGCCGCTTCAAGGATCTGTTCGAGGAAGTGTTCCAGACTGAATTCAAGGCGCAGTTCGATGCCGCCGGGATTTCCTACGAGCACCGCCTGATCGACGACATGGTCGCCTCGGCCCTGAAGTGGAGCGGCAAGTTCGTCTGGGCCTGCAAGAACTACGACGGCGACGTGCAGTCCGATACCGTTGCGCAGGGCTTCGGCTCGCTCGGCCTGATGACCTCGGTCCTGCTCTCGCCCGATGGCAAGACGGTGGAAGCCGAAGCCGCGCACGGCACCGTCACGCGCCACTATCGCCAGCATCAGCAGGGCAAGCAGACCTCGACCAACCCGATCGCCTCGATCTTCGCGTGGACGCGCGGGTTGATCTATCGCGGCAAGTTCGACGAAACACCCGAAGTGGTGAAGTTCGCCGAAACACTGGAAAAGGTCTGCGTCGATACCGTGGAAAGCGGCAAGATGACCAAGGACCTCGCCATCCTGATCGGTCCGGATCAGCCGTGGATGACGACCGAAAAGTTCTTCGAAGCCATCGTCGAGAACCTCGAAACGGAAATGGCCAAGACCGCCTGACCTTTCACAAGGCTTGCGGCTTAAACAGATCAAGGCCCCGGAGTGAAATCTCCGGGGCCTTTTTTTGTCCTGGTCGGCCGGCCCATGCCAAGCTTTACTTGGACTTCAGCGGTGATTAACCGCTTCTTGCAGGTTCGCGGCATATGCTTGGCAGAGCAATAATGGGAGACATTGCGGCGTGGAGGTTCTGATTGCGATATTCGCGACGAGCGCGATCATCTTCATCGCCCTGATGGTCTACCTGCTGCGTTCGCGTTTCAGCGGCGATCGCGCGCCCAAGGTGCCCCGCAAAGTCCGCTCCAAGGAAAATGCTGGCGCGACGCCGCTCGCCGCCACCACGACCAAACCCGGCCGCCAGCGTATCATATCAGCTTCCGATTACGCCGAAAGCGAGCGCGCCGCCTCCCTTGCCGCAATGCCGTATGCCACGCAGATCGTCATGCCGATGGCTGACCCGGAGCCCGTCCTGCCGCCCGCCATCGCTGCGGCGCAATTGCAGGCAATCGTCTTTCGCCAGGTGTTCCCGCCGCATGGCGCACCCGATGCGACCAGCTATTACGGCGGCGTCCCTACCGCGCAGGTGCCGTTCGAATGGCCCCGCGATCCCGCTTCGGGCCAGGCGCTGCACTTCGTCCTTCAGGTCGATTGCGCCGCCATACCGCAGGAAGCGCGCCTCGGCCTGTTCCCCGCCACAGGGACGCTGCACTTCTTTCTCGATCTGCAATGGGGCGCCGGCAATGCCTTCCGCGTCATCTGGAGCCCGGCGGGCAGCGGCAACTGGCGAGACATCGATCCGCCCGGCGATATCGGCCTCGCCTATGGCGATGAGGCTGCCCACGCATGGCCGTGGGCGCTTGAGGCGGAGCACGGAACACCGCTGCTGCCGCGCTGGCCGTTCGATCCCATCGCGGTAACGTTGCCCCCGGCAGAACCGGAAGACGACGACGATTCCCCGTTCAATGCACCCCGCTGGTCCGATGTGCTGAGCGAGGCGCAAGGCGCGCCGGTTCCGCTCAATGCGTTCACCGTCAAGGATGTGTCTGGCGAGGACGGAACCATGCGGCTGCCCTTCGCCTCGTTTCCGCAGGACTGGCTGGCCGTGCAGATCTGCGCCGCGCGCCTCGTCCGCGCCGCCGAGCGCGAGGCACGTCATCCCCGCCAATCGCTGTTCCCCGAACTGGAAGGCGAGGCCAAGGTCCTGCACCTGAACATGATCGTCACCGAGGCGCGGGCATGGTTCGATCACGCGCTGAAAAATCCGGCCTTCGGCCCGGTCGGCGAGCCTGAGCGCGATGCCTTCTGGACATGGTTCGCCGGGCACGAGCCGTTGACCCGCCTGCTCGCCCCGCGCGCGATCGAGGCGGCGGTGGAAACCACCTTGCATGCCTCGCCCGAACTGGCGCGCGATCTGCCCGCAGACATCGTCGCCCGCATCGCCTCGCGCCACGCACTGGCGGTGCAGACCGAAAGCGGCATCCACGCCAATTCGCCCGATCGCATGCTCGCCCCGTTCAGCGACGTTCAGGGCGACCAGCAGGAGCGCGCCTCCTCAAACCTGCTGCTGCTCGAACTCTCGGGCAACGAGGCCATCGGCCACCACTTCGGCGAAGGCGTCTACCAGTTCTGGATCACGCCCGACGATCTGGCCGCACGCCGCTTCGAAAACGTGGTGCTGACGACGACGGCCTACTGAGCCAAAGTTAATCCGGCTCGACGGGGTGACATTCTCGTCCCGCAACGGCTAACCTGCGACCATGGCAGGAAATCTCGTTCCCACGACCGCGCTTTCGGATGCGCTCGTCATTCTTGGCGCGGCGGGCATCGTCATCCCCGCGTTCGCGCGCCTGCGCATCACGCCGATCATCGGGTTCATTCTGGTGGGCCTCGCGGTCGGCCCCTACGGCCTCGGCTCGCTCGTCGGGCAGTACCCGTGGATCTACCACATCACCATCACCGATCCCCACGCGATCGAGCCTTTCGCCGAATTCGGCATCATCCTGCTGCTGTTCGAAATCGGGCTGGAGCTGTCGTTCAAGCGCCTGTGGTCGATGCGGCGGCTGGTGTTCGGCCTCGGCGCGCTCGAACTCACCGTCACCTCCGGGCTGCTGGCGCTCGCCCTGCTGATGTCGGGCGAGGCGACCTATGGCGCGCTCGGCCTCGGCCTCGCGCTCGCGCTGTCGTCCACTGCGCTGGTCCTGCCGATTTCGGGCACGCAGGGGCCGGTCGGCCGCGCTGCGCTGTCGATGCTGCTGTTCGAGGATATCGCCCTCGTCCCCATCATCTTCCTGCTGGGTGCCATCGCCCCCACCGTGGCCGCCGGCGCGCCCGATCTTGTCACCACGCTGTGGAAGGGCGGCCTCGTCATCGTCATCCTGCTGGTGGCGGGCAAGCTGCTGCTGCCCCGCCTGTTCGCGCAGGCCGCGCAGACCAAAAGCCCTGAACTGTTCCTCGCCGCCAGCCTGCTGGTGGTGATCGCCGCCGCCCTCGCCACGTCCAGCGTCGGCCTGTCGCCGATCATGGGCGCGCTGCTGGCGGGCCTTCTGATCGCCGAGACCGAGTACCACGGCGAGGTCGAGGCCATCACCAAGCCGTTCAAGGGCCTCGCACTCGGCGTCTTCCTCATCACCATCGGCATGGGCATTGATCTTCGGGTGGTGTGGGATCAACTGGGGCCGCTGGCGCTCGCCGTCGCGGGCGTCGTCCTGCTCAAGGCGCTCGTTACCGGCACCGCGCTGCGCATGATGGGCAAGGACCGCTCGACCGCGCTCGAAACCGGCATCCTCATGGCCAGCCCGTCGGAAACCACACTGATCGTGCTGGCGGCTGCGTTGCAAGCAGGGCTTATCGCGGCAGACACCGCGCAGTTCTGGCAGATCGTCACCGCCATCGGCCTCACCATCACGCCGCTGCTGGCCTATGTCGGTCGCCTGTCGGGCCGCCAGGTCGAACGCGCGGAAGGCCACGCCGCCGATACCAACGTGGAAGAACCGCAGGGCGACCGCGCGGTGATCCTCGGCTTCGGACGCGTCGGCCGGCTGATCGGCGAGATGCTGAAGATCCACGGCACGCCCTATGTCGGCATCGATTCCGATCCGGCAATGGTCCAGTTGGCGCGCGAGGCCGGAATGCCGGTCCTGTTCGGCAATATCGACAGCACCGCCGCCATCGAACGCCTTGATCTCGATCACACCCGCGCGCTGATCATCACGATGGACGAACCCGTGCTGGTCCTGCGCCTGGTGCGCAAGCTGCGCGCCCTGCGCGCCGACGTGCCGATCATCGTCCGCGCCCGCGATGCAGACCATGCCGCCGAACTCTACCGCGCCGGGGCCAGCCATGCAGTGCCCGAAACGCTGGAAAGCTCGCTGCAATTGTCCGAAGCCGTGCTGGTCGATCTCGGCGTCCCCATGGGCCCGGTCATCGCCTCGATCCACGAAAAGCGCGACGAACTGCGCAAGCAGATCATGGAAGAAGGCGAACTCGACCAGCTCCCCCGCCTGCGCACGCGGCGGTTGCGGGATACACAACCGCAAACCTGAACCCGCTCATCCTGAGCTTGTCGAAGGACCAGCCGGCTGAAACACCGACCACCCGGTCCGCGCCGCCAGCCGTTCCAGCGCCAGCGCGCCCAGTTGCGAATTGCCCTTTTCGTTCAGCCCCGGCGACCACACCGCGATCGAGGCCACCCCCGGCGCCACCGCCAGAATACCTCCACCAACGCCCGACTTCCCCGGCAAGCCGGTGCGAAAAGCGAATTCGCCCGAGTTGTCGTAATGCCCGCACAGCATCATCAGCGCGTTGATGCGGCGCGCGCGCTGCGGCGAAACGACCGACAGCCCGGTGGCGGGGTTGCGCCCCTCCGCCATCAGATACCGCCCCGCCAGCGCCAGTTGCACACAGCTCATCGAAAGCGCGCACTGGTGGAAATAGACGCGCAGGGTCTGGTCCACCGGGTGCAGCAGATTGCCGAAAGACCGCATGTAGCTCGCCAGCGCGAAGTTGCGGAACCCCGTGCGGTGCTCGGCCTCGGCCACGCTCTCGTCGATGGAAATCGTCTCGTCGCCTGCCAGCGTGCGCACGAAGCGCAGGATTCCGGCGATAGCGCTGCCCGGCTCGTTGCCGCCCAGCAGCACGTCGGCCACCACGATCGCGCCCGCATTGATGAACGGATTGCGCGGGATGCCGTGTTCGGTTTCGAGCTGGATGATCGAATTGAACGCACTGCCCGAAGGCTCGCGCCCCACCCTTTGCCACAGTGCATCTCCCACCGCACCCAGCGCCAGCGTCAGCGAAAAGACCTTCGATATCGACTGGATCGAAAACGGCTCCTCCGCATCGCCGCCCAGATGGCACGTGCCGTCGGCCATGATCACCGCCATGCCGAACCGATCGATCGGCACACAGGCGAGCGGCGGAATATAGTCCGCCACACGCCCGCGATGCGGCGCGGCCTTCATTTCGGCGGCAATGTCATCGACGATGCTGGCGATATCCATGAAGCGTTTTCCCACGATGCGGCGTTTGTGGAAAGGGAGGAAAATGGGTTCGCGCAGAGACGCGGAGGACCGCAGAGAGCGGCAAAGACACAAAGAGGTTGTGCGGGTGGGTACGTCAGCGAACCCCGAAACAAACCCGCTCCCCCGCGCAGGCGGGGGCCTCAGGCGGTGGCGCGCTTGACGGCACGAGGCCCCCGCCTTCGCGGGGGAGCGGGGTGTTGCAAGCTCTGCTACTCTGCGTTCTTAGCCCTCCCTACGCTGTCTGCGAGAAGCCTCCTTCTTCCCCCCTCCCGCCTGCGGGAGGGGTCGGGGGTGGGCATGGCGCGCCAGCGCCACAACAACCAAACCTTGCCAAAACGAACCAATTGGGTTACATGCCCCGGCAGATCGGGAGTAAGGCACTGGCCGGCCTCGCCTCGTT
>DAICYJ010000068.1 GCA_027311705.1 Novosphingobium sp. | reverse complement strand
TGGTGCGGACAGCAGTGAGGATCGTGAACTCCAGCGCTGCAGAGGACACCGAGTCAAACTTTCGCAGTTCGGTCATGAACGCGGGCATTTCCCCGCGAGGGACGGCAGCGTGATGCTTCGTCTCATATTCCTTAGGCTTCTTGAATGTCGTCGACTTGTGCCGCGCGGGATTCATTAGTTCTTCGTTCCGCCAGCCTTGGTCCACGGCGTAGTCGAGAACGAGAGCCACCCGCTGTCGCGTTTTTGACGCGGTCGAGTATTTAGTTTTCCAGATCGGTTCGAAAATCGGTGTCAGATTGGAAATACGGATGTCATTGACGTCCATGTCGCCGATAACAGGAAACACGAACTCATCAAACGTGTAGTCCCATTGCTTCCTGTGAACGCCTTGTTCGCCGTTTAAGGCTGGTTTGAAAGCCTTTTCTCGATCCTGCTTTTCGAGATAGCGTTTAGCTGCCTCGCGGAACGTAACGCCTTGCTCCTGTTCCTGCGCGCGACTCTCGGCAAGCTTCCGAGCTCCAATTTCCTGACCTTCACGAAGCTGTCGTCCCCACAGGATCGCCCGGTCTTTTGCCTCAGCGAGGCCAACCTGTGGGTACGAGCCTAACCCGCGTTCAAGACGCTTGCCGCGAACCATAATGCAAAGCACCCATGCGCGCGCGCCACCGCGTTTCACGTCGAGGAACAGGCCATTACCACCGCACGAAAAACGGGTGACGGCTTTGCCTTCCACACACGTAGCCTTCTTTACGGCAACGTCAGAGGTTAGGGGCTTGCGCTTCTCTTTGGTTTTGGTGTCAGTCATAGGTGCCTCCATCAGGGGGCTATGCAATTAGACGCCAACCATCCAATCATGCAATCCTGTAAATTCAATCCTGCAACAGAGCGCCGATTGTAAAATTCTTTTCCGTCGAATGCGACGACTATCGGGCTGCACCAACGACGGGCCCAAGGATCTCCGGGCGTATCCGACGCATCCGACCGAGGTGTGAAGGGCTCCGTCTCCGCCAGTTAACCCCTGCAAAGCACGAAATTGCAGGGGTTATCGAGTAGGTCGGCCTACATCCTCACCGATCTTCTCACCAAATTTAGTCATACCGTCCTAGCTCGCGAGGGTGGTGTCAAAGCAAATGCACCGGCTGGCGGTAGTGTCACATGAGGGGTAGGGCGGGGCATGCCTCGCCCTCGCAAACAGCCTCGCCGTTTCGCTATTTCAATTCGTCGCCGGAGGTGATTCGCCTCGTCGTGATGCTCTACGTGCGCTACCCGTTGTCACTGCGCAACGTCGAGGATCTGCTTTCCGAGCGCGGCATCGATTTGTGTCACGAGACGGTCCGACTGTTTTGGAATCGCTTCGGCCCGCTGTTTGCCGCCGACATTCACCGCCAGCGGGTCAGCCGGATGCGAGGCTTCAGGCACTGGCGCTGGCATGTCGATGAAGCCTACGTGAAGATCAACGGTGAGATGCATTATCTTTGGCGAGCCGTCGATCACGAAGGTGAAGTCCTGGAATCCTATCTCACGAAAAAGCGAGACCAATCCGCGGCTTTGCGGTTCCTGAAGAAGGCGTTGAAGCCCCATGGCCAAGCTGAGACCATCGTCACGGACGGGCTGAGATCCTACCCTGCGGCGATGCGCGAACCGGGCAACGATGAGCGTCGTGAAATGGGGAGGCACGCGAACAATCGGGTTGAGAACTCCCACCTGCCGTTCCGGCGACGTGAGCGTGCGATGCAGCGGTTTCGGCGAATGCAGTCGTGCAGAAATTTGCCCCGGTCCACGCCAGCATGCACAACCATTTCAATTCGGAACGCCACCTCGTTGATCGTCAAACGTACAAGCTCGACGCTCGGCAGCCCTTGCCGAGTGCAATCTCTTATGGGCTGACAATTCGCGGAATTGGCAGCTGCTGTGTCCATGGGAGACGAGTTCGCATTGGACTGACGCCACCGGCGGGAGCGATGCATCCTTGGCCCCCTGTTTTTTGGTTCAGGCAGGCGTCTCGGCGAAGCTGGCCAGACCGGTCAGGCCGCCTAGATAAGCCGGGATCGTGCCGCCTCGGGCCACGGCGTGATCTGCCTGAAGCAGTTCGGTCGGCGAAAGTCCGGCTGTGAGCGGCGCAAGATCTTTCGCCAGGGCAGCGATTGCCAGTGCAGCCTCGGGATTACTGTGAAACCAGAAATCTTCACTGACGCGCTGCTGTGCAGGTTCGGCAAGGCCCAAGCCATGCAGGAAGCCGGCCTGACGCAGGATCGATGCCGTATCGACATGACGTTGGACGTGTGCGGCTGCGGCGCAGGCCGCATCTTCCACGCTCACCGAAACTCTGCCGTCGCGCGCAGCTTTGTCGTAGGCTTGTTTACCCAGGAACATCGTGCGGATCATGTTGCGCGGCTCCGGGCGCTGGATGAGGCGCGAAAACACCGACATTTCCGATCGTATCGCGCCGTCGATAGGCTGCATCAGCCCCAGTTCGACGCAATCGAGGATCGCCAGCGGTGCCGGCTCATGCCCCAGCATGCGCGCCAGTTCGCGGGCGCGGTGACGCACGATATGATCCTCGTAGTCGGCGTGGGCCAATGGCGCCACATTGGCCCGATCCCACGGCTGGATGGCATGGGCCTGATCGGACAGCAGCCAGTTTTCGGCTGCGCGGACTTCGTCGCCATCGGGCACGACGGCATCGACGAGACCTGCGTTCAAGGCCTCCGCGCCCGCAAGGTTTCTGCCCAGGAGCAACACTTCCAGACCCAGTTCGATGCCGACAAGGCGTGGCATCCGCTGTGTTCCGCCAGCACCCGGCAACAGGCCGACTGCGCATTCCGGCAGGCCGAGCATCGTCCGGCGGTTGTCAGTGGCGACCCGGTAATGCGCGCCCAATGCCAGTTCGCACCCGCCACCCAATGCCACCCCAGCAATCGCGGCGGCCACAGGCTTGCCCGCGGTTTCCAGCCGGCGGATCGCGTGGCCAAGCGGGAAGAAGTGATCGAACGCCATGTCGAAGCGGTCGGCAGCGGGGGCGGCAACGATCGTTTCATAGGCCACGCCGAGTTCGGTGAGATCTGCCCCGGCGCAGAAGCCGGTAGCCTTGCCCGAACGCACGACGACACCTCGCACATCGTCTGCCCGGTGCAACCATTCGGCGAACGCGCCGAGTTCGTGAATCGCCTTGTTGGAAAAGACGTTCATCGACTTGCCAGGGCAATCGAATACGAAATGGACGAGGCCGTTCGCTTGCTGCTCGATGCGGAACTGGGTGAGGGCGGGAAGATTGGTCGTCATGGCAAAGTCCTTGGCGGAACGTTCGGAGGCCGGCTTTAGAAGCCGACGGAGTCGGCACCCTTGAGCGAGAGGATCGCGCGCGCCTCGTCGGGCGTGGCCACTTCCAGCCCGAGGCCTTCGATGATCTGACGGACGCGCGTGACTTGCGCGGCGTTGTTGGGGGCCAGTTCGCCGCGCCCCAGCCACAAGCTGTCTTCCAGGCCGACGCGGACGTGGCCGCCCATCGATGTGGCCATCGCGGCGACTTTCATCTGGTTGGCCCCGGCGGCCAGCACCGACCAACGGTAGTTGTCGCCGAACAGTCGGTCCGCCGTACGCTTCATGTGCATCACGTCGTCCGGATGTGCGCCGATGCCGCCGAGCAGGCCAAAGCAGGTCTGGATGAAAAGCGGGGCCTGCACCAGCCCTTCGGTCCAAAAGTAGTGCAGGTTGTAAAGGTGGCTGGTGTCGTAGCATTCGAACTCATACCGAGTGCCGGTGACGTTCAGTGTTTCGAGAGCATAGCGAATGTCCTTGAAGCTGTTGCGGAACACCAGATCGTGGCTGGCTTCCAGCATTTCCGACTCCCACGGGTGCTTGAATTCCTTGTAGCGCTTCAACATCGGAAACAGGCCGAAGTTCATCGACCCCATGTTCAGACTGGCGACTTCGGGTTTCCACACTTCGGCAGGCTTCACCCGATATTCCACCGGCATATAGGGGGATGCGCCGGTGGTGAGGTTCACCACCACGTTGCTGCTCTGCTTGATAACGCGCAGGAACGGCTCGAAATCCTCGGACGTGTGGACCGGCTTGCCGTTTTGGGGATCGCGCGCGTGCAAGTGCACGATCGCGGCACCCGCTTCGGCTGCACCCAGCGCGCTTTCGGCAATTTCCTGTGCGGTCACCGGCAAATAGGGCGACATCGAAGGGGTGTGGATCGATCCCGTGATGGCGCAACTGATGATGACCTTGCCCGCTGCCATGCTATCTCTCCTGAAGTGCGTTCATTCCGTCGCGCCAGGCCTTTGCCAGTGGTTCGCGGTGGGTGGGGTCGGCGATGCCGATCAGGGCCTGCGCGCGCGCCTCATGGCCCAGAAAGCGCAAGTCTGCCCGGCCATGTTCGGTGACGACCACGTCCACATCGAAGCGCGAGAGCGAGACCGGGCCGTGGCCGCCGCCGGGCGGCACGATGCGGCTGGTTGCGCGGGCGGCGGCGGGCAGGGCGATAATGCGCAGGCCATTGCGCCCGGCGCGGGCACCGCGGGCATAGTCGCCCGCGCCACCGGGGCCGGACTGGAACCCGCGCGACGAAGCTTCGGCATAAACCTGCCCGAACAAGTCCACTTCCATCGCCGAATTGATCGTCACCAGCGTGTCGATCCCGGCCAGCGTCGCCGGATCGTGGGTTACGGTCACCGGCCGAAACTGGAAATGCGGATGATCGAGCGCGTCGTAGAGCGCCCGGCTGCCGATCGCCACGCCGATCAGCGCCGATGGCCCCGCCGCCATCGCGCCTGAAGCCAGCAGCGAGAGCACGCCATCGCCGACAAGGCCGGTGTGCATGTGCAGGTTCCGGTGGCCTGCCAAGGCGCGCAGCACCGCGTCGGGAATTTTGCCGAGGCCGGTCTGGAGCGTGGCACCGTCGGGTACGATTTCGGCAATGAGATGGCCGATCGCGGCGCTCGTCTCGTCGTCAGAGCCCGATACCATCGAACGCAGCGGTTGCTCGGCTTCATAGATGGCGGTGAGCGAGGCAAAGGGAATGCCGGGATCGCCGGGCGTGCGCGGCATGGCGGGGTTGATGTGGGCGATGCGCACCGGAATGTCGCGCCACAGGGCTGCCACGAACGCCACTTCGGTGCCGAAGCTGCAATTGCCCTGCGCATCGGGGGGCGAGCACATGAACAGCGCCGCCTGCGGCTTTTGCCGCCGAAACCAGGCCAGCGCGTCCTGATAGCATAGCGGCAGGAAACGCGCCCGTTCGCCTTCGCCGGTGAGGTCCGGTGTCTTGAACAAACTGGTGACGGTGGACTTTTCGCCCGCCATCCATGTCGCGCGGTTGAGGCCGGGTACGAACACGCCCGAAAAATCCATCGCGCCCAGCGCATCCCCTGCCGAGGCCACTTCGGCCACGAGCAGATCAGATTCCGCCGAGCACGAGGATACCAGCGTCAGCCCCCCCGCAGGAAGGGCCGACGCAAGCTCGCCGGGGCGCAGCCGCCGGGGGTTGATCGTCTGCACCCCGGTTCGCTTACTTGACGTACTTGTGGAAATCGGGCGCGCGCTTTTCCTGGAAAGCACGCATACCTTCCTTCGATTCCTCGGTGTCATAGAACAGCTTCACCGAGTTCAGCGCGAGCATGGAAATGCCGCGGATATTGTCACTGTCGGCATTGAAGCTGCGCTTGGCAAGCGCAAGTGCGGTCGGCGAGCGCTGGCCCAGCATCTCGGTCCATTCATCGACCGCAGCGTCCAGTTCCGCCGCCGGCACGACCTTGTTGACCAGGCCCATCTCCATGGCTTCCTGCGCGGTGTACATCAGGTTGAGGAACCAGATCTCGCGCGCCTTTTTGTCACCGACGTGGCGGGCAAGGAAAGCCGTGCCCCAGCCGGCATCGACCGAGCCGACCTTAGGACCAACCTGGCCGAACTTGGCGGTGTCTGCGGCGATGGTCAGGTCGCAAAGCGTGGCGAATACGTTGCCGCCGCCGATGGCGAACCCGTTGACGCGGGCGATCACGGGCTTGGGAATATCGCGGAGGATCGACTGGAACTCGTCGATCGGCAAGCCAACGATGCCTCGCCCGTCGTACTGGCCATCCTTGGCGCTCTGGTCGCCGCCGGTGCAGAAGGCCTTGTCGCCCGCGCCGGTCAGCACGACCGACGACACGCCGCGATCGTCTGCCGCCAGCTTGAACGCCGCGATCAGTTCCTCGATCGTCTGCGCGCGGAAGGCGTTGTAAAGCTTGGGCCGATTGATGATGACCCATGCGGCGCGGCCTCGTACTTCATAGATGATGTCTTCGAACTGGGGGGTGCTCATTGCGCATCCTTTCCTTTGAAATTCCGGTAAATCGCGTTCGACCGGCCCACTACGGCACCGTCGACGGTCATCACCGCCTGCGTAAAAATCAGGTTGCGGGTGGTGCGCAGCAGCGTCACGTCCACCAGCAGCCAGTGATCGCGAGGGATCGGGCCGAGATAGTCGACCGACAGCGAGACGGTCGGCGTGTGATCGTCTGCGCCGCCCGAATAATCGCGGACCGCAACGCTTTGCGAATCCACCAGCGTCGCCAACGCGCCGCCGTGCATCACGCCATAAGCGTTGCAGTGCCGGTCGGTGACGAACAGGGCCATGCGGCCGGCGTTCCGGTCGACCCGGATATCGCCGACCGTCCAGCTGCCAGAGCCGTGCACCGGGCAATCTACCCAGTCACCTTCTGGCGCTGGCATCGCCCCGTGCGTCACGACGCCTCCCTCAGACCATGTTCATGCCACCGGAGACCGAAATGGCCTGACCGGTGATATAGGCGCCATCGTCCGACGCGAGCAGGGCCACGATTCCGGCGTAATCTTCGGGTTCGCCCATGCGGCCCAGCGGAATGCCGCGTTCGAGCGACGCCTTCCACTTTTCGGCATCGGGGCCGGTGCCGGCAACTTCTGCCATCATCGGGGTGTTCGTTGGCCCCGGGCAAACGCAGTTGCACAGCACATTCTTGCGCGCCAGTTCGCGCGCGATCGACTTGGTGAAGCTGATCAACCCGCCCTTGCAGGCCGAATAGACGGCTTCCATTGCGGTGCCGACTTTCGCCGCGTCCGATGCGATGTTGATGATGCGCCCGCCGCCGTTGGCGACCATCCGGCCGGCCACCGCGAAGTGCGTGTTGAGATTGCCGGTGAGGTTGATGGCGATGACTTTGTCCCAGAATTCTGGCGTGGTCTTCAGGAACGGGGCGGGGCGGTCCCAACCGGCGTTGTTTACCAGCGCCCAAACGGGACCTAGATCGACCTCAACGGCCTCTACCGCAGCCTGAACGGCCGCAAGATCGCTGACGTCGAGTTGCCAGGTTCGCACGGTGGCGCCTTCGCCTGCGAGCACGGCGGTTTCTTCGCCGGCTGCGGTGCTGAGGTCAAAAATGGCAACCTTACAGCCTTCAGCGGCCAGCCGCAGCACGAGTGCGCGGCCGATGCCCTGTCCGCCGCCGGTAACGATGGCGACCTTCCCTTCCAATCCCTTCACACATTCCTCCGTTGGCGTGCGGCGGTCAGACGTCGAAGTCCTGTCCGCCTTCTGCTTCCCCGCCGGCCAGTTCGAGCAGACGGGATTTGATCTTGACGAGAACGATCGCCGCAGCGTCGAGTTCGTCCTCCGTAACGCCGGCCAGGATATCGGCCTCGACCGCATCCACGCTTTCGCGGATCGTCGAAACCAGCTTCTGGCCGGCGCGGGTCAGGTAGACGCGGCGTGCGCGGGCATCGCGTTCATCGGCGCGCCGCTCAACAAAGGCAGCGGTTTCCATGCGGTCGATGAGACCGCCGATCGCAACTTTGGTCAGATCGAGGTCTGCGGCCAGTGCTGTCTGGGTCATGCCATCGCGGCGCGAAAGAAAGGCGAGCACCCACCATTGCGACCGGGTAAGGCCCAACGGCTTGAGCGCGCGGTCCACCACGATGCGGCGAAGGCGCGACACATCGTGGATCAGGAAGCCAAAGCGCAGGCTGGAATCGAGGTTTTTCTGGATCACCAAGGAATCTCCGGGAGAGGAGTCTCCCCGAGTAACCATCGCCGCGCCGGGTGCAAGAGGCAGGGTAAGCCGGTTCACTTCTTGCGGGCCAGCTTGCCTTTGAACATGTCCCGCGAAATGATGGTTTTCATCACCTCGATCGAGCCGCCGGCGATCTTTACGATGCGCGCGTCGGCATAGGCACGAGCGATGGGATATTCCCACATGTAACCCCAACCCCCGAACAATTGCAGGCACTTGTCGACGGTTTCGCAGTGCAGTTCCGAAGTCACCATCTTGGCCATCGCAGCGTCCACCGGGTCGAGCTTGCCCTGCATGAAAAGGTCTATGCACTTGTCGGTAAACACGCGTGCCATCACGCTGCGCGCCTTTAGGTCGGCGAGCACAAACTGGGTATTCTGGAAATCGGCGATGGTCTGGTCGAACGCCTTGCGCTCGCTGGTATAGTCGACGGTATAGTCGATCACCGTTTCGACCACGGTGGCCGAACGGATTGCCTGCGCCAGCCGTTCCTGCGCCAGCTTGGTCATCATCAACGAGAAGCCCTGGCCCTCTTCGCCCAGCATGGCATCGGCATCGACGCGCAGGTTGTCGAAGAACAGCTCGGACGTGTCCTGTGCCTTCATCCCCAGCTTGTCGAGGTTCTTGCCGCGGTTGAAGCCGGGCAGCGATGCGTCGACCAGGAACAGCGTGACGCCCTTGGCCCCCGCCGCACTGTCGGTCTTGGTGGCGAGCACTAGGACGTCGCACATCTGGCCGTTGGAAATGAACACCTTCTGGCCGTTGATGATGAAGTGGTTGCCGTCGCGCTCAGCCTTGGTGCGGATCGCCTTGAGGTCGCTGCCAGCGTGCGGTTCGGTCATGCCGAGCGATCCGATCGCCTCACCGCGCACCATCTTGGGCAACCAGTGGCGCTTCTGCTCGTCGTTGCCGAAGGTAAGGATATAGGTGGCGACCAGATCGGTATGGATCAGGAAGCCGGGGCCACTGGCACCCACGCGCCACATTTCCTCGAACACCACTACGTCGAACAGGTAGTCGAGGCCAAGGCCGCCGAATTCTTCGGGCACGGTGCAGCACAGCATGCCTGCTTCGCCGGCTTTCAGCCACAACTCGCGCGGCACGATGCCGTCCTTTTCCCACTGTTCGTGGAACGGGACGATTTCCTTCTCGATGAAGTGGCGCACGGTCTGGCGCCACATCTCGTGCTCGGGCTGGAAAAGGGAACGTTCGATCATGGTGCAGCCTTCACGCGCGCTGGGACTTTTCCCTGGCGACGGAGGCCGCAATCGCTTCGCGCGCGGCAATCCATTGTTCGGGAGTGAGGTTGGTCAAGTCGGCAAACGTGCCCGGCCCGGCGAGGTGCTGTCCGCCGTCGATGGCAATGGTCTGGCCGGTGAGATAGGGGCTGGCATCCGACAGCAGGTAGGCGACCAGATTGGTCAGTTCGGGCATCCGGCCGAACCGACGCATCGGCACCGTCTCGCAATTTGTGGCCGAGCTCTGGGTGTCGGGGATCGGATTGAGCTTGTCCCAAGCGCCTTCGGTGGGGAAGGGACCGGGCGCCGTGGCATTGAGGCGGATGCCGTATGGCCCCCATTCAGCCGCCAGCGACATGGTCATGGCGTGGATGGCGCCCTTGGCCATGGCTGAAGGGACGACGAAGGCCGATCCCGTCCACACCCAGGTCGTCAGCATGGATACGACCGAGCCCGGAATTTCGTCGCGGATCCAGCGCTTGCCGCACGACAGCGTGGCATTGAACGATCCGTCCATCACGGTGGAGGTGATGGCGCGAAAACCGCGCGCGCTCAGGTCTTTGGTGGGCGCTATGAAATTGGCGGCCGCATTGTTGACCAGGCCGGTGAGGGGAGAATCTTTCCAGATATCCTCGATCATGGCATCGACGGCATCGGCGTCGCGGATGTCGCAGGCGTGCGGCACAACTTCGACACCGGTGGCAGCGGTGATTTCCGCCGCTGACTGCTGCAACAGGGCATCGCGCCGGCCGCAGATGTGCACGCGTGCCTTGAGCGCCGATAGCGCATGCGCCATTTCGCGCCCAAGCCCGCCACCGCCGCCGGTGACGAGCACGGCCTTACCCGCCAGCGCGTCGTCCTTGAAAATGCCCATGTGCCTCTCCGCGTTGCTGGTGCTGGGCCTTGCAGCCAATTGCTCTTGCCAGACAATGTGAAGCTGTTTACTACCTGATTCGAGGCTGTCAAGCGTGCGTGCTGGCGATCCAGCACATTACCTCGATAAGGCAGTGGATCGAAATTGGAGGGGCGAGTGTCAGGGGTTCCTGAATTAGTCAGGGTGGATTCTTTCGGGATTGTCGCCATCGGCGGGTATGTTCCGATGCTGCGCCTTGATCGCCAATCGGCCGCACGCGAACTGGCCTGGTCGGGCTTGCCTATGCCGCGCGCCGGCATGCGTGCCGTGGCCGATTGGGACGAGGATGCGCTGACCCTCGCGGTGGAAGCGGCGCGAACGCTGGTTGGCGATGTTGCGCCGGATGCGCTGCGTTTTGCCTCGACTTCCGCCTATTTTACCGATCGCGCACAAAGCGGGATGGCGCTCGACGCACTGGGCCTGCCGCGCACGGTGCGCACTTCCGACGCTGCGAATTCAAGGCGGGCGGGCACAACGGCGCTGCTCGATGCCCTTTTCGGCCAGCGCGACGAGATTGTTGCGGCCGGTGAAAAGCGGCCCACGCAGCCGGGCAGTGCGGCGCAGCTTGGCTTTGGCGATGGCGCGGCGGCGGCGCGCACCGGGGCGAATGCGCCGGCGCGGCTGGCGGGATATGCCAGCATCTCGCACGATCTTGTCGATCGCTATTCCTCACGCGAACACCCGACGTCTTATGCGTACGAGGAACGGTTCGTGCGCGACATGGCGGTTGCCGAAACGCTGGTGCCTGCGGTGCGCGATGCTTGCACGGCCGCAGGGATCGCGCCCGATCGGCTTGCCCATGTTGCGGTGCATGAGCCGGTGGGCGCGTGTTGGCGCGCGGTGGCCAAGGCGCTGGGGTGCCGGGCAACCAATCATTGTGAAGCGGTTTCCAATGCGGTGGGCGATCTGGGCGCGGCCCACGCCCTGTTCGGGCTGGGACTTGCGTTCGAAGCGGCGGAACCTGGAGATTTCGTGTTGCTGGTGGGCTTTGGCAGCGGGGCCGATGCGCTGGTGTTCGAAGTTTCCGGACCGGTTCCGGGAGCGGATGCCATGGTGCGCGCGCTGAAGGAAGGGCAAGTACTCGCCAGTTTATCGCGCTTTCTCAGCCTGACGGGGTCGATCGACCTTGATTGGGGGATGCGCGCCGAATTCGAACAGAAAGCCCAGGCCACCGTGCTCGAACGCGTAGGACGCGACGTGATCGGCTTCGTCGGAGGGCGCGACAGCACGGGCAATGTGCAGTTTCCCAAAAGCGCGTTTCCGGTCAATCCGGCGCTTTCGCAAGTCGAGAACATGGAAGACGTGCGGCTGGCTGATCTGGAAGCGACTGTTGTTTCGGTCACCGCCGACCGGCTCAACTTCTCGCCCGATCCGCCCTTCGATTTCGGCCTCGTTCAATTCGAGAACGGCGCGCGGGTGCTGATGGAAATGGTCAATCGCCCGGCCGAGGGCTTTCGCGTGGGGGACCGGGTGCGGATGCGGCTGCGGATCAAGGCGCAGAACAGCCGGCTGGGCTTCCGCACCTATTTCTGGAAAGCGGCGCCGATCGCGCGCCCCGTGCTCGGAGAGGCATGATGGCGACGGGTATTCGCGACAAGGTTGCCATTGTCGGCATGGGCTGCACGCGCTTTGGCGAGCGCTGGGATGTCGGCGCAGACGGCTTGATGGTCGAGGCTTTCCTCGAAGCATTGGCCGATGCGGGGATCGAGCGTTCGCGCATCGATGCTGCATGGGTCGGCAATGCGCTCGACGACATCAACGTGGGCAACAGCGCGCTGCCTGCCGCGCATGCGCTTCGGCTCGACAAGGTGCCGGTTACGCGGGTCGAGAACATGTGTGCCACCGGCACCGAAGCACTGCGCGGTGCGGCATATGCCGTCGCATCGGGCGCGGTTGATATTGCGCTGGCGATCGGTGTCGAGAAGCTGAAGGACACCGGCTATGGTGGGTTGCCGCTGCGCACCAAGGGTGTGCAGAACGATCTGTGGATGCCTTATGGCTCGGCCCCCGGCACGTTTGCCCAGCTCGCTGGTGCCTATGCCGCTCGGCATGGCATCGCGGCCGCCGATCTCAAGCGGGCGATGGCGCACGTTTCGTGGAAGAGCCACCAGAACGGCGCGCTTTCGCCCAAGGCGCACCTGCGCAATGCGGTCGATATGGACAAGATCCTCAACGCGCCGCTGATTGCCGATCCGCTGGGGCTGTTCGATTGCTGCGGCGTGTCCGACGGTGCGGCCGCTGCCATCGTCACCACGCCCGAAATCGCCCGTGCGCTGGGCAAGGCCGATCCGGTGACGATCAAGGCTATCCAGCTTTCCGCCAGCAACGGCTGGGAGATGCAGTTCGGCGCGTGGGATGGCGCTTCGGTGCCCAATACCCGCGCCGCTGCTGGTCGCGCCTATACCGAAGCGGGCATCCGCGATCCGCGTGCCCAAATCGACATGACCGAGGTTCACGACTGTTTTTCGATCACCGAACTGGTCATCATGGAAGACCTGGGGTTGTCCGACGAAGGCCGCGCGCCCAGCGACATTCTCGACGGGCGCTATGACCGCGACGGCGCGATTCCGTGCCAGCTTGATGGCGGGCTGAAGTGCTTCGGCCACCCGGTCGGCGCATCGGGCCTGCGCATGGCTTACGAGGTGTACCTTCAGTTGCAGGGCCGCGCGGGCGAACGGCAGCGTTACAAGGTGGACTTCGGCCTGACGCACAACCTTGGCGGGGCACCATTCAACAGCGTGGCCGCAGTCGCCATTCTCGGCCGGCTGAATTGAGAGGGAAATTCGAATGGCAGGGCTATGGTTCGACGAATTCACGGTGGGGCAGGTGTTCCGGCACGAAATCCGCAAGACGGTGCTCGACTATGAAAACAGTCTGTTTTCTTCGCTGACCTACAATCCGGCGCAGATCCATATCGATCATGACTATTGCGCCGGGACCGAATTCGGCCAGCCGCTGATGAATTCGATCTTCACGCTGGGGCTGGTGATCGGGCTGAGCGTGCAGGACACCACGATGGGCACGACGGTGGGCAACCTTGGTATGAGCGAGACGACGTTTCCCAAGCCGGTTTTCGCCGGTGATACGCTTCGCGCCGAAACGCGGGTGCTGGAATTGCGCGAAAGCAAGTCGCGCCCGACGCAGGGCATCGTCTCGTTCGAGCATCTCGGCCTTAACCAGCGCGATGAAGTTGTGTGCCGCACCGTGCGTAACGCGCTGATGCTGAAGAAGCCGGCATGAGGCTGCGGTCGCTCCTTTTTGTCCCCGGTGACAGTGAGCGCAAGTTCGCCAAGGGCTGCACGGCGGGCGCGGACGTGCTGATCCTCGATCTTGAGGATGCCGTCGCGCCATCGATGAAACTCACTGCGCGCGCGATGGTGGCCGGATGGCTGGGACATGCGGACAATATCGAGGCCAGCCTGTTCGTGCGGGTGAACCCGCTCGACACCGGGATGACGGGCGAGGACCTTGCCGCCGTGGTGCGTCCCGGCCTTGCGGGCATCCTTGTGCCCAAGGCCAATGGCGCGCACGATATCGCCACGATTGCGGCGATGATCGATCCGCTGGAAGTGGCTGCCGGGATGGTGCCGGGATCGGTCAAGATCATGGTTGTCGCCACCGAAACGCCGCAGGCGATGTTCGCGCTCGGCAGCTACACGCCGCCGCATCCGCGCCTTGTCGGGTTGACGTGGGGGGCAGAGGACCTTGGCGCAGCCATCGGAGCCACGGCAAACAAGGAAGCGGACGGGCAGTGGACTGAACCCTATCGTTTCGCTCGTTCGCTGTGCCTGTTTGCGGCTGCGTCTGCCGGGGTGGTTCCGGTTGATACGCTCTATGCCGATTTCCGCGATGCCGAAGGGCTTGAGGCCGATTGCCGCCGTGCGCGGCGCGACGGGTTTCTTGGCCGCATCGCGATCCATCCCGATCAGGTGGAAACGATCAATCGCTGCTTCAGCCCGTCGGAAAGCGAGATCGCCGAGGCGCGCAAGATCGTGGATGCCTTCGCCGCTGCGCCCGATGCGGGCACGCTGGGGATCGACGGCAAGATGTATGACAT
>DAICYJ010000043.1 GCA_027311705.1 Novosphingobium sp. | reverse complement strand
CTATGTTTCGCCCGAATTCTACCAGCTTGAACTCACCCATCTGTGGCAGAAAACCTGGCTCTATGCCGCGCACAAGGATCAGTTTCCGGAAGTCGGCAGCTATGTCGCGTTCGAAGGCGTGCCGGGCATGCCGATCATCGTGGTCAGGACCGAGCAGGGCTTCAACGCGTTCTACAACACCTGCTCGCATCGCGGTGGCTGCCTCGTCACCGAAAAGCAGGGCACTTGCCCCGGCAAGCGGCTGGTCTGCGGCTATCATGCCTGGGTCTATGACTTCGAAGGCAAGTTGATCGGCGTGCCCGACCAGCGCGATTTCGCTGGTCTGGACAAGTCGCAGCGTGGTTTGCAGCGGGTGCGGTGCGAAGCATGGGGCGGCTGGATCTTCATCAACGGTGATCCTGATGCAGAGCCGCTGGCAGACTATGTCCGCCGCCTGCAGCCGCAAATGGCGCAGTTCGATCTCGACAACCTGAGCCTGATCGACCGCTACAGCTATGATTGTGCCTGCAATTGGAAGATCCTGATGGATGCTTTCGCAGAGAACTATCACTTCGTTTCGGTCCACCGCGGCACCGTTGGCCTACCCGGACCGAAATGCGCGGTCGAGCATCGCGGCACGGTGATGGCGCTGTATGAAAACGGCCATTCGCGCAACATCCTGCCGTGGAACGATGGCTTTGAACCGCGTGAAAGCGCTTCGGAGGAAACCGGCTTTTCGATGGGCATGGGCGGCATTGCCGATATCGAAAGCGTCGGGCCGATCCCGCGCGAGTTTATCACCGCGTTCACCTGCTTCCCCAACCTTACCACGCCGGTTTATGCCAACGGCTTTCCGCTGCTGTTGTTCTGGCCCACGGGTTTGAACACGTGCCGGATGGACGTGGTGTGGATGGGCCTGCCACATGGCGAGGCCGAACTGCCGGAGGCATGGAAGGAAAAGATCAAGGCTTTCAACGTGATCCTGGATGAAGACCTGACGTTCCTGCCCAGCGTGCAGATATCGGCGGAATCCCCTGCGTTCCGTTCGGTCGTGGTGAATTATCAGGAACGCCGCATCTATCATGCCCACGAACAGATCGATCGCGTGATCGGGCCGGAACGTATTCCTGAACATTTGCGCGTAACGCCTGTGCTGGCCGGGATGATCGAGTAGTCGCTCAGACAAACGAATACGGATCGATGTCCACCGCGACCCGCACGCCCGGCGGAAAAGTCAGCTTTTCCAGCCACTCACGGATCACTCTTTGCACTTCGGTCGAACGGCGGGCGTTGATCAGCAGGCGATAGCGATAGCGGCCGCGCAGCAGCGAGAGCGGGGCGGGGGCCGGGCCGAGGATCATCACATCGGGCAGGCGAGGGGCGGTGCCGCCGATGGCGCGGGCGGACTCGCGCGCCTCCGCCTCGTCCTCGCTCGAAACGATGATCGCCGCCCAGCGGCCGAAGGGTGGAGCGCCGGCATCGCGGCGAGCCTCTGTTTCTGCGGCATAAAATGCGTCTCGATCGCCGCTGGCCAGTGCTTCGATGACGGCGGCGGTGGGGTGGCGGGTCTGGATCAGGACTTCGCCGGGCTTCTCGCCGCGTCCCGCTCGCCCGGCGACTTGCGCTATCTGCTGGTAAGTCCTTTCGGCGGCACGCAAATCTCCGCCTTCGAGGCCCATGTCGGCATCGACGACGCCCACCAGAGTCAGGTCGGGAAAGTGGTAGCCCTTGGTCACCAGCTGGGTTCCGACGATCACGTCGATGGCCTTGTTCAGCGCCTGTTCGACGAATTCGGCGGCCTTGGCGGGTGTTGTCAAAGTGTCTGAGGTCACGAGCGCAACCCGCGCATCTGGAAAGATTTCTGCTACCTCATCGGCGATCCGTTCCACCCCCGGACCGCAGGCGACGAGGCAATCCGGCTCGCCGCATTCGGGGCATGTGGGCGGGGGCGGAACTTCGTGGCCGCAGTGGTGGCAGGCGAGGCGGCGGGAGAGGCGGTGTTCGACCAGCCAGGCGGAGCAGTTCGGGCACTGGAACCGGAACCCGCAATGGCGGCACAAGGTGAGCGGGGCATAGCCGCGCCGGTTCAGGAAAAGCAGGCTTTGTTCGCCACTTAGCAGGCGATGCTTGAGTGCTTCGACAAGTGGTGGGGACAGCCAGCGACCGCGCTCCGGCTCATCCTCGCGCAAGTCGATGATCCGGATATCGGGCAGGGTGGCCCCGCCGAAGCGGGCGGGCAGCACCAGCCGTTCATAGCGCCCGCTCTCGGCCATCTGCAGACTTTCCAGCGCGGGCGTGGCGCTGGCGAGGATTACCGGCACCTTCTCGAAATGTCCTCGCATTACAGCGACATCGCGGGCGTTGTAGCGCACGCCGTCATCCTGTTTGAACGACACTTCGTGCGCTTCGTCGACCACGATCAGGCCCAGATCGGGGAACGGAAGGAACAGCGCGCTGCGTGCACCGACCACGACCTTGGCGACACCTAACGCGACCTGACGCCACGCGCGCCGCCGTTCGGACGACTTGAGCGACGAATGCCACGCCACGGGCGGAACCCCGAACCGGGCCTCGAACCGTTTGAGGAAGGATTCGGTCAGCGCGATTTCGGGAAGCAGCACCAGCACCTGCTGTCCTGCCTCCAACGCGGCGGCCATCGCTTCGAAATAGGTCTCGGTCTTGCCTGATCCGGTGACGCCATCGAGCAGGAAGGGTTGGAACGCGTGCGCCTTCACCGCCGCGACCATCTTCGCCGCCGCCTCGGCCTGCTGGTCCGAAAGATCGGGCTGCGCGTGGTTGGGGTTGGGTTGCGGATAAGGCCGGTCGCTGTCGACCAGCACCGGTTCGAGAACGCCGCCATTGACCATGCCGCGCAGCACCGCTTCGGAAACGCCGGCGATCTCGGCCAGTTCGCGGATGGTGCCTTGCTGGTCGTGGAGCAGGTCCAGCGCCTGCAACCGCTGCGGCGTCATCCGCGCCGGTTCGTGGCCGGTGAGGCGGTATTCGGTGACAGTGCCGCCGCCGCGCAGCGCCGCGTTGCTGGATAGCGCCATGCGGGCAACGGACGCGGGTGAGGCGAGATAATAGTCTGCGCACCATTCGATCAGGCGGCGCAGCGGGGCGGGCAGGGGCGGCACCGGCAGCACTTGCAGGATGGGGCGCAGCTTGGCCGCAGGAACATCGACGCCGGGCAGGCGTTCCGCCTCCCACACCACGCCGATGATCTGCCTTGGCCCCAAGGGTGCGACGACGACGCTTCCGGGTTCCACCGCCATGCCTTCGGGCACGCGGTAGTCCAGCGGACCCAGCGCGGCGTTGAAGACAAGGCATCGGATGCGGTTCATGTTGTGGCGTCTATATGGGCGCAAAGCCGGATGGGGGAACCCCGCCGGGCCTGAAAACCGAGGAGAACGCCGTGATGCGCGCCAATAGCCAGTTCGTTACGGGTCGCAGATTGTTCCTTGGCTCCGCCACTGCCACGGCGCTGGTCGCGCTATCGGGCTGCGCCACGATGGGCGGGTTCAGCCTGACCGATGCGGTGCGTCGCCTGTTACAGCTTTCCGCCAACCGCGCGTTCGACCGCTTGTTGCAGACCGATGGCTTCTGGGACGACCAGGTCGCCCGGCTTGCTCTGCCAGACCAGTTGGCGAACGGACGCGGGGACGTGCTGGCGCGCATCCTGACCGGGCCGATGATGAAGGACCGCATGGCACGTCAGTTCAACCGCCTCGCCGCCCGCGCCGCCCGCAATGCCGCGCCTGCGGTGGCCGAGGCGGTGCGCGGGATCGGCATCCGCAATGCGCTGGCGCTGCTGCATGGGCGGCCTGATGAGGCGACCACGTACTTGCGAGGCGAGATGGCGGGCCGGCTGATCGACGTGATGCTGCCCGAATTCGGCGACGCCATGCGGGTGGCGGGTGATCCGCTGATGGGCGAAGTGATGGGCGCGCTGACAGGTGTGAACACCGCCGCGCTGGCGCAAGACCTGGCGGTGAAAGCCGACGACGCGATCTGGCGCGCCATCGGACGCGAGGAAGCGGGTATCCGCGCCGATCCGCGCAGCACCAACGATCCGGTGCTGATCGGCGCGCTTTCGGTGCCCTAGGCGGCGTGGACAAATTCCGCCCTGAATGGTCGACGGCACTTGGGGATCGTTGACAGCGGGCTGAACGGCAGGAAAGTCGTGGGAGGCGGACGAACGGCTTTCACGCTTGACGCTGTGAAAAGCTGCCTCGGGACGATCAATCCCGAGGAACTTGCCATCGAACGCGCTGCCAATCGAGACCTT
>DAICYJ010000021.1 GCA_027311705.1 Novosphingobium sp. | reverse complement strand
ATCTTCGTGCTGGCGATCTTCGTCGGCTACTATGTGGTGTGGTCGGTGACGCCGGCGCTCCATACGCCGCTGATGGCGGTCACCAACGCGATTTCGTCGGTCATCATCGTCGGCGCGCTGGTCGCCAGCGCGGCGGCCGGGAACGGTGCGTCGAAGTGGCTCGGGCTGCTCGCGGTGGTGCTGGCTTCGGTCAATATCTTCGGCGGCTTCGCGGTGACGGCACGCATGCTGGCAATGTACAAGAAGAAGGAGCGTAAGTGATGGAGCACATCGCAACTCCTTCGTGGGCGATGCTTGCCTATCTCATCGCCGGCGTTCTGTTCATCTTTGCATTGCGCGGGCTGTCCTCGCCCAGCACCAGCCGCGCGGGCAACCGCTATGGCATGGTTGGCATGACCATCGCGGTGGTGACCACGCTGCTGCTCAAGGCTCCGGTTCCGCCGGGCGGCTTTCTGCCCGCACCGACGGTCGATGATCTGGTCACGCTGATCCAGATCGTGGCCGCCATCGCCCTCGGCGGCGGCATCGGCTGGGTTACCGCACGCAAGATCAGGATGACGGACATGCCGCAGCTGGTCGCGGCGTTCCACTCGCTGGTCGGCCTTGCCGCCGTGCTGGTGGGCCTTGCGGCCTATCTGAACCCCGAAGCCTTCGGCATCATGATACCGCGTCCAGCTGACTGTGATCCCAACCTTCCCTGCAATTTTCTTTACGGCCAGATCGAAATTCAAAGCCGGATCGAGATGGGCCTTGGCATCGCCATCGGTGCCATCACGTTCTCGGGCTCGATCATCGCGTTCCTGAAACTTGCCGGCAAGATGAGCGGCGCGCCGATCATGCTGCCCGGCCGCCATGTGCTGAACCTCGGCACACTGATCGCGATCATCGGCCTCGTCGGCTGGTTCACGCAGGACCAGAGCGCCTGGGTGATCGCCGCGATCACGGTGCTGAGCTTCATCATCGGCTTCCTGCTGATCATCCCGATCGGCGGCGCGGACATGCCGGTTGTCGTCTCGATGCTCAATTCCTATTCGGGTTGGGCTGCGGCGGCGATGGGCTTCACGTTGCACAATACCGCAATGATCATCACCGGCGCGCTGGTGGGGTCGTCCGGTGCGATCCTATCGTACATCATGTGCAAGGCGATGAACCGCAGCTTCATCTCGGTGATCGCGGGCGGCTTTGGTGCGGCTCCGGAAGCTGGCGGCGGCGCGGCCAAGGAACAGCGGCCGTGGAAGCGCGGATCGGCCGAAGACGCGGCGTTCCTGATGAAGGAAGCCGAAACCGTCATCATCGTGCCGGGTTACGGCATGGCCGTGGCGCAGGCCCAACACGTGCTGCGCGAAATGGGCGACCAGCTGAAGAAGGCCGGCGTCAACGTGAAGTACGCGATTCACCCGGTCGCCGGCCGTATGCCCGGCCACATGAACGTGCTGTTGGCCGAAGCGAACGTGCCGTATGACGAAGTCTTCGAACTGGAAGACATCAACGGCGAATTTGCACAGGCCGACGTAGCGTTCATCATCGGCGCGAACGACGTGGTCAATCCGGCGGCCAAGACCGACAAGTCTTCGCCGATCTATGGCATGCCGGTGTTCGACGTGGACAAGGCCAAGACGGTTCTGTTCATCAAGCGTTCGATGGGCGGCGTGGGCTATGCCGGCGTGGACAACGATGTGTTCTACATGGACCAGACCATGATGCTCCTCGCCGATGCCAAGAAGATGGTCGAGGATATCGTGAAGGCCCTCGCCCACTAAAATGCTCACACTAAAATGATCCTGCGCCTGCTGGCGATCGCTCTAATGCTGGGTGTGGCAGTCTATGCCGCACCCAGTGTAGTTTCGGCCGTTGCCGAATACCGGGTGCGCAGCGGCTTGATCGAAGCGGGCGTTTCGGAGCGCAACGCCGATTGCATGGCCCGGCGCATGGTCAAGCGATTGACGATCACGCAATTGCGCAAGCTGGAAACGGTGGCCGGCACAAAGCAGTCTCTGGGCGGCTATATCGAGTCTGTGCGCAAGATCGGCGATGGCGAAGTGATTGCGGTGACAGCCACTTCCGCGCTGCTTTGTCGCGCGGGTCTTGCCAACGGAAGTCAGCGCTGAACCGGGCCACGAACCGGGCGGACGCTTCTGGACGTGCCAGGCATGCTTGCGTAAGGCGCAAGGGATGCAGGGGTTAACTGCAATCCTTCGGAGAATTCGTCTTGCGCAAGATCGGCCTGATTGGCGGCATGAGCTGGGTTTCGACCCGCACGTATTATGACCATATCAACAAATTGGTGCAGGCGCGCACGAGCAAGCTTTCGAGCGCGCCGATGCTGATTGAAAGCCTCGATTTCGCAGGGTTGGCAGCGCTTTCCTCGCCGGAACAGTGGGATCACGCAGCCACCGTGCTGGCGGATAGTGCGCAGCGGCTGGAAACGGCTGGCGCAACCGCCATCCTGATCGGTGCCAATTCGATGCACAAGGTGTATGACAAGGTGGCCGCTGCAGTGCAGGTGCCGGTTATCCACATTGCCGACACCGTGGGCAAGAAGATGCAGGCCAGCGGGATCAAGACCGCCGTCCTTATCGGATCGCGCAACGTGATGGTTGAAAGCTTCTATCGCAAGCGCCTGGTCGCTCACGGTGTGACGCTGTTGCCGCCGGTGATGGACAATGTCGATGAGATCGACCGCATCATCTACGAAGAACTGATGCAAGGCCGCGCCACGCGCGCTGCAGAACGCACGTTCAAGACGATGATCACCACGATGGGGCAGGCCGGAGCGCAGGCAGTAGTTCTGGGATGCACCGAACTGGACATGGTCATTGATGTCGATGCCAATGTGCTGCCGATCTATGACGGCACCAAGATCCATGCCGAGGCTGCGGTCGACTGGATCTTGGGCGAAGCGTGACGACACGCGCAGGCTATGCCTCCGACCCGGCGCGGTCGCACGGGCGTGAATTCGGGCTGGAAACGCAGACGGCGCGGGGGCCGCGCACGGCGTTCCAGCGTGACCGCGACCGGATTATCCATTCGATCGCTTTCCGGCGGCTGCGGCACAAAACGCAAGTGTTCATCGCGCCTGATGGCGATCATTACAGGGTGCGGCTGACGCATTCGTTGGAAGTGGCGCAGATCGGAAGGGTGGTGGCGCGGGCACTGGGGCTGGACGAGGATCTGACCGAAGCGCTGTGCCTGGCGCACGATATTGGCCACCCGCCATTCGGACACGCGGGCGAGGATGCGCTGGAGGCGGCGATGGCCGGCCACGGCGGTTTCGACCACAATGCCAATACCTTGCGCGTGCTGATGCGGATGGAAAGCCCGTACTGCGAGCACGAGGGGCTGAACCTTTCGTGGGAGCTTCTGGAAGGGCTGGCCAAGCACAACGGGCCGGTCCTGTCGCCGCCCTGGGCACTGGCGGAACTGGATGCGGCGTTTCCGCTGGAACTGTCGCAGCATGCTTCACTGGAGGCGCAAGTGGCTGCAATTTCAGACGATATTGCTTATGATAACCACGATATCGACGATGGCTTGCGCGCTGGATTTCTGACGCTGGATGACTTGCTGGAGCTGCCTTCCATCGCCGAGCAGTGGCGCGGCATCGAAAGGCGGTTTGCGGGCGCGCCGCGCGAGCGGATGCAGAGCGAGCTGGTGCGCGGGCAAATTGGGCGCATGGTCAACGACTTGCTGGCTGAAACATCGAAACTGGTTGAAGAGAGCTGCGTCGGGTCGGTGGAGGATGTGCGCGCGGCGGGACGGGTTCTGGCCAGGTTCTCGCCCGCGATGGCGGAAGAGGAGCGGGCGCTGAAGCGGTTCATGTATGAGCGGCTGTATTACCACCCCGAACAGATCGCGGCAGCCGAGCATGCGCGGGCGGTGATCGCCGGACTGTTCGAAGCGTATCGGAGCGATTCCGGGCTGTTGCCGGACAGTTGGCGGGCCTCGCTACGGGAAGTCGAGCCGGCGCGCAGCCGGCACATCGCGGACTTCATCGCGGGCATGACTGACCGCTATGCCATTGATTCGTATACCAAGGTTTTCGGTTCGGCGCCCGCGGGACTGCGCAATGTCTGACGTGCGGCGCATCGTGCTGGTGGGCGCGACCGGGATGGTCGGGCAGCAAGTGATCACTGCGGCGATGCAGCGGCCTGACGTTAGGCTGACTGCGGTTTCCCGCCGCGAAGTACTCTTGCCGCCCGGAGCGCGGATGGAAGTGCTGGTGTCCGAAACATCTCACTGGGCAGATGCGATTGCGGCGGGGCGGCCGCAGGTGGTGGTGATTGCGCTGGGGACCACGATCAAGGCGCAGGGCGGCGACAAGGCTGCGTTCCGGGCGGTCGATCACGATCTGGTGACCGCGGTGGCAAAGGCTGCGAAGGAAGCGGGGGCAAGACAGCTTATCGTGGTTTCTTCGGTGGGTGCGGCTTTTTCTTCACGTAACTTCTATCTGTCGGTGAAGGGCGAAACCGAGGATGCGCTGGCCAAATTGCGGTTTGACCGGCTGGATATCCTGCAGCCGGGCCTGCTGCGCGGGCATCGCGAGGGGCCGTTTCGCGCGGCGGAAGCCATTGGAATGATAGTCGCTCCGGTGTTGGATGTTCTGCTGATGGGGTCACTGGCGAAGTATCGTTCGATCCGGGCGAGCGCCTTGGCAGACGTGATCCTGGCGCTGGCCGGGGCCAAGGTGAAAGGGCGGTTCGTGCACGAAAACAATGAGTTCCGTCGCATTCTTCGGCATTAATTGCAGCCGTTCACAACAAAGTGTGCAGTGCAGCGTTGACTTGGACTCGTCGCTTGGGCGAAAGCAGACAGGTCGCTGATCGCGCGGGAGAGTTCTTTCGATTCGGAAACGGGTTGGAAGACGCCGAAGGAGCAACCGCCCCGGAATCTCTCAGGCACAATGGACCGCGTGGATCGACAGCGATGCTCTGGAAAGTGTTCTTCCCCAAGGGGTTGAGCCGCCGAAGGGGTAACCTCTCCGCCCTGTGACGGTGAGGGAAAGCTCTCAGGTTTCCGTGACAGAGGGGGCACCTAACAAGGTGCAACCACGTCCGGAGTCCTGATCTTGAGCGACACACAAACAGACCTGAACGACACCGAAGACGATCTGCCGCCGACTTTGGCGCTGCCACTCGACGCTTGGCACCGCGCGCATGGCGGTCGGATGGTGGAGTTCGCCGGTTACTGGATGCCGGTGCAGTTCGAGGGAATCATCGCCGAGCATTTGTGGACGCGCAGCCATGCAGGGCTGTTCGATGTTTCGCACATGGGCCAGCTGACGGTTTCGGGCGAAGGTGCGGCGGCGGCGTTGGAAACTTTGTTGCCGGGCGACATCGCCGGGCTGAAGCCGGGCAAGATGCGCTATTCGCTGTTGCTCGATGAATTCGGCGGCATTCTCGACGATCTGATCGTGACCAATCGCGGCGATGATTTTTATCTTGTCGTCAACGGCGCGACCAAGTGGGACGACATCGGGCATCTGCGCGAATATCTGGCCGACGAGATCACGCTGAACCATCTGGACGAACATGGGCTGCTGGCCTTGCAGGGACCGGCAGCGGCGGAAGCTTTGGTGGCGTTGAGGCTGAAGCCCGCGACCGACGGCGGACCTGAGCTGAACGCGATGGTGTTCATGGAAGCGGCGGCGTTCCTGTGGGGAGAAGTGTCGCTGGGCGTGACGCGGTCTGGCTATACCGGCGAGGACGGGTTTGAGATTTCGGTGAGCGCGGACGATATCGCGGCGTTGGCCGATGCGCTTTGCGCCCTGCCGCAAGTGAAGCCGATCGGATTGGGCGCGCGGGATTCGCTGCGGCTTGAGGCCGGGCTGCCGCTGTATGGACATGATCTTTCGACCGAGACAGAGCCGGTCGAGGCCGGGCTGGCCTTTACCATTTCGAAGCGGCGGCGGATCGAGGGCGGGTTTCCGGGTGCGGAACGTATTCTGGAATCGCTGGGCGAAGGTCCGGCGCGGCGTCGCTTGGGGCTGGCGCTGGAAGGCAGGATGGCCGCGCGCGAAGGCGCCGTTGTGCTGCTGGGCGATACGCCGGTTGGCGTCGTGACGTCAGGCGGGTTTTCGCCCAGCCTGGAGCGGCCGATTGCCATGGCCTATGTCGACGCGCCGCATTCCGCCGTTGGCACCAGTCTTTTCATCGACGTGCGCGGGCGCAAGATCGCCGCGAGCGTTGTGCCCATGCCCTTCATTCCCCATCGCTATGTGCGCAAAGGAGGCCTTTGATGTCCCGCTATTTCACCAAGGACCACGAGTGGATCGACGTTGACGGAACCGCCGCGACGGTCGGCGTTACCGACTATGCGCAGAGCCAGCTGGGCGACATCACGTTCATCGAACTGCCCGCCGAAGGTGCCGTGCTGGGCAAGGGCGACAGCGTTTCGGTGGTGGATTCGGTGAAGGCCGCGTCCGACGTCTACGCGCCGGTTTCGGGCACGGTGACGGCGGCCAACGGTGCGTTGGTCGATCAGCCGGAGCTGGTGAACAGCGATGCCGATGGTGACGGCTGGCTGTGGAAGATGGATCTTTCCGACGCCGGTGAACTCGATGGCCTGATGGACGAGGCCGCTTACAAGGACTTCGTGGGCGGCCTTTGATGCGATACCTTCCTCTCAACGATGCCGACCGCGCGGCGATGCTGGAAACCATCGGCGCGACTTCCGTGGATGCGCTGTTTGGCGATGTTCCGGCCGAGGCGCGGCTTGCTGGACCGGTGCCCGGATTACCCGATCATGCCAGCGAAATGGCCGTCGAGCGGCACATGGCCCGCCTTTCGGCGCAGAGCGTGGCGGCGGGATCGGTCCCGTTCTTTCTGGGGGCCGGGGCCTATCGGCACCATGTGCCGGCGAGCGTAGATCACCTGATCCAGCGTGGCGAGTTCCTGACCGCCTATACGCCGTATCAGCCCGAAATCGCGCAGGGCACGTTGCAGGTGCTGTTCGAATTCCAGACGCAGGTGGCGCGGCTGTTTGGCACCGATGTGGCCAATGCCTCGCTGTACGACGGATCGACCGCGTGCTGGGAAGCGATCACGATGGCAGGGCGGATCACACGCCGCAAGAAGGCTGTGTTTTCAGGCGGGCTGCATCCGCATTATGTCGAAACCGCGCGGACGATGGCGCGATTTACCGGCGATGTGCTGGATACGCGGCTGCCCGAACTGGTGGCGGCGAGCGATGATGACGCGGTGATTGCAGCCATCGACGGCGATACTTCGTGCGTGGTGGTGCAGTATCCCGACATTTTGGGTCGCATTCCCGATCTGGCGAAGATTGCGTCGGCGGCGCAGGCGCAAGGCGCGCTGCTGATTGCGGTCGTGACCGAGCCTGTGGCGCTGGGCCTGATCGAAAGCCCCGGCACGCTTGGGGCCGATATCGTCGTCGGCGAAGGACAGTCGATCGGCGTGGGGCTGCAATTCGGTGGGCCTTATCTGGGCCTGTTCGGTTGCCGCGAGAAGTTCGTGCGGCAGATGCCGGGGCGGCTGTGCGGCGAGACGGTGGATGCCGATGGCAAGCGCGGGTTCGTTCTGACGCTGTCCACCCGCGAGCAACATATCCGGCGCGAGAAGGCGACGAGCAACATCTGCACAAATTCAGGGCTTTGCGCGCTGGCCTTCAGTGTTCACATGACGTTGCTGGGCGGGACCGGGCTGGAGCGGATGGCGCGGGCGAGCCACAATCGGGCGGTGAAAGCGGCGCGGCGATTGGCGCAAGTGCCGGGCGTTGCGGTGGTGAACGGCCGCTGGTTCAATGAATTTGCGGTGACGCTGCCGAGGGACGCGCGTGCGGTTGTGCGCGAACTGGCGGAGCGGGGTGTACTGGGCGGGGTTTCGCTGGGGCGCCTTTATCCTGGCGTGGATGCGTTGGCGAACGGGCTGCTGGTGGCGACGACCGAGTGCACCACCGAAGACGACATCGAGGCGCTGGCGCAGGCGCTGAAAGGAGTGCTGGCATGAACGCGGTGAACGCATCGGGCTGGCGGCCGGAAATGGGTGAAGGCTCTGTCGAAAGCGGTATTGTGACGACCACCGGCAATCGCGGGTTGCAGCTGGAAGAAGCGCTGATCTTCGAGATCGGATCTCTGGCCCATTGCGGCGTCGATTTCGATGAAGGTGACGGCGAAGTGCTGGACGGGCTGCCCTTGCGCGCTGCGCCGGTCGATCTGCCGGGGCTGTCAGAGCCGGAGACGGTGCGGCATTACACCCGGCTTTCGCGGCAGAACTATGCCATCGATCTGGGGCTGTTCCCGCTGGGCAGTTGCACCATGAAGCACAATCCGCGTCTGGACGAAAAGATCGCGCGGATGCCGGGCTTTGCCGATGTGCATCCGTTGCAGCCGGTGCAGACCGTGCAGGGCGCGCTGAAGGTGATCGACGAACTGGCGCAGTGGCTGATCACGCTGACGGGGATGCATGGCGTCGCGATGACGCCCAAGGCGGGCGCGCATGGCGAGTTGTGCGGGCTGTTGTGCATCCGTGCCGCACTGGAAGCGAGGGGCGATCCGCGTGCGGTGATCCTGGTGCCGGAATCGGCGCATGGCACCAATCCGGCGACGGCGGCCTTTGCTGGTTATCGGGTGGAGAACATTCCAGCGACGGCGGACGGGCGGGTCGATCTGGCGGCGCTGACGGCGCGGCTGGGGCCTGACGTTGCAGGGGTGATGATTACCAATCCCAACACCTGCGGCCTTTTCGAACGCGACATGAAGGCGATTGCCGATGCGGTTCATGCGGCTGGGGGCTTCGTTTACTGCGATGGTGCGAACTTCAACGCCATCGTCGGGCGGGTGCGGCCGGGCGATCTGGGCGTGGATGCCATGCACATCAACTTGCACAAGACGTTTTCCACACCGCATGGTGGTGGTGGGCCGGGGTCTGGGCCGGTGGTGCTGTCTGAAGCGCTGGCGCCGTTTGCGCCGTTGCCGTTTACGGCGCGACAGGCCGATGGATCGATCCATCTGATCGAGGAAGAAAACGCCGGCGAGGACCATCCGAACAGCTTTGGCCGGATGAGCGCGTTTCATGGGCAGATGGGCATGTTCACCCGCGCGCTGGCCTATATCCTGAGCCACGGGGCGGACGGATTGCGGCAGGTTTCGGGCGATGCGGTGCTGAACGCGAACTATCTGCTGCGCAGCCTGGAGGACGTGCTGGATGCGCCGTTCGGGGCGGCCGGGCCGTGCATGCACGAGGCCTTGTTCAGCGATGCGGGCTTTGCCAAAGGGTTCTCAACGCTCGATCTGGCCAAGGGGCTGATCGACGAAGGGTTCCACCCGATGACGGTGTATTTCCCGCTGGTGGTGCATGGCGCGATGCTGGTGGAGCCGACCGAAACCGAGAGCAAGGCCGGGCTGGACCAGTTCATCGCGGCGATGCGTTCGCTGGCCGAAAGGGCGCGGGCGGGCGATCCGTTGCTGAAATCGGCACCGCATCTGGCTCCGCGGCGGCGGCTGGACGAGACGCTGGCGGCGAGGAAACCGAAGCTGGTGTGGCCTAAATTGGTTTAGAAGGCTGGATAGTCGACACCAAAAACCCGCCGGAGGCGATCCGGCGGGTTTTCGTTATGAATGCAATGCAGACTTACTTGTTGATGGCATCATCGCCGGCCTGGCCAACCGACTGAATGTCGCGGCCCGCACCCTTCACGGTGTTGCAGGCGGCGGCGCCCAGCATCAGGGCGCTCATCATGGTTGCTACGATCAGCTTGCGCATCATTGCCTTGTTCCTTTGACTGCTTGTGCGGCGGTGCGGCAATGAAGCCGTGCGCGCGCTTTTTCATGACAGGCGGGAAACGTTCCATCGCGATGCAGGTTCCGCAAAAGGATCAGGCATTGAGAAGGGCTGCGGCGCGCTCCCGCATCAGCACGTGTTCGCGCCACGTGATGATGAGGCCGGCGGCGATGATGACCGGCGCGCCGATCCATGTGGCGGCAGGCGGAACGGCGGCGAAGAACAGCCAGCCCCACAAGGTGGACCAGCCCAGCTGCGAATAATCCATCACGATCACGCTGGCGACCGTGCCATAACGCAGAGCGGCGGTAAGCAGGATCTGGGTGAGCAGGCCGCTTGCCCCGATGCCGGCAAGGATCAGCCAGTCGGTCGCATCGTGATGGATGCCGGTTTTCAGCAGGAACAGCGACAGGAACGGTGCGCTCATTGCCGAGAACCAGAACACCACGGTGAGCGGGGCTTCGGTGCGGCCAAGATCGCGCAGCTGGATCGAGACGAGCGCGACCATGAAGGCCGCGCCGATGCCCACCGCGACGCCGAAAGCCGGCAGGTGCGAACGATCCGGCCCGGCGATGATGACGATGCCGGCAAGGCCGAGCAACACCGCCGACCAGCGCCACAGCCCCACGTGTTCGCGCAGAAGCAGCGCCGAAAGGATCACCGCAAAGACGGGCGTGGTGAAGCCGAGCACCGTCGATTCCGCCATCGGCAGGATCTGGACGACGCCCAGCGTGAGGAACATGCCGACCGTGCCGATGAACGCGCGGCGGGCGTGAATCCAGGGGCGATTGGTGTGCAGCCGGGCCAGTTGGCCGCGCATCGCCAGCCAGGCGAATATCGCAAGCGCCGGAAGCAATTGCCGCCAGAACATCGTTTCGGGCAGCCAGATGCCGCGCTCGCCGCTGAGCTTCGAGAAGACCAGCATGGCCGACATCGCCAGCATGGCGAGCATGCGCAGGCCAAGGGCGAGGAAGGGTCTGTGGCGTGGTGGCATGGCGGCGGGCATAAGCGCCGCCGCCTGCGGATCAAGCGTTTTGCTGGGCGAAAATCAAAGGCAGGCTTCGAGGTAGGCCTGATCGAACCCGAACATCCGCGCCTTTTCCAGCGTGTAGGGGCGCAGGCCCGATGGGCGGAACTCGCCGATGATCTTGCCGTCCTCGCTCTCGTCGAGATACTCGAACTTAAACAGTTCCTGCGTGACGATCACATCGCCTTCCATACCGATCACTTCCGTAATGCCGGTGGTGCGGCGCGAACCATCGCGCAGGCGCTTGACCTGCACGATAAGATCGACCGACTCCGCGATCTGGCGCGAGATGGCTTCCTTGGGGATCTTGATGTCGCCCATCAGGATCATGTTTTCCATACGGCCGAGGCATTCGCGCGCCGAGTTGGCGTGAAGCGTACACATCGAACCATCGTGACCGGTGTTCATGGCGGCCAGCAGATCGAAGCATTCCGCGCCACGGATTTCGCCCAGGATGATCCGGTCAGGACGCATACGCAGGGCGTTCTTGACGAGATCGCCGATAGTGATGGCACCCTGGCCTTCAAGGTTCGGCGGACGCGTTTCGAGCGGCAGCCAGTGCGGCTGTTGCAGGCGAAGTTCGGCGGCATCTTCGATGGTCAGCACGCGTTCGCCCGGATCGATCATCTTCGACAAGGCGTTGAGCATGGTCGTCTTGCCCGAACCCGTACCGCCCGAAATGACGATGTTCATGCGGCAGGCGCCGGCGATTTTCAGGCAGGTCGCCATCTTCTCGCTCATCGAACCGAAGTCCTTGAGCATGTCGAGCGTGATCGGCTTTTCGGAAAACTTACGAATCGAGATGGCGGTGCCGCGCAGCGACAGCGGGGGCACGATGACGTTGACGCGGCTGCCGTCCTTGAGGCGGGCGTCGGCCAGCGGCGTGGTCTGGTCGACGCGGCGGCCGACCTGGTTGACGATGCGCTGGGCGATCTGGAACAAGTGGCTTTCATCGCGGAACCGGATGGGCGCGATGACCAGCTTGCCCTTCTTTACGATATAGGTCTGTTCCGGCCCGTTCACCATGATATCGGTGATATCCGGATCGTTGAGCAGTTCTTCGAGCGGGCCGAAGCCGAGCAGCTCGTCGATCAGCACCTTTTCCAGCGCGAACTGTTCGCGGCGGTTGAGCGTGACCTTCAGTTCGGCCAGCACTTCAAGGATGATGGGCCGGAATTCCTCCGAAAGTTCTTCCTTGCTCAGCGTGGCGGCGGCTTCGGGATCGACGCGTTCGAGCAGGCGCGGCAGCACCTGTTCCTTGATCTTGTGGACCGAGGCTTCGAAGCCCTCGGCCTGGTAGTTGCCTTCGTTGACGCCGTTGGCGCGGTCCGCCAGCCGGGTCATCGCATCGGCCTTGGCGGCAGCCTGCGGCGGCATCTGGTCCATCGAATCCATCGGCAGAGGGGGGAACTGGTCGCCCCCGATCGGCACGGGCATCGGCGGTGCGGCTGGTGCTGTTTCGCCCGACTTCATCGGACGCGCCACGCCGAAGGACGGGCGGGCGGCAGAGCTTCCCCCGCTGATTCCGGACTTGCGGCCAAATGCGCTCATGAAGAACTTCCCATTCTTGTAACGGCAATCATGGAAGCATGCTAGTCAGTGCGAGCTTCCTAAACACGGTGAATAGCGTGGAAACCTTCAGGAATTCCTAAGGTCCGGGAATGGCCGGGCGGGTCCATTGCACACGGGCAGCGCGGGCGTGCGTTGCGGCAGGTCTTCGCCCACGACGAACAGATGATATTCCTGTCCGTTGTAGCCCACCGGGATTTCCGCCAGCGAACGGACGAACTTGCCGTCGCTTTTCAGCGGGACTTCGGTGAGGAGGTAGAAGCGGCCGTCGCGCTGCGCTTTGGTGTGCAGCCAGGCCTGCAACTGACCCCAGCTGCGGAGTGGATTGTCGAAATTCCAGCGCACGAAATCTTGCTTGCAGTCGGATTCCGGGCGTTCGAACAGGATGCCGGTGAGGGCAGGCACGCCTTGCGCGGCGGAAGCGGGGAAGGCGACCCATGGCCGATCCTGCAGGCCTTGCTTGCGGATTTGGGCGGCGGCGAGGTGCGCGGTGTCGAACGGAATCGCGAAATTAATCGCCGCCGTGATGAGGCCGCAGACGGCGGCGGAGAGCAGCCATGTGCGGAACCCGGTGCTGACCGACGGACGGCGTCCCGCCTCGCATTGCCGCCACACGACGAGGATCAGCATGAGGGCGATCAGCATCAGATGGCGCAGCGCCAGGGGATAGACGAGGATGCTCATCGCCATGGTGGCGAGCATCAGGCCGCCCACGAC
>DAICYJ010000233.1 GCA_027311705.1 Novosphingobium sp. | reverse complement strand
GCCTATGGTCCGCAGAATTCTGACAGATGCCGTTTTCCTGTGCATTTACACAGGCTTGGCAATGGCCGTTCAGGAGACTCGAATCTCTGGCGGCGTTGCGTTCGTGTGGGTGGCGAGCGCGTTCCTGATCGCGGTTTTGCTGCAGGCTGGGCGCAATCGCTGGGCTGAGTTCCTGGCGCTGGCCTTTGCTGGCATCGTCGTATCGGTGGGGCTCAACGGCGCAGGCTGGGCAAGCGGGCCGGGGCTGGCGCTGGCCAATGTGGGCGAGGCGTGGCTGGCGGCGATGCTGCTGCGCCGCCACGGCTTGCACGGCGACGAGGTGTTGTCGGATTTCGTGGCCTATTGCGCGATCATCGCGTTGGTTGCCCCGGCGCTGGGCGCGGTGGTGACGGCGGCGGACGCTTTCATCATGTTCGGCCACGTGCGGATCGAAGGCGGGCTGGACTATTTCGTCGCCCATGCGCTGGGCGCGATCATCTTCCTGCCGATGTTCACGCTGGTGGTCAGCGGCGAATTGGCGGGCTGGTTGCGCCAGCAAACGCGCCGTTCGCTGCTGGAACTGGCGGTGCTGGGCGGGATCGTGGCGCTGTGCGGCTTTGCGGCGTTTTCGCAGACGCGGCTGCCGTTGTTGGTGTTGCCTGTTCTGGCGGCAATGATGGCGACGTACCGGTTCGACAAGGTGGGCGCTACGCTTTCGATCGTGCTGCTGGCGGCGGTGGGATCGGTGCTGACGGTGCGCGGGTTCGGGCCGATGGTGGTGAAGCCGGGGGACGTGGGCCCGACCGTGCAGTTGCTGCAGGCCTATCTGGCGGTGATCGTGCTGTGCGTGCAGCCGCTGGCGCGCGACGTGGCACGGCGCAATCGGCTCGATCTGGAACTGCGTGAAGCGCGCGCGCTGTATGAACTGCTGGCCGAGAACACCAGCGACGTGGTGTTGAAAAGCAGTGAGGACGGGTTCATCACGTATGCCTCGCCCGCCGCCCGCCGTTACGGCGTGGAGAACCCGGCGGAGCTGATCGGGCGGCACCTGCTCGACATCATCCATCCCACCCATGCCGGCGCGGTGATGGCGCTGCACGGCGCGGCGATTGCCGGGGAGGCGGACAGCCAGTGGAACGAATGCGTGGTGCCCACGGCGGACGGGCCACAGGGACAAGGTATGGACCGCTGGTTCGAAGTGCAGATCCACAGCCTGTTCGACGATAACGGGCGCGTTTATGGGGCGGTTTCGATCCTGCGCAATATCGACGAACGCAAGGCGCTGGAGGAACAGCTGTTCGAAGCGGGGCTGACGGACTCGCTGACCGGGCTTTCCAACCGCCGCGCGTTCATCGCCATGTTGCAGCACCATATCGACGAGCAGGCGGGCGGGTGCCTGGCGATGTTCGACCTCGATCATTTCAAATCGATCAACGACCAATATGGCCACGCGGTGGGCGACAAGGTGCTGATCCTGTTCGGCAGTGTGGCCCGCTCACTGGTCCGGTCGGAAGACATGGTGGCGCGTATCGGTGGCGAAAAATTCGGCATCCTGCTGCCGCGTGCCAGTGCGGATCAGGCCCAGGCGGTGTGCAGCCGCATCCTTTCGACGTTTTCGGGCACGACCCGCGTGGTGGGCAACGCGATCGTGCGTACCACGGCGAGTGGCGGCGTGGCCCGCATCGAGGGGACAGCCGACCAGACGATACGCTCTGCCGACCTTGCGCTGTACACCGCCAAGGCCAAAGGGCGGGACCGGCTGGAGATGGCATCTCGCCCCGGCACAAGGCGCTGGTAGGGATTGAAACAGGTCCGATCCGGTGAAATGTGCGACTCGGCGGGTTTCCTTGTCGAAAATCAGCGAATCCCGCTTGAATCATTCAGTTAATTATGATTCTGTGAAGTCACCATGAAACGCCGCCGTTCCCACCTGAAGCTTCCGCGCAAAAGCGTGACCCAGACGCTGGCGCTGATGGCGCTGCTGCTGCTGGGCGCGATTGCGATTGCCGGGCCAAGCGGCGTTCTGGCGTGGACCGAGAATGCCCGGCTTCTCGATATGCGGCAGAAGCAGGTCGCGATGCTCACCGCCGAGCGTGACCGGCTGAAAAACCGGGTTGATCTTCTCGATCCGCGCCATGCCGATCCCGATCTGGTTGGCGAACTGCTCCGTTCCGATCTGAACGTGGCCCATCCCGACGAACTGGTTATCCCCATCAAGTAAGCACTGCGTTTGCGGAACCGGGCCGGTTTTGCGCCGTTGCCCCCTGTCACGTACACGTGGCCATTCGGGCAAAGGGGGAATGATGGCGTTGAGCACATCTGGCTGCGACACTGGAACTTGCCGCGGCGGCACCCCATAGATGTCTGCGATGGAGAGGACCGACACGGCTGCGTTGCCAACAGACACAACGGGGCCGGCAGACATGACGGGCCACCCGCTGGACGCGGTGGCCGACGATACCGGTGTGTCGCACTCCGTGTGGCGATATGCCCGCGCCAGCCGCGCCCATGTGGTGGTCGACGCTGCCGATTATTTCCACCTGATGCGTGAATCGATGATGCGCGCGAACCAGCGCATCCTGATGATCGGGTGGGATTTCGATACGCGGATCATCATCGGAGATGGCCGGCGCTGGTGGAACCTGCCGCGCAAGCGCATCTCGCCCGCGCGGCTCGGAACCTTCATCGTGTGGCTGGCCAACCGGCGCAAGACGTTGGAAGTGAAGGTGCTGAAGTGGAACTTCGGCGCGCTGAAAGCTATGTTCCGGGGCACGATGATCCTCGATCTGCTGCGCTGGATGCGCCATCCCCGCATCACCTTCAAGCTCGACAGCGCGCATCCGCTGGGGTGCAGCCACCACCAGAAGATCGTGGTGATCGACGATCGCTTTGCCGTGTGCGGCGGGATCGACATGGCGGGAGACCGCTGGGACACGTCCGAACACCTTGAGAACGATCCCGGCCGCCGCCGCCCCGGCGGTCGCAGCCACTATGGCCCGTGGCATGATTGCACGATGCTGCTGGAAGGCGACGTGGCGCGCGTGCTGGGCGATTACGGCCGCACCCGCTGGGAACAGGCTGGCGGCAAGGCGATGGAACCTTGCGCCCCGCAGGAGGAAAGCCCGTGGCCGCGCGGCCTTGGCGCCGAGTTCAAGGATGTGGAGGTGGGCATTGCGCGCACCCGGTCGCAATATGGCAACAATCCGGAAGTGCGTGAGATCGAGGCGCTGTTCATCGAGCAGATCGCCAGCGCGAAGCACTTCATCTATGCCGAGAACCAGTATTTCGCATCGCGCAAGGTGGCGGAGGCCATAGCCCTGCGACTTGCCGAACCCGATCCGCCGGAAATCGTGCTGGTGATGCCTGAGGCCTCGCACGGCTGGCTGGAACAGTCGGCGATGGACGGCGCGCGCATCCGGCTGTGGAACGCGGTAAAGGAAAAGGACCATGCCGGGCGGTTCAGCGTGTGGATACCGCACAATGCCGCCGGAACGCCGATCTATGTGCATTCCAAGCTGACCATCATCGACGACCGCATCCTGCGCGTGGGATCGGCCAACATGAACAACCGGTCGATGGGGCTGGACAGCGAATGCGATGTTTTCATCGATTGTGCACGTACGGGCAATGGTCATTGCGGCGCTTCCATCACAAGGCTGCGGCACGCCTTGCTGGCCGAGCATTGCGGGCTGGAGCCCGGCGACATAGCGCCTATGCTGGAAACGAGCGGGTCTATGGCCGACATGATCGTGTCGCAGTCGTCCGACGGCAAGTATCTTGCGCGTTTCGTGCCGCGCGCGCTGACCGAAACGGAAAAGGCGCTGGCCGATGGGGAAGTGCTCGATCCGGAACGGCCGGAGGAAATGCTGGCGTTCTATCGCAAGGGCGGCCTGTTCAAGAGCCGCATTCTGAGGCGGCCGAAGTGATTTGAGGGGGACTACAATACGATGAGCAGTCTGACGGGCGGGGACCAGGACCCTGTGAACGATGGCAAGATCCCGGTGCCAGTCGAAGTGGAGGAGGCAATCCGCACCCTGTTGCGCTGGACCGGCGACGATCCGGAGCGCGAGGGATTGCGCGACACGCCCAAGCGCGTGGCGCGGGCGTGGAAGGAATACTGCCAGGGCTATGGTGAAGATCCCGCGATCCACCTTGGCCGTCAGTTCGAGGAAGTGGGCGGATACGACGAGATCGTGCTGCTGAAGGACATTCCGTTCCAGTCGCACTGCGAACACCACATGGCGCCGATCATCGGCAAGGCGGCGATCGCCTATCTGCCGCGCAATTCGGTGGTGGGCATCTCGAAGCTGGCGCGGGTGCTGCACGGCTTTGCCCGGCGGCTGCAGATCCAGGAACGCCTGACTGCCGAAGTGGCGCAGTGCATCTGGGAAAACCTGAAGCCGCACGGCGTGGCGGTGGTGATCGAGGCAAGCCATGCCTGCATGACCGCGCGCGGCGTGCGCACCCCCGGCGTCAGCATGGTGACGAGCCGGCTGATGGGCTGCTTCCTGGACGACCATCGCAGCCGCAAGGAAGTGATGAGCCTGATGGGCTATTGAAGAAAGGGGCGGCGCGCCAGATGGCACGCCGCCCCTTTTCGATCAGAGATGCTCGACCATGTATTCGGCCGAGCTGACGTTGAAATCGCCCGGCGCTTCGACGTTGAGCTGTTCGACCACGCCATCGTTCACGACCATCGAGAAGCGCTGGCCGCGCGTGCCCAGGCCAAAGCCCGAACCGTCCATCGTCAGGCCCAGCGCCTTGGCGAAATCGCCGTTGCCGTCTGCCAGCATGGTGACATCGGCCGAACCGCTGGCCGCGTTCCACGCCTTCATCACGAACGGATCATTGACGGCGGTGCAGGCGATCTCGTCGATGCCCTTGGCCTTGATCTCGGCCGCCTTGTCGACGAAGCCCGGCAGGTGCTTGGCCGAGCAGGTGGGAGTGAACGCGCCGGGGACCGAGAACAGCGCAACGCGCTTGCCGGCGAAATAGTCGGTCGACTGAACGGCTTCGGGGCCGTCCTGCGTGGCCTTGACCAGCTTTACGTCGGGAACCTTGTCTCCAACAGAAATCGTCATCGCGTGTGTCCTTTCAGGGCCATAGATTGCCGGCCGGATATAGGCGGGGGCGATGACAGTGCAACCGCCGCCGGGCGCGGATTTTCTCTCATCCGCCGATTAGGGCCATGCGGCGGACGTGATGGTGGCGCATGAAGTGCGGGCCAGTGCCTGCCCGGCGCCATCGGCGCTTCTTACGAAGTGACGCTGCAGAATGCGCGACGAACCCATATAAGGATTTCTTTATATCGGCGTTGCGGTGTGGCGGGGGAACGGCTAAGGACACGGCCATGAAGCGCCTGCTTGCGGTGGGCGCACGGTTTTTCGCATTCAGGAGAATACCCCGTGGCCACTACGCTCGAAGCCCGGAATGACTATGTCGTGGCCGACCTTGGCCTCGCTGATTTCGGCCGCGCCGAAATCGCCATCGCCGAAACCGAGATGCCCGGCCTGATGGCTTTGCGCACGGAATTCGGGCCTTCGCAGCCGCTGAAGGGCGCGCGGGTCACCGGTTCCCTGCACATGACGATCCAGACCGCCGTGCTGATCGAAACGCTGACCGCGCTGGGTGCCGAAGTCCGCTGGGCCACCTGCAACATTTTTTCGACGCAAGATCACGCTGCTGCCGCCATCGCGGCTTCGGGCGTGCCGGTGTTCGCGATCAAGGGCGAGAGCCTGGCCGATTACTGGGACTATGTCGGCGAGATCTTCGACTGGGACAAGGATGGCAGCGGCCACACCGCCAACATGATCCTTGACGATGGCGGCGACGCCACGATGTTTGCGCTGTGGGGCGCGCGCGTTGAAGCGGGCGACGAACTGTTCGAGCCCACCAATGCCGAGGAAATCGAGTTCGTCCGCGCGCTGCGTGCCTTCCTGAAGCGCAAGCCCAGCTACCTCACCATGTCGGTCGCGCATATCAAGGGCGTTTCGGAAGAGACGACCACGGGCGTCCACCGCCTGTATCAGATCGCCAAGGACGGCAAGTTGCCGTTCCCCGCAATTAACGTGAACGACAGCGTGACCAAGTCGAAGTTCGACAACCTGTATGGCTGCAAGGAATCGCTGGTCGACGCGATCCGCCGCGCCACCGACGTGATGCTGGCCGGCAAGGTCGCCTGCGTTGCGGGCTTTGGCGATGTGGGCAAGGGCAGCGCCGCTTCGCTGCGCAACGGCGGCGCGCGCGTGATGGTGACTGAAGTCGATCCGATCTGCGCGTTGCAGGCGGCGATGGAAGGCTATGAAGTCGTCACGATGGACGAGGCCGTAACCCGCGCCGACATCTTCGTGACCGCCACCGGCAATGCCGATGTGATCACCGCCGATCACATGAAGGCGATGAAGCCGATGAGCATCGTGTGCAACATCGGCCACTTCGACAGCGAGATCCAGATTTCGGCGCTCGACAACTATGGCTGGACCGAAGTGAAGCCGGGCACCGATCTGGTGACGTTCCCAGATGGCAAGCAGATCATCGTGCTGGCCAAGGGCCGTCTGGTGAACCTGGGCTGCGCCACCGGGCACCCGAGCTTCGTGATGTCTGCCTCGTTCACCAACCAGACGCTGGCGCAGATCGAGCTGTTCACCAACCCGGCGCAGTACAAGAACGAAGTCTATGTCCTGCCCAAGCACCTCGACGAGAAGGTCGCGGCGCTGCATCTGGAAAAGCTGGGCGTGAAGCTGACCAAGCTGAGCGACAAGCAGGCGGCGTATATCGGCGTTCCGACTGAAGGCCCGTTCAAGCCGGATCACTATCGTTATTGATTGAAATGCCCACCCCCGACCCCTCCCGCAAGCGGGAGGGGGGAAGAAGGCGCTGTTGCCCATTCCCGCTTGCGAGAGGGGAGTGAGACTTGCTGAACGTAGTGAAGCTAGTCGCAACGGGGTGGGCCGTTTTGCAATGCCTATGCCGGGCGCCCACAACTTGTGCGGTGCCCGCCATTGTAATTCCGCGCCTCCAGCCGTAGCGAAAGCGCGATGATCCTCAACCAGACCGCCCTGGTGCTGATCGGCCTGCTTCTTGCCGCGTGGACCGTGGCGGCGGCCTGGGCCGTGCTGGCCGCGCGCAAGCGCCTGCGCCGTGCGGAATCGAGCCAGCGGCAGATCCGGCGGCTGACCCGCATGGTCGAGGAATCGCCCGCCTTGCCGTTGCTGGTGCGTGCCGATGGCCGGATCGAGGGGCCTTCGCGGCTGGCGGGCTGGCTCGGCCTCGATGCCATGCCGGGCTATCTCAGCGAACTCGATGCCGGCAAGCGTGGGCTGGACGAAGTGCAGCTTTCGCAACTGAGCGATGCAGTGCGCAAGGCGCAGAAAACCGGCGCGCCGTTCCGCCTTGCGCTGACGCCACGTGGCAGCCGGTCCAGCCTTGGCGTGCGCGGGCATCTGGCCGATCCGCAGCTTTCGGCAGGTGGCGCGGCGCTGGTGTGGTTTTTCGATTTTTCCGACAGCGAAGCCGAATTGCGCGAATTGCGTTCGCAGACCGCAGAGGCACGTGCCGATTTCGCCGGGCTTTCGGGCCTGATCGAAGCCGCGCCGCTGCCAATGTGGTTTCGCGGGCCGGACATGAAGCTGCGGCTGGTCAACAGCGCTTATGTGAAGGCAGTCGGCGCGCGCAGTGCCGAGGACGTGGTGGCGGGCGGCATCGAGCTGATCGAGCCGGTAGACGGGCTGAGCGCCCCGCAGGTGGCGCGGCAGGCGCAGGCGCGCAAAGGTCCGGCCGAACGCGTGGTTTCGGCCACCATCGGCGGCCAGCGCCGATCGATCCGGGTGATCGACCTGCCGCTGGGCGATGAAGGCGTGGCGGGATATGCCGTGGATATCGAGGAAATGGAGGAACTGATCCGTCAGTTCCGCCGCTTCCGCGAGGCGCAGCGCGAGATGCTCGACACTCTGTCTGCCGGGATCGCGCAGTTCGATGCCAAGCGTAATCTTGTGTTCGCCAACCAGCCGTTCCTGCGCATCTTCGCCATCCCGCAGGCGTGGGTGGTCGATACCCCGCCGTTCGACCGCGTGCTCGACCGGATGCGCGATGGTGGGCGCTTGCCGGAAGTGCGCG
>DAICYJ010000225.1 GCA_027311705.1 Novosphingobium sp. | reverse complement strand
GATAAACCGAGCCTGCGTGTCGATGCGCAGACTCTCCATTGCCGGATGAACCAAAGCCGATGCGCCCCAGCTCCATGACCCCTGCCGCCCGCCTCCTCGCTTCGGCGGCGCCTGTCGCACTCCTGCTCGCCGCCAGCCCGGCGCTGGCAGATACCACCGTCAGCACGGCCACCACGGCACCGCTCGCCACATCGAGCGCGGGCAACGTTACCGTGGCCAGCGGCGGCACCATCAAGGTGCCATCGGGCGCGGCCGTTACGGTTGATGCCGCCAAGACCGTGACCGTTGCTTCGGGCGGGACGCTCGATATCGGCGACGCCAACGGCGCGACGGGCGTGCTGGTCAACTCCGGCATTGCCACCGCCATCGCGAACGCGGGCACGATCCAGGTTCTCGAAACCTTCAGCGCCGCCGATGCAGACGCCAATGGCATTGCCGATGGCCCGATCGCCAACGCCAGCGGACGCGCCGGCATTCGCGTCGCCCCCGGCGGCACGATGACCGGCTCGGTCTCCAACAGCGGCACGATCACCGTCGAAGGCCTCAACTCGGCAGGCATCGATATCGAATCGACGCTCGACGGCAGCCTGACCAACACCGGCACTATCGCCGTGAAGGGCGACAACAGCGCGGGCATCCGCACCGCTGCCGTGACCGGCAGTGTGACTGTGGGCGGCAAGGTTACCGTCGTCGGCCAGGGTACACAGGCACTGGTCGTGGCCGGCGATGTCGGCGGCAAGGTGAAGATCAACGGCGCGTTGGGCCAGGCGAGCGGCTATACCACCGATGCCGGCGCGGCGCAGACGTTGCCGCGATCGGCACTCAACACCGGCAAGGCAGCGGTCGAAATCGCGGGCAACGTAGTTGGCGGCGTGCTTGTCGCCGCACCGTCCTCGTCCACTTCCACCGAAACGGCAGGGGCGATCCAGTCGGTGGGCAACAGCCCGGCGTTGCTGATCGGCGGGACGTCGAACACGACCATCGGCGGCGGCACGACCAATGCTGGCACCTATTCCGTGGGCATTGATGGCACGGTCAGCGCCAATGCGGTCTACAGCTCGACGAATGCGTCGGGCGTGGTAATCGGCGGCCAGGGCGGCAATGTAACGCTCACCAACGGCATCGGCGTGACCGGATCGGTTTCCGCCACCACGGTCGATTCGGCGGCCACGGCGATCCTGATCAAGGCAGGTTCGACTGTTGGCACGCTTTACAACAGCGGCACAATCTCGGCCGTTATCACTTCCCCTGGCATCGGCGCTTCCTATGCGATCAAGGACAATTCGGGCACGCTGACCGCCATCCAGAACACCGGCGCGATCTCTGTCACCGGGTCGAGCCAGGATACGCTGGCGGCCATCGACGTTTCGGCCAACACCACCGGCGTGACGATCAAGCAGGACCTGAACGCCACCGACAAGGCATCGCAGACCGCCGACAAGGCGGCTGCAGGTTATAATGTCGACACCGCCACCGTTTATGCCTCGATCACCGGCAACATCCTGACCGGCAGCGGCAACGACACGCTCGATATCCAGACCGGCAAGGTCACCGGCGCGGCCTTGCTGGGTGCAGGCGACGATACCGTGAAGCTGGCCGACGACGCCAAGTGGATTGGCAACATCGATTTCGGCACCGGCACCGCCACGATGACGATGGCCGGCAATTCGCGCTTCATCGGCGGGCTGTTCCTGAACGACCAGGTGGGCACGCTGACCCTGACCGAGGGTTCGCGCTGGCTGGGCACGGTGGCCGGCGGTTCGCAGCTGACGGTCAACGTCAACGGCGGCACGTTCGGCGCAAATGCAGTGGGCACCACCAACGTCCACGCGCTGAACGTGGGCGCGAGCGGCACCTTGCGGGTCTATGTTGATGGCACGACCGGCACAGCCTCGAAGCTGGTTGCCGATACGGCCACCTTTGCCAACGGCGCGAAGATTTCGGCAACGATCTCGTCGCTCGACAAGGCGGCCGGCACCTACACCGTGCTCAGCGCCGGCACGCTGACCGGCGGCGATACGCTGGCCGCATCGGTGATCGACATGCCGGTGCTGTTCAAGGCTTCGGTCGCAGCCACGGCCAACGACGTGAACCTGACGATCGCGCGCAAGACGGCGACCGAGCTGGGCCTGACCGCCCCGCAATCGGCCGCCTATTCCGCGATCCTTGCCAATGCGCTGGACAACGCGGCCCTGCAGAAGGACTTCCTCCAGGTGGCCGATGTCGCCACCCTGCAAACGCAGTTCAACCAGCTGCTGCCGGACTATGCCGGCGGCACCTTCGACCTCGTGACGCGCGGTTCGCGGCTGGCGGCGCGGCATATCGACGACGATTCCTCGATCTTCACGATCAGCGACGTCGGCGGCTGGATCGAACCGATCTACTTCCGCGGCGAAGGGGAGCGCGGCACCGATGCAGCTTACAAGACGAGCGGCGGCGGCATTTCGATCGGCATGGAAAAGCGCACCGGCATCGGCAACGTCGGCCTGTCGTTCCTGTATGTGAAGGGCGATGCCAAGACGGGCGAGTTCCAGAAGGTCAAAGCATCAGACTATGAACTCGGCGCGTTCTGGCGGGTTGCCAAGGGGCCGTTCTATGCCTGGGCGCGCGCCGGCGTGGGCCGTACCAAGTTCACATCGGAACGCAGCTTTGCCGGTACCGCCGATGGCACCGCCATTGGCTATGCTGCCGCGGGCAAGTGGAACGGCACGCTGATCACCGGAACGGGGGGCGTATCCTACGCCCTCGAATTCGGCGATCACTTCAAGCTGAAGCCCCGCGCCGTGCTCGAATACTTCCGCCTGAAGGAAAAGGGCTATACCGAGAGCGGCGACACGGCCATCGCGCTTGCCGTCGCACCGCGTACCAGCGAAGTGCTGAACGGCACGACCACGCTGGTTGCCAGCTGGAGCGCTGGGCGCGGCGACTATGAAGGCCGGCCCTTCACCTTCGAGCTGGAAGGTGGCCGTCGCAGCCGCCTTTCGGGCCATCTGGGCGATACCACGGCGACCTTTAACAGCGGCGATTCTTTCACGCTGACGCCGGGCGCGCTGCCTTCGGCATGGGTCGGACAGGTCAGCGTGCTGCAAGGCGGGCTGGATTATACCTGGAAGCTGAGCGCCGGGGCGGAACGTCCGCAAGGCGGCGGCACCGGCTATTCGGCCCGCGCCTCGCTTAGCATCGCGCTGTAATTTAAGGCGTAATCTGCGACCGGCGCGCCCTCGTTACCGCGAGGGCGCGCGGGCCAGCGCCTGCGCCGCGAACCACGGCTTCATCCGGGCCAGCGCTTCTTCCACCAGAGGCGTGGAAACGGCGAAGCTGAAGCGCATGAAGCGGTGGCCTTCAACCGGATCGAAATCCTTGCCCGGCGCGGTGGCGACGCCGGTATCTTCCAGCAGTTTCATGCAGAACGCGAAGCTGTCGTCGGTCAGATGGCTGACGTCGGCATAGATATAGAAGGCCCCATCGGGCGGCGCGATCCGCGCCAGGCCGAGTTCGGGCAGCGCCGCCAGCAGGATTTCGCGGTTACGCGTGTAAGCGGCCACATGGCCTGCCAGTTCATCGGTGCAATCGAAAGCGACCAGCCCGGCGTGTTGCGATAGCGACGGCGGGGTAAGGAACAGGTTGCCCATGCGCGCCCGCGCCTGATCGACCAGATCGGGCGGCACCACCAGCCACCCCAGCCGCCAGCCGGCCATGCTGTAGTACTTGGAAAAACTGTTCACGATGATCGCATCGGAATCGACCGTCAGCATCGACAGCGCCGGCGCGCCATAAGTGATGCCGTGGTAGATCTCGTCCGAAATCACCGCGATGCCGCGCGCACGGCATACTTGCGCAATCGCGGCCAGTTCATCGGGCGGGATCACCGTGCCGGTCGGGTTCGCCGGGCTGGCGAGGATCACGCCGTCGGGCGCGGGATCGAGCGCGGCGATGGCGCCGGCAGAGAGCTGATAGCGTGACTCTGGCCCGCACGGCACTTCCACCGGTTCAAGGAACAGCGCGCGCACGTTGTTGCGATAGGCGACGTAGCCCGGCCGCGCCATCGCCACCCGCGCACCCGGCGCAAAACGCAGCGACAACGCCATCACCAGCGCGGGCGAAGCCCCGCACGTGAGCACAACTTGCACCGGATCGATATCGACGCCGCAGGCCTCGCGATAATGGCGGGCGATGCGCTCCTTCAGCGCCGGGCTTTCCCAGTATCCCATCGGATCGCGGTCCAGCACTGCATGTGCGGTAGCGATGGCAGCGGCGGGCGCGCCGGTGGAAGGCTGGCCGAACTCCATGTGGATCACCGACCGCCCTTGCGCGGACAGGCGATGGGCGAGCGCTGAAACGGCGATGGCGTGGAACGGTTCGAGCTGGGCGATCATGCCGGCCGCCTAGCATCCATTGGCGGCTTCAGCCAACTGGTCAGCGCATCGCCCGGAACCGGATCAGCAGCGGGGCCACCAGGTGACCCGGCTGAAAAACGAACGGGCGCGCCGGTACTCCCGGCGCGCCCGTCAAAACTGTTTGCGCAGTGAAGCGTTCAGGCGCCCGGCGTATCTTCGTTATCATCCTTGACAGCGAAATAAATGCCGAGACCGACAGCAATGACGACAAACACGATCAGGAACGGAAAGCCGCCGGCCTGCTGGCTGACGATCGCCTGATTGCCGCCGACCGAGCGCTTCAGCACGGTCTTGGCAGGGATGGTACCGAACGAACGGGTTTCAGCAGCCTGCGCAGTGGTCGCAAGACCAAGCGCGCCAGCCACCACCGCCGTGGTGATCGATTTGAAAAGATTCATGACAACGACTCCAGAAACCCTGCGTACTGTCACTACTTACAAATAGCTCCAGTTTGGCTCAAGATAATACTGCAAGTGCGCACAACCCTTTTTGCGGTGGCGAACGAAGAAATGCCGCATCGAACGTTTTCAAAAAACCGGCACTCAACGGATTCTTGCAGAAACCCATTAGGTTAGCCGTTACGTTATCAATGCGCGCAGACCATCAATGTTAACATATTTTTAACCTTGATGCGCCGTCGACAAGACGCTCGGCTACTGTTGCGGCAGGCTATTTATCCCATTTTCGAGCGAATCATTGGCCGGAATGCATTACCGATGTTGGCAAGGCCCTCGTTTCTGCAATTTGAAACCTGCCCACAACCAACCAGCGCGCGGTAAGTGTTAACGAAGCAGTGGGTTGGAGGCATCCGCACCCACCGCACCTTGATCATCCTGTCGTGCCGGCGCCAACGAGACCCGCGGGTCATACCAATCCGGCCCCAAGTGGAAGACGGCCTTGAGGCCGATGCGTTGCGTTCGAAGAGACGTCGCAACCAATGCACAAAGCATTGCTTGAGTGTGATTATTCCGATGTGGTGTGGATGCCCCGCGAGGACTCGAACCTCGATAAACGGTATCAGAAACCGGTGTCTTACCATTAGACGACGGGGCAACGGGAGGCGCGCAATTAATCGCCGTCCGTGGCCGAGTCAAGCGGGGGAAATCCCTTTCCGGCCGCGCACCTTGCAGGCAGCACACGTGGTCGCTACGATAGGCGTCAAGTACCCGCCGGATTTGCCGGGCGGGAGAACATAAGTGAATCGCGAAAATGGCGGAGTTCGATCCGCCGGCGAGTGAACAGGGTACGCGGTCGGGCGGGAAACAGGGGCATGGTGCCCCGCAGCGCCAATCTGTCGGAACGCAGAACCCGCCGAAATCCGCCGGCGAACCACAGGGCGAACCACGCCCGCAGCACGAAAACGATTCCGCACATGCGGCGTCGACGGGTGTCGTGCCCTTCGCGGACAAGCCGCAGGCATGGCAAAAGCCCATGCCTTTTCACCGCCAGGCCTATGCCGCCATCGATCTGGGCACCAACAACTGCCGCCTGCTGATCGCGCGCCCATCGGGCGAACATTTCGTGGTGATCGATGCCTTCAGCCGCGTGGTGCGGCTGGGCGAAGGGCTGGCGCAATCGGGCCGGCTTTCCGATGCGGCGATGGACCGCGCGCTGGCCGCGCTGCACATTTGTTCCGACAAGCTGAAAAAGCGCAACGTCCACCTCGCCCGTTCGGTCGCGACCGAGGCCTGCCGCCGCGCGGTGAACGGCGAGGAGTTCATCGAGCGCGTTTATCGCGAAACCGGCATCCGGCTGAACATCATCACCGCTCAGGAAGAGGCGCGGCTCGCGGTGCTCGGCTGCCACATCCTGCTCGAAACCGGCGATGGGCCGGCGATGATTTTCGACATCGGCGGCGGATCGACCGAAATGGTGCTGGTCGATACGGCCGACACGGTTCCGCGCATCCTCGATTGGCAATCGGTGCCGTGGGGCGTCGTGTCGCTGACCGAGAGCGTCGGCGAAGTGCCCGACAGCGTGGAAGGCCGCGCCGCCGCCTATGCCGAAATGCGGCGGCTGGTCGACGAAGGCTTCGCCGCGTTTTCCGAACGCGTGGCGGGCGAACGCCAGCTTGCCATCGAACGCCAGGCCATCCGCCTGCTGGGCACCAGTGGCACCGTCACCACGCTCGCCAGCCTGCATCTGAATCTACCGCAATACGATCGCCGCGCGGTGGACGGGCTGATCGTACCGACTGCTTCCATGCGCGACATCAGCCAGCGGCTTGCCCACCTTTCCCCGGCCGAACGCATCGCTGTGCCGTGCATCGGGCGCGAGCGTGCCGATCTGGTGGTGGCGGGCTGCGCCATCCTCGAATCGATTTTCGACATCTGGCCGGCCGACCGGCTGGGCATCGCCGACCGTGGTATCCGCGAAGGCATCCTGCGCAGCCTGATGGCAGCGGGCGGCGATGCCGAACGCAGCCGCGAAGCGCTGCGCAACCTGAAGAAAGCATCCCGCCCATGAGCCGTTCCGGACGAGACCCCGGCGAACGCCTGAAAACCGGCAAGGGGCGTTCGCAGTCCTCGATCCAATGGCTCAATCGCCAGATCAACGACCCCTACGTCAAGCAGGCCAAGATCGACGGCTGGCGCAGCCGCGCCGCCTATAAACTGATCGAACTGGACGAAAAGTTCACCCTGCTGCGCGGCCGCCAGCGGGTGATCGACCTGGGCATCGCGCCCGGCGGATGGAGCCAGGTGGTGCGCAAGAAAGTGCCCGCCGCCAAGGTGGTGGGCATCGACCTGCTGCCCACCGAGCCGATCGAGGGCGTGACCATTTTCGAAATGGACTTCATGGCCGACGAAGCCCCCGCCGCGCTGGAAGGCGCACTCGATGGCGCGCCAGACCTCGTGCTGTCGGACATGGCGGCAAACACTGTGGGCCACAAGCAGACCGACCATTTGCGGACCATGGGGCTGGTGGAAACGGCGGTGGACTTCGCCATCCAGTATCTGGCGCCGGGCGGGGCCTTTGTCGGCAAGGTTTTTGCAGGCGGCACCGATACCGAACTGCTCAACCTGCAGAAGCGCAATTTCCGGACGGTGAAGCACGTAAAACCGCCGGTCAGCCGCAAGGGTTCGTCCGAATGGTACGTGATCGCGCAAGACTTCAAGGGCCGGAAAGAGGCCGATACGGACATTGATCCAATCGAGGACGACTGACTATCCACAGGCAGGGTTTTGCGCGAATCGCCCGGCCCGGCCTAAAGGCCCCGCTTCGTAATTCACGCCAACCTTTTGCACCGGAGCTTTCCCGATGGCCGACGCCGCCGATGACCGCCTGCGCCTCCTGATCGAGCGCATCGAACGCCTCGAAGAAGAAAAGAAGGGCATCGGCGACGACATCAAGGACGTTTACAGCGAGGCGAAATCCGCCGGCTATGACGCCAAGATCATGCGCCAGATCGTCCGCCTGCGGAAGATGAAGCCCGACGATCGCCGTGAAATGGAAATGGTGCTGGATACCTACAAGGCGGCCCTTGGCATCGGGTGACGGGGGTTATGATCCAGAAGCGCGCCCAACTGGCTCTCCCCTGCGATTGCCAATTAGGCGTAGATTAATCCTGATTTTTCGGGGAGGGGCTCGCGATGTTGCCAAGAAGTGTTCTTCACATCGCCTTTCTCTCTCTGAAAGTGCTGACCATGCCAGCAAGCTGGTATGGCTTTGCGATCACCCTTTTGGCGAGCGTGATCGCCTTGAAGGCGGGGTTTGTCTTCATGCCCGGCGGGCCACCGCAGCCTCATGACATGATGATTCCGCTGCTTGTCAGCAATTTTATTAGCGGTGCGTTTGGATGGCTGGTCCTCGTGCTGATGGCGCGGGGAACGGCTTCCAACACCACTTTGCCGCCACCTTACTACGCCGCCATGTCTATGGCTTGGCTCATGTATTGGGCCATCCCGATCTTGCTAGGGCTGGCGCTGGCCGTGGGAGCACCTCGCCTCGCCAGCGATTTTCCAGTGCTGTTGAAGCTGTTGGAGGTCATGATCGGCACCTTGCTACTTCCAATACTCGTAACCGCAGTGGCCCGAGCAAGGGGTGATCGATTCACCCGACCCTATGACGCCTTCACGGGTTTGCCAGAAGGTGCGGTGGCATGGTGGCTCGCCGGAGCAACGATTGTAGCAGTTTCCAGATTTGCTTTGCCATGGGCGCGAAGTCAGTTGCTCGCGACCATGCAGATCAACCTCGAGCACAATGGTCTGCAGATTTTCGCGCTCTCGTTTGTGACCGCATTTGGCCCGGTTGCCGTATTGGCCTTCGCGATCAAAGCGGCGGCATCGCATCGGCACAACATTCAGACACGGGATACCGTGTTCGACTGATGGTTCAAATCCGCGATGCGTCTTGGCAGCCGCTCAACCCGCCAGCGCAAGGCCGATGGCAGCGCCGTTGGCCAGCGCATGCAGCAGCATCGAGGCGGGCAGCCCGAACCGCATCCGCACGAAGCCGAGAACCAGCCCGGCCCACAGTTGCGGGAGCACCAGCGGCAGCATGACCAGCCCTACGCGATCATGATTCGCGAGGTGCGATAGCGCAAAGATGACGACCGACAGGTAGAACAGCACCGGAAACGCGCGCTCGAACCAGGCCGGGGCGCGCCGCCGTTTGCGCAGCACGGTCCATCCGGCGAGTGCGGCCGCCAGCACGGCCAGCAGCACGATCCCCGCCGCCGCTTCGGCCACATGGCGCACCATCGCCACCGCCAGAACGGCGGCCAGCATAGCGCACAGCACCAGCCACAGCGCGCGCGGGCGGCCAGTCAGCCAGCCACGAAACACGATTTCTTCGCCGATCGGGGCGGCGAGCACGACCAGCGGGAGCAGTGTCGCCGCCTTGAACTGGTCGAACGCGGCGGGCGACGGCAGATCGAATGAAACCTGCCACAGCCGGATCAGCGGCCCCAGTGCGAACAGCAACCCGGCCAGATAGAGCGCCAGCATCGTGCCCCATCCGCGCCAATCGGCCCCATTGCGCAACCCCGCAGGCTCCAGAAGGCGCGGACGGGCGAGGAAGGCGGCGAAGTCTTGCAGTGTGGTTCGAAAAGCGTCGGTCATCCAACGCATGTGCCACGGCGGCCGTTAACGCGCGAATACCGCCGGGCCGGTTTCGGCAAAGATTGCCCGGAAGGCCGGTCTCGGCTAGGGGCGCGGCATAACTCACACATAGCCGCAAGAAGCGTAACCATGGCAGGCCATTCCAAATTCAAGAATATCATGCATCGCAAGGGTGCGCAGGACAAGAAGCGGTCCGCGCAGTTTTCGAAGCTCAGCCGCGAAATCACCGTCGCCGCCAAGATGGGCATGCCCGATCCGGACATGAACCCGCGCCTGCGCGCTGCGGTCAACGCCGCCAAGGCGCAGTCGGTGCCCAAGGACAACATCCAGCGCGCCATCGACAAGGCCAGCAAGGGCGACGGCGAGAACTATGAAGAAGTGCGCTATGAAGGCTATGGCCCCGGCGGCGTGGCTCTGATCGTCGAGGCACTGACCGACAACCGCAACCGCACCGCCACCAATGTGCGCACCGCGTTTTCCAAGAACGGCGGCAACCTTGGTGCTTCGGGCGCCGTGAGCCACGGCTTTGAACGGCTGGGCCTGATCGAGTATTCGGCCAAGGCGGGCGATGAGGAGAAAGTCCTCGAAGCCGCCATCGAAGCCGGTGCCGACGACGTGGAAAGCGACGAGGATGGCCACGCGATCTGGACCAGCATCGACGTGCTGCACCCCGTCGCGCGCGAACTGGAAAAGGTGCTGGGTGAAGCCGATGCGGTGAAGCTGGCATGGCGGCCCAGCCTGAAGGCCGAAGTGGGCGTGGACGACGCTGCCACCCTGCTCAAGCTGATCGACGTGCTCGACGATGACGACGATGTGCAGACCGTGTGGGGCAATTATGAAATCCCCGACGAGGTGATGGAAAAGCTGGGCTGATGACGGTCGCGCGCTGATATGTGGGCTCTGGCCGCAAAGGCGCTGCTGTCGGGCCTGCTGATCGCGCTGATTTCGGAGATCGGCAAGAAGCTCCCCGCTTTCGCCGCGCTGGTTGCTTCGTTGCCGCTGGTCTCGGTGCTGAGCATGATCCTGTTGTGGCGCGCGCGGCCCGATACCGAAAACATGGCCATCCATGCCGAGGCAACGTTCTGGTACGTGCTGCCCTCGCTGCCGATGTTCCTCGCCATCCCCGCCATGCTGCGCGCCGGCGTGCCGTTCTGGGTGGCGCTGGCGGCGGGCTGCGCCCTCACCATCGCACTCTATTTCGGCATGATGCATATCGGCCCGCGCTTTGGCCTGAAGCTGTGATCATCATCGGGCTGGACCCCGGCCTTACCTGCACCGGGTGGGGTATCGTCGCCAAGGCGGGCAGCCGGCTGAGCCACGTCGCCAACGGCCAGATCCGCACCGATACCAAGCTCGACATGGCCTATCGCCTCGTCGAACTCGATGCGGCGCTGACCGACGTGATCCGGATGCACCAACCCGATGCCGGCGCGGTGGAGGAAGTGTTCGTCAATGTGAATCCGCAGTCGACGCTGAAGCTGGGACAGGCGCGCGGGGTTGCCATGCTGTCGCTGGCGCGCGCGGGCATGCCGGTGGCGGAATACCCGACCAAGGTTATCAAGAAGGCACTCGTCGGCACTGGCGGGGCCGACAAGAAGCAGGTGCAGGCCATGCTCAAAGTGCTGCTGCCCGGCGTGAAGCTGGCGGGCGAGGACGCCGCCGACGCCCTCGCGGTAGCGATCACCCACGCCAACATGCTGGGCAGCCATCGCTGACATAACCAAACCGTAGGCTTCCGGCCATCGCCCCGCCGGACGGCCTGCGTCATGTCGTACGGCATGGAACTCGAACTCAGCGCCGAAGCCAAGGACAAGCGGCTCAACCGCATGATCGCCATCACCGTCGTGGTGCTGTCGGTGTTCGCAGGGCTGTGCAACATCAAGGACGGCAACATCGTCCAGGGCATGCAGGCCGCGCAATCAGCATCGGTCGATCGCTGGAACGAGTATCAGGCGACCAAGACCAAGCAGCATCTGGCGCAAGGCGAACGCCTGCAGATCGCCACCCTCGCCGCGCCGGGCAAGGCCGATGCCGCGCTGGCTGGGCTGGGCAAGGACATCGCGCGCTACAAAGCCGAAGTCCCAGCGCTTGCCGCCGACGCAAAGGCACAGTCCGATCTCTACGATGCGCTTAACGTCCACGACGACCAGTTCGATGCAGGCGACGCGGCCATTTCCACCGCGATCTCGGTCGCGGCGGTGGCGGCCTTGCTGGAAAGCTTCTGGCTGCTCGCCCTCGGCTGGGCCTTCGGCGCGTTCGGCCTGTTCATGGGCCTCAACGGCTTCCTCGGCGGCAGCTTCCACCCCGATGTGTTGAGCAAACTGCTCGGCTGACTTCACCCTCTGGCGTTCGTGGCCGTTCCCTGCCATAGGAACAAACCATGATCGCGAAGCTCACCGGCATCCTCGACGAAACCGGCCCCGACTGGGCCATCATCGACGTGGGCGGCGTGGGCTACCTCGTCCACTGTTCGGCCAAGACGCTCACGCACCTCGGCATCGCGGGCGACAAGGTGGTGGTCCACACCGAATTGCAGGTGAGCGAAACCGACCAGCGCCTGATCGGCTTCGCCAGCGCCGGCGAACGCGCATGGTTCCGCCTGCTGACGGGCGTGCAGGGCGTGGGAAGCAAAGTTGCGCTGGCAATCCTCTCCGCACTGTCCTCGGACGAACTGCAACGCGCCTGCGCGCAAGGCGACAGCGCGATGGTGTCGCGCGCCAACGGCGTGGGGCCGAAGCTGGCGACGCGTATCGTGCACGAACTGAAGGACAAGGCCGGCGGGCTGGCGGGCTTCGGCGGCGGACCGGGCGTGGCACCGATCGACGGGCTGGCGATGGTGCCGGCGGGGTCGGTAAGCGCGGATGCGGTTTCAGCCTTGCAGAACCTGGGGTTCAAGCCGCTGGTGGCGAGCAACGCGGTGGCGAAGGCGATTGAGGAACTTGGCGACGACGCGGGGCTGAACGACCTTGTGCGGGTGGCGTTGAAAAGGGCGGCGGGGTAATATGGCGCGCGAAAGGAACGGACCATGCAGGTAACAGCGGTTCTCAATCCAGCGGAAGAAGGCGGCTACGTTGCCCTCAATCCCGAAACCGGCACGGTCAGCCAGGGCGATACGATCGAGGAAGCCCTCGCCAACCTGCGGGAGGCGGTGGAACTGTATCTGGAGGAATTCCCAATGACGTTCCATGGTGCCGCACTGGTGACCAGCTTTGACGTTGCGGTCCATGCCTAAGCTGCCCGTGCTTTCAGGCGCGGAGGTTATCAAGGCTCTGGAACGGTTGGGCTTCGCGCAAGTCCGCCAACGCGGAAGTCATGTTGTTATGCGTCGGGACGGCAGCGGCACGGTGGTTCCGCTACACAAGCCGGTGAAGACCGGAACGCTGGCGGGCATCTTGCGGCAAGCAGGCGTGGCACAGGATGAGTTTCTGGATGCGTTGAAATGACACGTCGCCACCTGACTGCGCTGATCTGCCCCAACATAATTGTCTTTCTCGCGGGAAATCTTATTGGACTTTGGATACAAGACTGGCTGGGAATCGACCGCTGCTTGGATCACAGCGGACACTGGGATTATCATCTTCAAGTCTGTGTAACCCCATGACCGACACCCTCCTCTCTCCCGACCGCCAGCCGGCTGACCCCGACGCCGCGCTGCGCCCCAAATCGCTTGCCGAATTCGTTGGGCAGGAGGCCGCGCGCGAGAACTTGCGCGTCTTTATCGAGAGCGCGCGGCAGCGGCGGGAGGCGATGGACCATGTGCTGTTCTTTGGTCCGCCCGGCCTTGGCAAGACCACGCTCGCCGCAATCATCGCGCGTGAACTGGGAGTCAATTTTCGCGCCACCAGCGGCCCGGTCATCGCCAAGTCGGGCGATCTGGCCGCCTTGCTGACGAACCTTGAAGAAGGCGACGTCCTGTTCATCGACGAGATCCACCGCCTGAACCCGGTGGTGGAGGAAGTGCTCTATCCAGCAATGGAGGACCGCGCGCTCGACCTCATTATCGGCGAAGGGCCATCGGCGCGGTCGGTGCGGATCGACCTGCCGGCATTCACCCTGATCGGCGCGACCACCCGTGCGGGCCTGCTCTCCACGCCGTTGCGCGATCGCTTCGGCATCCCAGTGCGGCTTCAGTTCTACACCGTGCCTGAACTCGAACGCGTGGTGCTGCGCGGTGCGGGCCTGCTCGGCATCGGGCTGGACGCGGGCGGAGCGCAGGAGATTGCCCGCCGTGCGCGGGGCACGCCGCGTGTCGCCGGGCGGCTGCTGCGCCGGGTGCGCGATTTCGCGCAAGTGGCGGGCAGCACCACCATCACCCGCGAGATTGCCGATTCGGCCCTCACCCGGCTGGAGGTCGACAAGCTGGGGTTGGATTTGCAGGATCGCCGCTACCTCACCATGATCGCCGGCATCTACAAGGGCGGGCCAGTGGGCGTGGAAACGCTGGCTGCCGGGCTTTCCGAGCCGCGCGACACGATCGAGGACGTGATCGAACCCTACCTGATCCAGCTCGGCCTCGTCGCCCGCACCGCGCGCGGCCGCTGCCTGAACGATCGCGGCTGGCAGCACTTGGGGATGACCCCGCCGTCGGGCTCGGTGCCCGACCTTTTCGACGAAGGCGGGTAAACCCGGCGCGGGATTCGGTTCCACTTTGGGACACAGTTAACCGCAGGGCCCGATGCGGCGCATTTAGGCACACTTCCGGGGCATGAATCACGGTTAACGCCATTGCCGCTGCCATCCCGATCTGCGTTGATCGAGTTGTCAGGAAAGGCAGTGGCCATCTGTTAACGGCAGATCGGCTAGGGCCTTCCAGGGGAAGCAGCGAGAGCAACGAACATGTCGGTACGGATGGCATTGGTGAAACTGGCGGCCTGCGCAGCAGGTGGAGCGGTCCTTGGCGGCGGTGCCGTCCACGTGTCGGAAGCCCCGTCTTCGGGCGAGATCCACCATGTGAAGCCGATCAAGGTGAAGCAGGCGAAGCCGCGCGTCGTCGCCCGCCGCGCCGCGCCGCGTGAGGTGCACCGCGCCCGCCGCATCGTGAAGACCACGGTCACCCGCTCGTGCGAAGCGCCGCAGCAGATGGCCATGGTGCCCGTGCCCTATATGCCCCCGATGCCGCCGCAGCAGATGGGCGGCGGTGGCGGCGGTGCCGTTCCCGTGGTGATCGGCGGCGGCCCCATCGGTGGCTTTGGCGGCGGTTTCTTCGGCGGCTTCTTCGGTGGCGGCGGTGGCGGTGGCGGCGGCAGCGTCGTGGTTTCGTCCACCAGCACCGGTTCGACCTCGACGTCCGGCGGTTCCACCTCGTCGTCGGGTGGCTCGACCTCGTCCTCCGGCGGATCGACCTCGACCTCCAGCGGCGGCATTTCGACCTCGACGTCGAGCGGCAACGTCTCGACCAGCTCGGGCGCGGTCACCAGCAGCACCTCGACCTCGTCGGGCAATGTCAGCACTTCGAGCGGGAACGTGTCCACTTCGTCGGGCAATGTATCGACGTCCTCGGGCAATGTCTCGACCTCGTCGGGCGCGGTCACCAGCAGTTCGTCCACGTCGACCAGCTCGGGCAACGTCAGCACCAGCTCTTCCACATCGAGCAGCACGTCGTCGTCGACCTCCAGCTCGACCTCGTCGTCCTCGAACGGCAGTACCAGCACCACCACGACGACCGGTGGAACCACCAATGGTGGCACGACCAACGGCGGCACCACGAACGGTGGTACCACCAATGGCGGCACCGAAGTGCCCGAACCATCGATGCTGCTGCTGTTCGGCGCGGCTGCCGCGGGCCTCGTCGCCCGCCGCCGTTATGGCAAGGGTGCCGCACCCGCCGCCTGATCGACCAAGCGACATACCAGCCCTCTCTCCAGTGGGTGTTCGGAAAAGGGCGGCTTCGGGGGGAGCCGCCCTTTTTCGTATCTGGATTTTAAAAAAATCTTCGGCGACTGAACCGGTTTCCCCGCGCCTTGCGCCTTAGCCTTGTGAACGGACCAAAGGCGTTCGTGGGCAAGGAGCGGACCTATGACGATGATCCACATGAACTCCCTCGATCTGGGTGCCGGTTACGATGCGCAGATTGATGCCGGAAAACGCGCCGACCTGCTGGTGCGGACGGCGGCGAACGGGCAATGGATTTCGTCTCTCGACACCGCCGGCATTCGCACCACGGTTGCGCCCGATTGGTCGATCGGCAATTTTGCCTACGGCAACATCCAGCAGTTGAGCGGCGGCGGCTTCGTCATTTACGGCACCGAGCATGCCGGGCTGGGACGCGGCGTGCGCATCCAGACCTTCGACGCCGCCGGCCAGGCCATGAGCGACCAGATCACGCCGATGAACGAGCAGGACAACAATTCGCTTTCCGGAACCGGCTACACCGTTACTCCGACGAAGAACGGCGGGTTCGTCCTCACATGGTCGTCGGATGCCTTTGGTGCCACGCAAGTGCCGATCACCTACAATTCCAACGGACCGCAATCGGGCACCATCAGCGCGGCGAGCGACGTGCGCGTCCGGTACTTCGACGCAACCGGCCAAGCGCTGGCCCCTTCCGACATTTCCTCCACCGCCCCGTATACGATCAACGGCACCACCACGACACGGCAGGCAGACACCCAGTTCATCTATGACAGCGACACGCTGAAGGGCGGATCGGTCGCTTATGTGATGCTCGACCGGCTGGAGATCGGGCAGGATGCAGGCGGGTATCACGGGCAGTATACGCTGACCGTTCAGGTCGCGCGCGGCGCGGGTGCCCCCGGCACGCCGGTGCGGGTGGAGCAGATCCCGCTCTACACCGGCAACGACGGCGGCATGGGCGGTTTCAGTTCCATCGACGGAAGCACCGGCGCCAATGTGGTGAAGCTGCCGAACGGCGGCTTTGCCGTGATCTGGACCGAAAACAGCTACGTCGCCGATGCCGGAGTGTTCGGCGGCAAGCGGTTCGATGGGTGGGACAGCAAGGTCCGCTACTTCGACGCGGCGGGCAATCCCGTGTCGGACGCGCTGGAGTTTCTCCATCGCGGCACGGACATGGGCAACATCACCAAGTATGTCTGGGGCGAGGCCTTGCCCGACGGACGGATTGCCGTCGCCTTCCAGGATGGGACCTATGGGGTGAACGGCACCGCACAAGTCGATGCCTACCTTGGTTTGATCGCCGCAGGCGGCGGCACCATCGATACCCAGCGCGTCAATGCGGCGGCTGCGGTGCCGGGGCAGAACTTCGGCATTCAGGATCTTGCCGTGCGCACCGATGGCACGGTCGACGTTGTCTACAATGATGCGCGCCCGAACCCCGATTTTCCGAGCTTCAACCTGAACCACACCGCGATCGAACGCTTTTCGACCGGGGCAGGCATCACCGGGGAGAGCTTTGGCGGTTCGGCCAATGCCGATACGCACACCGGCGGCGCGGGCAACGATCTGATCACCGGGTGGCAAGGGGCGGATACCCTTTCGGGCGGCAACGGCAACGACCGACTGGAAGGCGGCAACGACAACGACGTGCTGAACGGCGATGCAGGTGCGGATACGCTAGCCGGCGGCGAAGGCAACGATACGCTGGCCGGCGGCACCGGCGCTGACTATCTGATCGGCGGAGGCGGCAGCGATACCGCCACGTATCAGGCCAGCGCCGACAACGTCATCGTCGATCTCACCAGCGGCAAGGGCAAAGGCGGCGATGCGGCTGGCGACAGCTTCAGCGGTGTCGAAAATCTGTCCGGTTCCGCGTTTGCCGACCGGCTTTTCGGCAATGCGGGAGCCAATGCACTGACGGGGCTGGGCGGCAACGATACGCTCGACGGGCGAGGCGGCATCGACAGCATGACGGGCGGGCTGGGTAACGATACTTATTATGTGGACGTTGCCGAAGACAAGGTGATCGAGGCGGTCGGCCAGGGGGCGGACACCGTCGTGGCCACGGTCAACCTCACGTTGGCGGACAATGTCGAAACCCTCATCCTGCGGGGCAGCGCCTATTACGGCGTCGGCAACGAAAGCGCCAACCTGCTCAAGGGCGGCGACGGCTACAACGAGTTGCGCGGGCTTGGCGGCAACGACCGGATCGACGGCGGAGTGGGCGGCGATTACATGCTCGGGGGCACCGGCAACGACACGTACTACGTCGACAATGTAAACGACCAGATTAACGAACAGGTCGGCGAAGGCACAGACACGGTGCGGGCTTCGGCCACGGCCACGCTCAATGCCAACATCGAAGTCATGGTGCTCACCGGCAGCGCGGCGATCGACGGAACCGGAAACCAGATCGGCAACAGCATTTACGGCAACAGCGCGGCCAACCTGTTGAGGGGCCTGGCAGGCAAGGATACCATTACCGGCGGCGGGGGCGACGATGTGCTGATCGGCAACGAAGGCAACGACACGCTGATCGGCGGCAGCGGCAGCGACACGTTCCGATTTTCGGGCACGTTTGCGGCAGACAACGGCGTCGACAAGATCCGCGATTTTGTCCACGGCGTCGATCACCTGCAGTTTGAACGCTATTACTTCGGCGGCATCGCATCCACTCCATTTAACCCGGCTGAATTCACCATCGGCAAGCAGGCCGCCGATGCCGGCGACCGCCTGATTTACGACAGCACCTCTGGCGCGCTGTACTATGATCCCGATGGAACGGGGTCACAGGCGCAGATCAAAATCGCCATTCTGGACGGCCATCCCACGCTGGACGCTTCCGACATCCTCGTGTTCTGACGGCATCGGCGGCCGTGCGCAGCAGGTTAACCGCCGGGTGGGCGAGCGCACCGGCCAAAGCCCGTGGCAAAGCCCGTGGCAAAGCACCTGCCAAAGCACTGATTGCCAAGCTGCGCCAATCCCCCGTATCCTTCCGGACAGGAGGTTCGGGTGGAGATGGCCGGACAGGAAGAGCAGGCGTCGATCAGTCCCGCTTCGGCGGCGGAGCGCGATGCCATGCTGGCGTCAGTCTACGACGATCTGCGACTGGCGGCGGCGCGGCTGTTGCGGCGCGAGGCTCCGTTCCTCACGATCCAGCCGACCGAACTGGTGAACGAGGCGGCGCTGCGGGTGATCCGACTGGACCGGATGACCTGGGCGGATCGCCAGCACTTCTTCGCCACCGGCGCACGGATCCTGCGGCAGGCGATGATCGACGCGATCCGCCAGCGCCGGGCGCGCAAACGGCAGGCTCCCGATGTCACGATTGCGGGCACCGATGGCGATCCGGGATTCGATGTGGAAGCTCTCGACGCCGCGCTGGTGCGGCTGGAGGCAGCCTCTCCCGACATGGCCCGGCTGGTGGAACTGCGCTTCTTCGTGGGGTTGAGCGTGCCGGAGATTGCCGAGCTGTGGCAGGAATCGGAAAGCACGGTGAAGCGCCGCTGGAAGGCCGCGCGCCTGTGGCTGGCGAGCGAATTGCAGCCGGTGTGACCGGGGCCAGCGCATGACCTCGATCGAAACCCGCGCGCTGTCCATCATCGAGCAAGCGCTGGGGCATGACGACCCCGCCAGCCGCAGCCGCCTGATCGAAGCACTGTGCGATGACGATGCGGCGTTGCGCACGCGCGTGGATCATCTGCTGGCGCTCGATGGCGGCGACGCGCCGTTTCTCCATACCGAAAGCTTCGTCCACGCCTTCGGACTGGACGACGTGGTGGCGGAGCGGATCGGCCCCTATCGCGTGACGGGCGAGATCGCGCGCGGCGGCATGGGCACGGTGGTGAAGGCCGAGCGCGACGACGGGCTGTTCCAGCAGACCGTGGCGATCAAGCTGATACGGGGCGACATCGCCACCGATGCCGCGCGCGAACGCTTTGCGGAGGAACGCCGCATCCTGGCACGGCTGCGCCACCCGGCCATCGTCCGCATCCTTGATGGCGGAGAACATGCCGATCGGCCGTGGCTGGCAATGGACTTCATCGACGGTTTGCCCATCACCGAAGCACTGGCACGCACAGACGCCACGCTGGAAACGCGGCTGTCGGCCTTTGCCTCGGTGTGCGAGGCGGTGGCCCACGCCCATCGCGCGCTGGTGATCCACGCCGATATCAAGCCCGGCAATGTGTTGATGAGCGGGGATGGATCGGTCCATCTCCTCGACTTTGGCATCGCCCGGCTGGTCGACGACATCGGGCGCGAGACGGGCACCGCCCCTTCCCCCCTCACCCGCGCCTATGCCGCCCCCGAACGCAGCGGCGGTGCCCCGCCGACGGTGGCCAGCGATGTGTTCGGGCTGGGCATGTTGATGGTGGAGATGCTGGCAGGGCGCGCGCCAATCGGCGATCAGCCTTGCGTGCCGGGCGCCCGGCTGCCGCAGGGCTGGCTGGAAGGCGACCTTGCGGCCATCGCCGGGCGCGCGCTGTCGGTGGCACCGGGGGACCGCTATCCCGACGTTGCCGGCCTGATCGAGGACATCCGCCGGTTCGGTGCGCACTTGCCCGTGCGCGCGCGGGCGGATGCGTCGTGGGGATATTTTGCTGGGCTTTTCGCGCGTCGGCACCGGCGCGGCATCGCCCTGACGGCGGCACTGATCGCGCTGCTGGCCGGCACCACCGTGGTCAGCACCCTGTTCTACTGGCGCGCCGATGCTGAACGGACCGAGGCGGAGGCCCGCTTTGCCGATGCGCGCGGCGCGGCGCGCTACATGATCGGCACCCTGATGCCCCGGCTGGAAGCCATGCCCGGCGCGTTGCGGCTGCGCGCCGAAACGGCGGCGGCGGCACAGACCTATCTCGAACGGCTGTCCTCCAGCCGCGGGGCATCGGACGAAGTGCGCATTGAGACGGCCGACGGGTTGTTGCGGCTGGCGCAAGTGCAGGGCCGCGCCGGCCGCCCCAACCTCGCCCAACCGCAACGTGCCGAGGCCAACTTGCGCAAGGCAGAGGCACTGCTCACACCAATTCCCGGAACGCCAGCGCGAACGCTGCTGGCGCATGTGCTTTACGAACGAGTGGGCCTCGCCGCGTGGATGAAGGGCGATCAGGCCGACGCCGAACGGCTGGCCCGGCGGGCCGACGCTGTATTCCGCAGCCTGCCCGCACCCGATGCGATGGTGGCCCGGGCTCGCGCGCGGGTTCTGGCCGACCTGAACGGCTGGCAGGGCCGCTTTGCCGATCAGATCGCCATGGCCGATGCCGGTCTGGCGCTGATCGGGACAGGCACGACGTTCGAAGACGGCATGGACCGCTTCCACCTGCTGGGGGCCAAGGCGGAAGGCGTCTATTACAGCGGCGATACGCGCGAATCCCTGCGGATCTACCGCGAGCGGGCGAATTTCCTGCGCGCACTGCGCGCACTGCGGCCAGACGACCCGTTCCTGCGCGGTGCGGCCACGGTGGCCGGGTGGGAACTGGCGATGAACCTGCTCGAATTGGACCGCGCCGGCGAGGCGCTTGCCGTGCTCGGCCCGGCCGAGACCGATGCACTGGCCGCCGTCGCCTTCGATCCTGCCGACGACGAAGCGCAGCGGCGGCTGCGCGTGGTGCGCAATGCCCGTGCACAGGCGCTGGGGCTTGGCGGGCAAACCGACGCGGCGCTGGCGCTGCTTGCGCAAGTCCGCGAAGAAGACGCGCGACGACAGGCTGCCGATCCGTCACCACGGCGCACCCGCGATCTGGTGTTCGATCACGTGCTGGTGGGCGAGACCCTGGACGCCGTTGGCCGCCGCAAGGAAGCCTGCGCCGCCGATCGCGAAACCATGCAACTGTACGCCGACCTTTCACGCCGGGGCCTGCTGATGGCGCTCGACATGGCCAACAACGTGAAGCTGGTGAAAGAACGGCTGGCCCGCAACTGCGCCCGCTGATACGCAAGCAAGAAGCCGGCCCGCGCGTACGGACTGGCCCCTTGCTTGCGTCCGGCAGGGTTCAGCAGCCGGGCGTATCGTCGTCATGATCGTGACCATGGCCGTGGCCATTGCCGTGGCCATTGCCGTGATCGTCATGGCCATTGCCATGCCCATGGCCGTGACCACCATGGCCGCGACCATGATGGTCATCGTCACGTCCGCGCTTGTTGCCGCGGCTTTCCGACCAACCGTGCGAGCTTTTGCCGGGTGCCTTGTTGGAAGCGTATTTGGAAGAGGATGCCTTGGGCAGGCTTGCGCCCGAACGCACAGTGCCGGCTTGTGCCGTTCCTGCGCAAACGATTATGGCAATTGCGATCGAAGAGCTTAGCAGCTTGGTGGTGGTCATCGGGAACTCCTTTGGTCCACAGCGATTTGCCCAACTTCGCGTTGATATTTCTTGTTAGGACCGGGTTAGGACACCGGGTTAAAAAACTATGAAGGCCCGCATTTCGGCGTTAACACTTTCAAAGACGTAGGGTGTTTCGCAGGTGCGATAGATCGTTAATTGCACTGCAGCATGAACACGTATTTCCGCACCGGACTGGATCGAACTTGCGTATTTGACGCCGGGAGGCGACAGCGGGGCATGACCGAAGACGAAGCCAACCACGAACTGACCAACCGCAAATTCTACAAGGCCGAGCAGGAAGCAGGCTTTGTGGAATCGCAGGCGCGCACCACTCCGCAGCAACAGGACCCGGCCTATCGGCTGGCCTTCCGCGACGTCGATTTCCTGCTGCGCGAAGAACTGCGGCCCGTTCGCTTTCAGCTCGAACTGCTCAAGCCCGATATGCTGCTTGATGAGGCGGGCATCGGATCGACGCTGGTGATGTATGGCTCTGCCCGCATTCCCGCGCCGGAAATGGCCGAAGCCGCGCTCGCCACCGCGACCACGCCCGAACGCAAGGCCGTGGTCGAGCGGCTGGTGGCCAAGTCGAAGTACTATGACGAGGCCCGCAAGCTGGCCTTCATCGCCAGCAAGTGCGCGGTGATCGAGGAAGGCCAGCGGCAATTCGTGATCTGTTCGGGCGGCGGGCCTTCGATCATGGAAGCGGCCAACCGCGGGGCGCAGGAAGCAGGCTCGGAATCGATCGGCCTGAACATCGTTCTGCCGCATGAACAGGCGCCCAACGCCTATGTCACGCCGCATCTGTCTTTCCAGTTCCACTATTTCGCGCTGCGGAAGATGCACTTCCTGCTGCGCGCCCGCGCGGTTGCCGTGTTCCCCGGCGGGTTCGGCACGTTCGACGAATTCTTCGAGCTTCTCACCCTGATCCAGACCGGCAAGATGAAGCCCATCCCGATCCTGCTGTTCGGCGGCGACTACTGGAACAAGGTCATTGATTTCCGCGCCATTGCCGAGGAGGGCACGATCAACTTCGAGGACCTGAACCTGTTCCACACGGTCGAAACCGCCGAGGAAGCCTGGGCGCACGTGGTGGAATTCTATGGACTGGATTGCGACTGAGAGAGCAGCCTTGATCGAGCTTCACACCGAACGATTGAAGCTGCGCGCAGCCCGCGCCGGTGACGAGGCTGCCATGCATGCCATCATGAAGCAGCCGCGTGCGATGGCCTTCTGGTCAACGCCGCCGCATCGGAACCCGGCGGAGACCCGAGAATTCCTGGCCAAAATGATCGCCATCGCCCCCGTCGAAGGCGAAGACTTTATCATCGAACATGATGGCCGCCTGATCGGCAAGGCCGGCTTTTACCGCTTTCCCGAAATTGGCTATATTTTTGATCCGGAAGTCTGGGGCCAAGGCTTTGCACGCGAGGCTCTGGCGGCCGTGCTTGATCGCGCCTTCGCAATACATCGCCTGCCACGTGCGCTGGCCGATGTCGATCCGCGCAATACCGCTTCGATCCGGCTGCTTGAGCGGCTGGGCTTTCGCGAAACACACCGGCAAGCGCGGACTTGGCTAGTGGGCGATGTCTGGTGTGACAGCGTCTATTTCGAACTGGTCGCAGAGGATTATCGTACCGCGTGATGCCCCAGCGGCCCATTCCCCGCACCAAAGCCGGGCGCAGCCAGCAAGGCAGCGCGCACGAATTCGCGGGCATCTTCAACCGCTTCGTCCAACGGCAGGCCCATGCCGAGCAGCGTGGCGATGGCGCTGGATAGCGTGCAGCCAGTGCCGTGGGTGTGGCGCGTTTCGATGCGCGGCGCGGTCCATATCCGATCGGGCTGGCCGGGTACGCACAGGCGGTCGGTGATCTCGGCCCCCGCCGCGTCGCCGCCTTTGCCCAGCCATGCGATCCCGCGCGCGGCCATAGCGTCCGCCCCACCCAGCGCTGCAAGTTCGAGCACATTCGGCGTCGTCAGCGTGGCTATCCGCATCAGCCGTTCGAATGCAGCGATGGTGGCAGCATCGGCCAGCGCCGCGCCGCTGGTGGCCACCATCACCGGGTCGAACACGATCGGCACCGCCAGCTTCTCCAGCCGGTCCGCCACGATCCGTGCAATCTCCGGCGAACCCAGCATGCCGATCTTCACCGCATCGACGCCGATATCGCCCACGCAGGCGTCGATCTGCGCGGCCACCATCGCGGCCGACGCCGGCTCGATCAGGTGCACCCCGGTCGTGTCCTGCGCGGTCAGCGCGCAGATCGCGGTCATCGCATAGCCGCCCAGCATCGCGATGGTCTTAATGTCGGCCTGAATGCCCGCTCCGCCGCCCGAATCCGAGCCAGCGATGGACAGGATGCGCGGAACCATCACGCTTTGAACTTGCGCACCGTGGACGCCGGATTGCTGGTCTGCAATGCCTTCGACCGGGTCGGCCGGTCCATCAGTTCTCCGCCGCAATTGGGGCAGCGGTCGTCGAGCGCATCGCTGCATTCAGCGCAGAACGTGCACTCGAACGAGCAGATGAACGCGCCGGGCGCTTCGGCCGGAAGATCGGTGCCGCAGCGTTCGCAATCGGGATGCATGTCCAGCATCAAGCTGCCTTCCGAACCGCGTCGCAGATCCGGTCAACCAGGCTTTCAACCTCGGCGGCGTCGTCGCCTTCAGCCATCACGCGGATGACGGGCTCGGTGCCGGAGGGCCGGATGACCAGCCGGCCCTTGCCCGCCAGTTGCGCCTCGGCCCCGGCGATCACATCGCGCACGGCCTGCACTTCCAAGGGCTTGCCGCCCGCAAAGCGCACATTCTTCAGCAATTGCGGCACGGGGTCGAACAGATGCAGTGTCTCACTGGCAGGCTTGCCCGATGCGATCAGCGCGGCCAGCACCTGCAGCGCGGCAACCGTGCCATCGCCGGTGGTGCCATGGTCGGTCAGGATCATGTGGCCCGATTGCTCGCCGCCCACATTGTATCCGCCCTCGCGCATGGCTTCGAGCACGTTGCGGTCGCCCACGGCGGTGCGGATCAGATCGATGCCCTGCGTGGCCAGATAGCGTTCGAGGCCGAGATTCGACATCACTGTCGCCACCACGCCGCCGCCGCGCAAGGCCCCGCGCGCGGCCAGTGTGCTGCCGATCAGCGCCATGATCTGGTCGCCATCGACCGTCTGGCCCTTTTCATCGACAACGATCAGCCGGTCCGCATCGCCATCCAGCGCGATGCCGATATCGGCGCGCACTTCGCGCACCTTGTCCTTGATCGCGTCGAGATGGGTCGAACCCACCCCTGCGTTGATGTTCTTGCCGTTGGGCTCCACCCCGATGGCGATCACTTCGGCACCCAGTTCCCACAGCACCGATGGCGCGACGTGATAGGCCGCGCCGTTCGCGCAATCGACCACGATGCGCAGCCCGTCGAGCCGCACGTTGTACGGCAGCGATGCCTTCAGCGCGTGGATATAGCGCCCGCGCGCATCCTCAATCCGGCGTGCCCGGCCCACATCTTCCGATGCGGCCAGCGCCAGTTCCTGATCGAGCAGCGCCTCGATCGCATACTCGTCCTCGTCCGAAAGCTTGAAGCCATCGGGGCCGAACAGCTTGATGCCGTTGTCTTCATAAGGATTGTGGCTGGCAGATATCATCACGCCCACATCGGCGCGCATCTCGCGCGTGAGCATGGCCACGGCCGGCGTCGGCATCGGGCCGACGAGGATCACGTCCATCCCCACGCTGGTAAAGCCCGCAACCATCGCGTTTTCCAGCATATAGCCCGAAAGGCGCGTATCCTTGCCGATCACCACGCGGTGGCGGTGCGCGCCGCGCAGGAAATAGGTGCCGGCGGCCTGACCGACCTTCATCGCGGTTACCGCAGTCATCACGCCGACATTGGTCCGGCCCCTGATGCCATCGGTGCCGAAGAATTTGCGTCCCATCGTTTACCCTGAATCCCGTTGTGTGCGCACAGGCGCGGCCAAAGCACGTTGCCATTGCGCCCTACACGATTAATCTCACCAACGCATGAACCAAGCGATTACCGATCCTTCATCCTCAGAAAACGCATCCGCTCCGGCGTTTTCATTGCCGCCGATTGCGCAAGTGTCGGCCGCGTGGACTTTTGCTGCGCTCACCGGTGGCTTGCTGGGCGGGCTGGCGCTCGCTTTCGCCGCGCCGCAAGCGCTTCCAGCAGTGCTGGCGGTGGCGGAGCCGGTAGGCGACCTGTGGCTGCGCGCCTTGCAGGCGACCATCGTGCCACTGGTTGCCGCGCTGCTGTTTACCGGCGTCGTGCAGACGGTTGCGACGGCCAGCGCGGGGATGTTGGCGCGGCGCAGTCTGGTAATGTTCATTGCCTTCCTGGCGTTCAGCGCCGGGATGGCATTGTTCGTCACCCCGGCCTTGCTGGCGCTCATGCCGATCCCCGGCAGCGCCGGCGACGCCCTGCGATCCAGCCTTGCCTCCGTGCCGCCGCAAGGCGCGGTGCCCGGGCTGGCCGACTACTTGCGCTCCATCGTGCCGACCAATGTGATCGATGCCGCTGCCAATGACCGGATGCTGCCGATGATCCTGTTTATCGCAGTGTTCGCGCTGGCGACGACCCGGCTGGAGACCCGCCTGCGCACATCGCTGTCCACCTTCTTCGCAGCCATCGCCTCGGCCATGCTGGTCGTGATCGGCTGGGTGCTGGCCGTCGCGCCAGTGGGCGTGCTGGCATTGAGCCTGTCGGTCGCGGCGAAAAGCGGGCCGGCAGCCATCGGCGCGCTGGCGCATTACGTCCTGATCGTGGTGCTGACCGGATCGGTCGTGCTGCTTTGCGGTTACCTCATCGCCGTGGCGGTCGCACGCCGGTCGCTGGGCGCGTTTGCGCGGGCGATGCTGCCGGTTCAGGTGTTTGCGCTATCCACGCAATCCTCGCTCGCTTCGCTGCCCGCCATGCTGGGTGCGTGCCGCCGACTGGGCGTGCGTGATACCACGGCGGAGTTTGTGATGCCGCTGGCGGTCTCGCTGTTCCGCGCCACCAGCCCGGCGATGAACCTGGCGGTCGTGCTCTATGTCGCCAAGTGGTATGGCGTGGAGTTGTCACCCGCAATGCTGGTTTCGGGGTGGATCATTGCCATCCTCGTCTCGCTCAGTTCGGTCAGCCTGCCGGGCACGATCAGCTATGTCGCTTCGGTCGGCCCGATTGCGATCGCGATGGGCGTGCCGGTGGGTCCGCTGGCGCTGCTGGTCGCGGTGGAAGTGTTGCCTGACCTCATGCGCACTTTGGGCAACGTGACGATGGACGTGGCCGTCACCGCTTCGGCAGACAAATATGCGGTGGGCCGGGCACCCATCGCGGCGGATGGAACACCGGTTTCATAATCGCCTTTTGCGCAACGTTCGATTGAAAAAACTCGCTGGAATTCCGCCATATTTTTCATAGGTGCGGCGCAACCGACGCCCGGCGAGGGCGTTGGTCTGCGAACCAGATCCTCTCCATCCCGATCGGAATTTCCATGTCGATTTCGCTGCTTCCCCTGCCCTATGCCGAAACCGCCCTTGAACCCGCCATTTCGGCGACCACCCTGCAAACCCACCATGGCAAGCATCACAAGGCCTATGTCGACAAGACCAATGCCGCGATCGAAGGTGGGGAACTTGCCGGCAAGAACCTTGAAGACATCGTCGCCGCTGCCGAAGCCAAGGGCGACGCGACCGGAGACTGGGGCCTGTTCAACAATGCCGCGCAAGTCTGGAACCACGGTTTCTACTGGCACAGCCTCAGCCCTGAAGCGCAGTCGCCGCAGGGTGAACTCGCCGCGGCCATCGACGCCTCGTTCGGATCGTTCGATGCGCTGAAGACCGAACTGGCAACGCAGGGTACGGCCCACTTCGCCTCGGGCTGGGTGTGGCTGGTGGCCAAGGACGGCAAGGTTGCCGTTGAACAGACGCACGACGCGGCGACGTTCAACAGCCTTGGCGCAACGCCGCTGCTGGTGATCGATCTGTGGGAACACGCCTACTACATCGATTACAAGAACCTGCGTCCCGACTACCTGAAGCAGGTGATCGACGACCACCTGAACTGGGCCTTCGCCGGCGAAAACCTGTCACGCGGTGCAGTCTGGGCCTACCCGGCCTGAACGGGTGCTGCTTCCGAAGCCGCCTCGCCGGCGACTTCGGAAGCGGCCTCCAGCCTGCCCACTTCGAACAACGGCTCTCCAAACAGGAAGCCGACGAAGTTGGGTCTGCCAAGATGATCGACCAATGCCGACATTGTCAGCAGGATCGGCACGGATAGCAGTGCGCCAAGCACACCCCAGATCCACGTGAAAAAGCTGAACGACAGCAGGATCGCGACCGGGTTGAGCGTGAAGCGCGCGCCCAGGATCGACGGGGTGATCGCATTCGATTCAACGGCGTGCAGCGCCAGGAACGCCAGTGCCGGCACCAGCCCCAGCGCGACCGTGCTCGACGTGCCGAGACCGACCAGCGCCAGCAGCCCGGTCATCACCAGCGGCCCCATATAGGGCAGGAAATTCAGCACAAAGGCCAACCCGCCCCACATGATCGGCGCGGTCATGCCATAGGCTGCAGCGCCCGCCGCGACGACCACGCCCATCGCCAGATTGATCTGCGCCACCGTGAGGATGTAGTTCGCCACCCGATCCTGCACATCGCGCAGCACGCGGGCGATGCGAACGGTGGACGAAACGCTCTGCCGCTCCAGAAGCAGCCGCCGCTTCATGCGGATGCGCGATTCGATCATGAAGAACGTCATCAGCAGGGTCAGCAGCGTTTCCAGCACAACGCTGGGCGTGGCGAATGCCAGCTGTTCGATGACCGACGGGCTGGCCAGCGCCACTTCGCGCGAATTGTGGCCCGCAAGCCGCGCAATCTGCCGGTTGAGCTCGCCCACCCACGCAAAATTTTCACGCAGTTCGGTGAACCTTCGCACCACCTCGCGCGTCATGGCGGGCACCTGATCGACCATATCGAACGCCGGTTGCAAAATCAGCGTGAGCGCGGCGACGATCACCGCGATCATCGTCAGGATCGCCAGCAGCGAAGCCAGCATATTGGGCAGGCCCCACCGGGTCAGCCGGTCGGCCATCGGCGACAGCACGATGGTGAAGATCATCGCCGTCACCGGTGGCAGAAACACCACCGCGCCGATCGACAACACGAACGGCAGCGCGAGGAAAAGCCCCAGCATCAGCATCAGCACGATCGCCGATTGCAGGCGCGTGATCGGGTCGACCGGAACTTCATCGGGACGGATCGCCGGTGCGACGACGGGGTCTTTGCTGGGCTGCACGAAGGGCGCTTTCGGATGGAGTGCGGGCAATTCTTGGCCCCCGTCCGTCACGGGATCAAGTGCCCGTCCCCGATTTCAGCCGCACTGTGGCACTCGGGCCGACCTAGTCGCCTGAAGACGATAAATCGGCCTGCACCGATTTATCGAGATCGCCCATGATCGCATCGTGCGCGACCACGTCGCCGATGGCACGGCGCGGAAACTGGCCGTTTTCCATCATCAGTACCAGCGCGGCGCGCGCACGGCCCACCCGGCTCTTGATCGTGCCGACGGCACATTGGCAAATCGCCGCCGCTTCTTCGTAACTGAAACCGCCTGCACCCACCAGCAACAGCGCCTCGCGCCGTTCTGGCGGCAAGGTCAGCAACGCGCGGTGCATGTCGGAAAGATGCAGAGGCCCTTCCTGACCGGCGGGAGCCACGAGAATGCGCTCCGCCACCGTCTCGTCGTATTCCGCCCGAAAGCGGTTGCGGCGCATGTCGGTGAGATAGGCATTGCGCAGGATCACGAAGGTCCATGCACGCATGCTGGTGCCCGGCTCGAACCGGTCCTGTGCCGCCCACGCCTTCAGCAGGGTTTCCTGCACCAGATCGTCGGCCAGATCCGGGCGGCCGCACAATCCGCGGGCAAAGGCGCGCAGATGCGGGATAACGGCGGTGAGTTCGCGTTTGAATTCGGGTCCGGCCTGACGCAACGGTTCCGGGCGCTTCGCCTTTCCGCTGCCGGCATCTGCCTTGGCATCGCCTTTAACGATTTCGCCACTGTGCAAGTCAGCCATTCGCATCATCGTCCAGCTGATCGAGCAACTTGGCGAAGCTGTCGGGCAAGGGTTCGTCCACAACCGAATCGTAGAGTCGACGCAGCCCAGTCGCCCATTCGGGCGACTTCGGCTTGCCGGCCCCACGGCGCTGGGCTCCCATTGTCTTCATCGGTTTCTCTTTCGACATTCTGTCCGGCTAAGCCTCCCCCTGGGGTCGTCGCAAGTTCAGGCCGCGACCCGCGCGGCAAAAGGCAGATACACCACACATCAGGCTTCCAAGCCAGCCGACGCGCAATGCGATATGCGGGTGGAACGAAACCAAGCCCCGGAGGTTCCCCGAAAACAACGCCCGTCGTGGATGTGGCGTGTACGAACCTGTCGTGTATGAAACTGCGGCACATCAACCGAGGGGCCTGACCGCAGGTGGAGAAGTTGCTCTCCCAGAAAAACCTGACGCCGCGATGGTACGAACGGTTCCCGCGCGCCTTGCCGATCGGGATCTTCGTACTGACGATGGCGGTCACCGTCTTGAGCGTTTTCGCCATCGAACACGCGGAAAAGCAACGCGAATCCGCCCAATTGGATCAAACGGCGCAAGCCATTGCCTCTGGGCTGGAGCGCCGCTCCAACGCGAACGCGGCCTATCTCCGTTCCGGCGCGGCGCTGTTTGCGACGCAGCAGGTGGTGGAGGCACCACTGTTCCGCACCTTCATCCAACAACTCCACCTCGATGGCAACTATGTGGGGTCCGACGGGATCGGCTGGACCATGCGGGTCAACCGGGTCGACATTCCGACGGTCGAAGAAGTGATGCGACGCAGTGGATCGCCGGACTTCGCGGTTTATCCCTCTCCGGCGCTGGACCAGCCCGTGGCCGCCCCGGTGATGTACCTCCAGCCCGATACCGTGCGCAATCGCCGGGCGATCGGCTTCGACATGTATTCCGATCCTGTCCGCAAGGCCGCGATGGACGAGGCCGAGCGGCTGGGCCGGCCGGTGGCATCGGGCAAAACGGTGCTGATGCAGGATGGCGGACGTAACAGTCCGCCGGGTTTCCTGATCTACGTGCCGGTCTTCGAAGTGGGTCGCAGCAATCTGCGCGGCTTCGTTTACAGCCCATTCAACGGCCAGCAATTCCTCGAATCCGCCGTCAGCACCGACCGGATCGGCGCGGTCGGCATCCGGCTTTATGACGATGCCGCCGAACCGGGCAACCTTCTTGCCGAAGTGAAACTCGCCGTCCGTTCGGGCAGCGTGGCCCGGCGCGAAATTGACCTTTCCGGCCGGCGCTGGCTGCTGGAGGTTGAGGCCCCGGCCACCAACATGCTCAGCCTGATCTCGGTGATGACGCTGTTGTTCGGCCTGTTGGTTGCCACGCTGCTGCTTGTGCTGGCACGGCTGTTGACGCAACAGGCTGTGGAAGATCGCGTTGCGCTGTCTTGGTTCGAGCAGCAATCGTCGATCCGCAATTCGCTCACGCGCGAACTGAACCATCGGGTCAAGAATACGCTGGCCAATGTTCTCTCGATCATCGCGCTCACGCGCCGCCGCGCCACCGACCTCGACAGTTTTGCAGACAACCTTGAAGGGCGCATCCGCGCGCTTTCGGCCACGCACGATCTGCTCACCCAGTCCGAATGGGGCACAACGCCCGTGCGCGCGGTAATCCAGGCCGAACTCGCGCCCTATGCGCAGGATGTCGATCGACATGTCGATATCGAAGGACCAGACGTGGAACTGGCTCCCAACGATGCACTGTCGCTGGGTCTCGCCATCCACGAACTGGCAACAAACGCCGCCAAGTACGGGGCGCTCAGCGTGCAGGATGGCAAGGTCCGCGTGTTCTGGGAAATGGTGGGCGACGGTCAGGCGCGTATCCGCTGGGAAGAAAGCAACGGCCCACGGCTGGACCCGGATGCGAGGCGCAAGCGCGGTTTCGGCACCGACCTGATCGAAAAGATCGTGGCGCACGAATTGCGCAATCCGGTCGATCTTCACTTCGATCCCGGCGGTGTGCAGTGCACGCTGATGATCCCGGTGCGCCGCCGCGGCGATTTCGCCATCCGCGCAGGCCGCAAAGGCTGAGCATCGTCAATTGCTCCGCTCCCCCGCACCGGCGAGGGAGGTTGGGTTACGCTTGTCGGGTGGAGCAACCCCCAAACCAGAACGGCCGCCCCCGCAGGGACGGCCGCTCTTTGCTCGCGGGATAAGCCTTCAGTTCAGCGGACGGCTCGATCCGAAGAACAGGGCCTGGCTGATTGCGGCGCGAACGGTTGCTTCCTGGAAAGGCTTGGTGATCAGATAAGTCGGTTCCGGCCGGTCGCCCGTGAGCAGCCGTTCAGGATAGGCGGTGATGAAGATGACCGGCACATCGGTGATCTTCAGGATGTCGTCCACCGCGTCCAGGCCCGAACTGCCATCGGCCAGCTGGATATCGGCCAGCACCAGACCGGGCGTGGCTTCTTCCATCGCTTCTCGCGCCTGGGTGCGCGTGGCAGCCATGCCGCATACATCGTGGCCGAGCGAACGAACGAGGTCCTCCAGTTGCATCGAAATAAGCGGCTCGTCCTCGATGATGAGGACCGAGGTGGCGCTTTCACGATCGATTTCCTCGATCGCTTCCTGCACCAGCGCTTCCACGTCGTCGGGCTCACGATCCATGATGATCGCAGCTTCGTCGATGGAGAAATCTTCCAGTGTGGTCAGCAACAGCGCCTGCCGGTTCAGCGGCGTGATATGCGCCAGCCGTTCCTGCGCGGCAGCCTCGTGGCCGCCCGAATGCAGTGACCGTTCGTTCTCGATACCCGAATAATCGGCCGTATCGACAAAAGCACTGGACCATACCGTGTTGAACGCGTGATACAGCGCTACACGGCCCTTGCCGATTTCACTCCGAAGCGCGTCATCGGAAAGCGCTGCCTCCAACGTGGCGCGGACGAACGCATCGCCGGTGTTCTGGCTACCCGTGAGGGCACGCGCATAACGGCGCAGATACGGCAGATTGGTAGCGACTTTTGCTCCCAGAGACATTCAAACCCCTTCCCGGACACTCGATGCCCGCGCAACGCACAGTAGCTGCAAAAGGTTCCCGCGCCTAGGGCAAGCTATCAATCCAGTCGCCGAGCACATGTGGTGGAACCGGCTTCTGGAACGATGGCAAATGCGCGAGTTCGGGCGGGACGGCATCGGTATCCGCACCCGAAACGAGCGCGACCGCACAGCCTGCATTTTCCAGCAGGCGCGCAATGTCGTGCGAATGGCCATCGGGCAGGTGCAGATCGAGCAGCGCCACATCGAACGTCCGTTCGGCAAGGCACGCGCGGGCCGAGGCAACGCTGCCCGCACTGGTCACCGCGTGGCCGCGGTCGACCAGTTCGTCCTCGATCATCATTGCCACCAGCACGCTGTCTTCCAGCACGAGAACCATTCGAGATGTCGCCGCCATGTTCCCCCTGCCGGCATTCAAGGGCCGATCTGTCGGATGGGAGTTAGTGGGGAAGCCGTTGCGCGTCCGTGTCATTTGACATAGCCCGATGGGGCTGACGCGGAGATACGCGGTTGCGGGACGAACGGGGGCATCGGCGGAATGGCGACGGGCGGGAATTCAGGCAGGATCGGGGCAGAACGCACACCTTGCCGCTTGTGCCCGCTCCTCGGCTGCGAAGGCCTGTCTCCGCCCGACGAAACGCAGCGATCGTGGATCGAGGCATTCAAGGCGGGCGAGGCCAGTTATGCTCGCGGCGAACAGGTGATGCAGCAGGGCGCGCGGGCGACGCGGCTTTACACCATTCTCGAAGGGGTACTGCTGCGGTTCCGCCTGCTTGAAGACGGGCGGCGCCAAATCCTGAACTTCATGTTCCCCGGCGATCTCGTCGGCCTGCAATCGGCATTCGATGCCGAACTGGCGCACGGCGTAGAGGCGCTGATCGATGCGCGGCTCTGCGTATTCCCGCGCGAACGCTTCTTCGAACTGGCGATGAGCCATCCGCGCTTGTCGTTCGACGTGACGTGGCTGGCCGCACGCGAAGAGGCCTCGCTCGAAGAGCACCTCGTCGCGTTGGGCCAGCGCAATGCCCGGGAACGCCTGACTTATCTGGCGGTCTATCTGGTGCAGCGCGGGATGGAGACGGGCGTGGCCCGCAACGGCGTTTTGCGACTGACGGTCACACAGGGCCAAGTGGCGGATATGCTGGGGCTGTCGCTCGTCCACACCAACCGTTCAATGCAGGCCCTCCGCCGCGCCGGGCTGGTCGATTGGACGATGACCTCGATCGCGGTTCCCGATCTCGAGTCTGCCCGCGCCTTCGCACAAATGGAAAGCGAGCCTTCGAAACGACCTTATATTTAGCTATTTTCAATGTGTTATACGATTTCGGAAGATTTTTTCGAAGCGGCGGAAATTTGCGGGAACCACTCGATTTGGCGCTCGTTATTGTCCTGTCACCGCCGAGACCCCCCCTCCCGTCCAAGCGGCTGGTGATACGATCCCGAAAGGCCTCCGTCGGAAAACCGGCGGAGGCCTTTTTTTGGTCTGGGCAATCTTGATGGATGTGCCGCCGATCCAACCCCGGTCACCTTTTCTTCCAACAGCTCCTTACAGCGACAGCACACCCCGCAAACGCGCGATCAGGCCCGGCCGCCGGCGATGGATGCGAACCAGCCGTACCAGATCTTCGGGCGGAAACGGCTTGGCCAGCACGTGGCCCATGCCGGCGATCGCGACGGGTATGCTGCCGGGCGCTCCGGTAGAGAATACGATCAGCGGCGGCCGCGCGCTCAATTGCGAGACGAGTTCGGCCAAGGTCCAGCCATCGTCACGGTCTGCCAAATGTACATCCAGCACCAGCACATCGGGTTTGAATCGCTCCAGTTCGCCCAGCGCCGCCGCGACCGAAGGGCAAATGGCCACCTTTTCCGCGCCGGCATCGGTCAGCGCTTCAGCCAGATCGAGCGCGATCAGGCCATCGTCCTCGACGATGAGCACCCGACCGAGCGATTCTGGCGGAGTCTGCAATCCGTTCGTGTCCACCACCGGACGCGCCATGGGCATTATCCTCTCATTCGCGGTGGCAAAATCCCTGCGTGTTCGGGAACGCAGCCCTGCCAGCGCAGGTTCCCGTTCGCCTGTGGCCGGCTTTACAGGGGCTTCTGGTAGATCTCGTATTCCTTGTTCACCTTGGCATGGATCGCATCGGCGATGGCGACCATCCCTTGGTTGTCCTCCAGAATCCAGCCGATCTCGCTGCGCGTGGCACCGTAATGGGCCAGCGCATTGCGGCGGATGTACTCGATCATCATGAAGGCCAGCTGGCTGGCCATGCGCGAGGACTGCAGCTTGCGCCGCACACCCATCAACGGCACCCGCATCGTGCGCACCTGCGGCTTGCGCAGCCACAGCAGCAACTTGAACCAGTTGAACGGAAACAGCTTTCCGCCCATCGGCCGGATCGCTTCGTTCAGGTCGGGCAGGGTCATCATGAACGCCACCGGCTCGCCGTCATACTCGGCGACCATGATCAGGTCTTCATGAACGATCGGTTTGAACTTCTTGCCGGCATAGGCGATCTCGGTATCGCTGAATGGCACGAAGCCCCAGTTGTGCGACCAGGCGTCGTTCAGGATATCGAGGATCAGCGCCGCTTCCTCGTCGAACTTGCGCTTGTTGACCTTGCGGATGCGGATGCGGGCGTTCTTTTCCCCCGATTGGATCACGCGCTGGATCAGCGGCGGAAACTCGTTGCGGATATCCAGATCGAAGGTCTTCAGCGTCTTGGCCGGCAGATAGCCCAGCGCCTTGATGTAATCGTTATACCGCTCGGGCTGATGCCCCATCATCACCGTTGGTGGGTGGTCGAAACCCTTGGTCAGTTGGCCCGGTTCTTCCCACACAGACATCGACAGCGGCGCAAGCACGCGGGTCATGCCCTTGGCGCGCAGCCAATCCTCGGCCTTGGCGATCAGCGCGCGGGCGACGGTCTCGTCCTCCGCTTCCAGCAGGCCCCAGTTGCCGGTGCCAGGACCCATGCCCTGCGAAGGATCCATGCCGATGGCGAGGTGATCGATATGCGCGGAAATTCGGCCCACGTTCGCCCCGCCGCGCCGGGCCAGAAACAGTTGCACATCGGCATGCTCGAAGAACGGGTTCTTCCCCGGCGTCACCAGTTCCATAGCTTCCATGCGGAGCGGCGGCACCCAGTTCGGATCGCCGGCGTTCATGCGATAGGCCAGATCGACGAATGCGGCACGGCCGGCCTTGTCGGTGACGGGGATGATCTCTACTTCGCCGTGTGCCACGTTCTTGCCTTTGTTTGTGCCTAGAGGCCGGTGGCCTTGGGCGAACTGCGTATCCCGCCGGCTTCTTGTCAAGCCGTGCCATGCCGGTCACGCCCGCACGCTTTTGATGACCGGCACCTAGCCCGGCACAGGTCACTTTGGAACACCGCATGATTGCCACTGACGTATTCAAAGATGCATCAGCCGCCACGCTGGCCGATCGGCCCGCCGTTGGGCTGGCCGGAACGCCCGACGACAAGGCCATGCTGCGCGCAGCGGTGGAACTGACCCGCGATCTTTCGGCAGCGCGCGCGGCGATTTACTGGCCCGACATGCTCGCCTCGGCGCTGCTGGGCTATGCCGCGCTGGCAGGAGCGATCCTGCTGGCCGCCCCACTGGCCAAGGTGGCCTGCGGGCTGGTCGCTGCGCTGGCGCTATACCGCGCGCTGCTGTTCATCCACGAACTGACGCATATCCATAAGGACGCCTTGCCCGGCTTCCGCTTGAGCTGGAACCTGCTGGTCGGCATCCCGATGCTCACCCCCTCATTCATGTACGAAGGCGTCCACACGCTGCACCACGCGCGCACGCGGTACGGCACCATCGAAGATCCCGAATACCTGCCGCTGGCGCTGATGAAGCCGTGGTCGCTGCCGGTCTTCGCGCTCACCGCGCTGCTTCTGCCGTTCGCGCTGCTGTTCCGGTCGGCCGTGCTGGTGCCGCTGGGCGCGGTGTTCCCACCGGTCCGGCGGATCGTGTGGGAGCGGCTCTCCTCGCTGTCGATCAACCCGGCGTTCCGCCGCCGTCCCCCCGAAGGCGACTTCGCCCGGCTGGTGTTCTGGCAGGAAACGGGTGTGATGGTGTGGGCGTGGTTGGTGCTGGGCATGTCTGCGGCATTTGGCTGGCAGCCGCTGCTGACCGGACTTGCGGTAATTTCGGTGACCGCCCTGTTCAACCAGGTTCGCACGCTGGTGGCGCACCTGTGGGAAAATGAGGGCGAGGTCATGACCGTGACCGGGCAGTATCTCGATTCGGTCAACGTGCCGCCGCCCGCGCGGCTCGCGTGGCTGTGGGCTCCGGTGGGCCTGCGCTATCACGCGCTGCACCACCTGCTACCCAGCATGCCCTACCATTCGCTGGCAGAGGCGAACCGCCGGCTGGTAGGGGGTCTGGGGCTGGAATCGACGTATTCGCGCGCCAACTACGCCGGCCTGTCGCCGATGCTCGTCCGGCTGGCACGCAGCACCATGACCAAGCGGTAGGGACCTATTCCTCGGTGCGGATCAGCACGGTTTCGCCGATCAGCAGAAACAGGAAGAACGGCGCCCAGGCCGCGAGCATCGGCGAATAACCGCCGAAGTTGCCCATCGCCAGCGCGGCGTTGTCGACCACGAAATAGGCAAAGCCCAACCCCATGCCGATCACCGCGCGCACGAACAGGTGGCCCGAACGCGCCAGTCCGAAGGCCGCCACCGCCCCCAGCAAGGGCATGAGCAAGGCGGACAGCGGGCCGGAAATCTTGTGCCACCATTTGCCGTCCAGCTCGCTGGTGCGGTAACCGGCATCGCGGATGGCGGTGATGGACGTGGATAGCGTGGCCAGCGATTCCGCATCCGCATCGGCACGCCGGATGATGATCTGCGCCGGCTCCACCGCCTGGGCATAGACTCGCGCTTCGGTCGCAGCCGTCCGCCGAGCGCTTTGCGCATCGAAGCTGACTGGTGACTGGAACAGCCAGCCGGGCCGGGCAAATGTAGCCGAAGGGGTGCGAACGATCTCGGTAACCATGCCGGTAGGATCACGGCGATACCAGCTGACGTCGGTCATCTTCATGGCCGCACCACGCCCGGCGATGGATTTGGCGAACAGGATGTTTGGCCCGTCCTGCAACCATACGTTCGCCTTCACATCACTATCGACCGGCACCGCGCCGTACTCCACCGCTTGCCATGCCTTCAGCGTCGCGCTCGATCGCGTTACCACCCGCTCGTTGAAGGCGAAGGTGAAGGCGGACGCAACAGCCGCGACAAGGAACAGCGGGGCCAGCACCTGATGCGCCGAAAGCCCCGCCGCCTTCATGGCGATGACCTCGCTGTTCTGGTTCAATGTCATCAGCGTGATGATCGTGGCCAGCAGCACCGAATAGGGCAGGAAGCGGCTGACCAGTTGCGGCACGCGCAGGCCGATATAGGTCATCAACTGGGCTTGGCCATTGCCCTGCGCGCCCAGAATGCGCCCGCTTTCGCTCAGCAGGTCAAGCGTCTGCAGGATCAGAACGAGCATCAGCAGCACCGCGACGATGCGCACTGCAAACATCTTGCCGATGTAGAGCATCATCGTGCGCGACGGGAAGAATTCAAATTGCACCGGCGGCTCCCGCTTCAGCTTCCGCGCCGGGCAGCTTGTTGCGCGAGGCAAACAGCCTGCGCACCGCGCCCGCAACCTTGGCAAAGACGGTTTCCAACGCGCCGATCGGCTGGCCGCCGGGCACATAAGCGATCCGCCAGTACATCCACACGATCAGCCCGGCAAACACCACGAACGGCCCCCACAGCGCCAGCGTCGGATCGACGCGGCCAAGGCTGGCCACATCCTGCCCGTATTCGTTCACCTTGTGATAGGCGACGACCATCACGATCGACAGGAAAATGCCCAGCGCCGACGTCGACCGCTTGGGCGGCACCGCCAGTGCGACCGCCAGAAACGGCAGCAGGAACATCATCGCCACTTCGACCAGCCGGTAGTTGAGGCTGGCTATGCTTTGGTATCGCATCGCCGCCGACACTTCCTTGCTCCAGCCGATGCGCAGCAGTTCGGGCAGGAAATACTCGCGATCCTTGTCGCCGCGGCTGCGGAACTGCTCGATCCGGGGCAGATCGATGGGCAGGTCGTGGCTGGCGAACGAGAGCACGCGCGGCGATTTGATGCCGGGGCCATCCTGCACGATCTGCCCATCCGTCAGCCGCAGGATCACCGTATCGGGGTTTTCCTTATTGGCGAAGAACTGGCCCTCGCGCGCTGAAATGACCAGCACCTGCCCCTTGTCGGTGGCGATCCGCGCAAAAATGCCCTGCAGGTCGCGGCCTTCGTCGCGGCTGGAATCGACGCGCAGCGCAGTCTTGTCCTGCAGGGAATTGAACTCGCCGACCTTGATCGATGCGCCGAGCGCGCCGGAACGCAATTCGAACTGCAATTGCTCGTAGTAATAGCGCGACAGCGGCTGGAGATAGCCGACGATCAGCAGGTTCAGCGCCGCGAGCGCAATGGCAAACAGGAACGGCACGCGCAGCAGCCGGGTATACGACAGACCGACCGCGCGCATCACGTCTAGCTCCGACGATATCGCGAGTTTGCGGAATGCGAACAGGATGCCCAGCAGCAGTCCCAGCGGGATCGCGAGGCTCGCGTATTCGGGCAGCAGGTTGGCCAGCATCTTGAACACGACGGTGACGGGCCCGCCCTCGGTCGCCACGAAATCGAAAAGCTTGAGCATCTTGTCGAGCACAAGCAGCGACGCCGCGAGCACAAAAACGGACAACATCGGCACGGTAACGAGCCGGGCAATGTACCTGTCTGTTGCGGTCAGGAATTTCACGGCTGGAAAATCACGGGCGGAAGTTCGTCTCGGCTGGCGTCCGGCCGCCGATCTGCCGGCGGGCCGTCCCGACTAGCCCGGTTCGGCTTCGCACGAAAGGTGGAAATGCGAGGTCGCATACCACTGCAGTACAGGCGGAGCCTGCTTCATATAACTAAAGTAAATACAACCTGTCCTTTGGTGAAAAAAGTTCGTATAATCAGAGCTAGAGAACTTCTCACCGAGGCTGACTCCAGCAGGGCCGGAACGGCCTGAACGCGGAAGCGGAGGAAAACGATCACGATGGACATGCCCAGTGGTTGGAATTGGACCGATGCCAAGCATCGAAAGCTCAAGGCAACGCCCACGGAGTTGCAGGCGATCGCCGGCCGTTGCGAATCGCTGTCGGCTGGTGAACAACGCAAAGGGTTCGATCATGCCATGCGCGTGCTGTCGGAAATGCCCGTGATCGCCGCGCACGACGATGGGGGCGACGATGCGGTGTGGATCGGCCTGCTGGCGGATTCCGGCGCTTATGAAAGCGCTGCCGTGGCCCTGTTTCCACCCCTCACGACGTTCAATGGCGGGAGAATGGCAGATGGCAGCTTCGTGGCCCAGGTGATCCTGCCTTCAGGAGCGGGGGCCAATTCGCGGACGGCGCGGTCGTTTTCGATGGCATTGGTCGCGGCACTGCTACGCGCTTGCGCGCGCGAAGCGATCGAGCAACGCGCGGCATCGTAACTGCGCTTCACGCCGACCGGATCACCGCCGATCAGGACAACCGAATCAGGCTTTTTCCAAGGTGCACTGCAGCGGATGCTGGTTCTGGCGGGCGAAGTCCATCACCTGGTTCACCTTGGTCTCGGCGATTTCGTAAGGGAAAACCCCACAGACTCCGACGCCCTTCTGGTGGACGTGAAGCATCACCCGCGTCGCCTGCTCAAGGTCCATGTTGAAGAACCGCTTGAGGCACATCACCACGAATTCCATCGGGGTGTAATCGTCGTTCAGCATCAGCACCTTGAACATGCTGGGCTTTTTGGGCCGCGTCCGTGTCTTGGTAGCGATGCCGATCTGGCCATTACCGTCACCGGGACCCTGCGATTCGTCGTCATCGCCGGCGGCGCTGATAAGAGCGCACACGCCACCCAGGTCGGCGCGCAGAGAATCGCCCCATTGGGCGTATGTGACGAAATTATGCTGCATGATCGCCGGAATATCGCATTGCAACGCCCCGCGTACAAGAGGCTGGACTGCATCGATGGCTGAAAAGAGGTTACCGAACGACAAACGGGCCGGGCAGGTTTCCCCGCCCGGCCCGCCGTTCACAGGCCGAGGCAGCGCGCGCACGCCGATTGAACGCGCTGCCAATCAGGTGATCAGGCGGCCTGCTTCATCTTTTCGACCGCGAGGCTGACGCGGTTCGAAATCGGCTGGAACGCTTCGTTGGCGAGCTTCAGGGCAGCTTCGCTGTTCTTCGAGCTGACGGCGACCATCGAGTCGAAACGCTTGCGCAGGAGAGCGGTCTGCTTTTCGAAGAATTCGGCCGGCGACTTGACGGCGACGAGATCCTTGAGATCTGCCGACATCGATTCCATGACGGACTTGCCTTCTTCGGCGTAGCTCTTGCCCATTTCCTGAAGGCCGCTGGCGAAAATCTTGGACGACTCGACCACGGCTTCAACGTTGCCCTTGGTGAATTCGCCCATTTCGCCGAACGAAGCCTGGCTCTTTTCGAGAGCGACCTTCGCCTTGTCGGCGGCGTCCTTCATGGCGGACTGAATCTTGCCGGAAATGTCGGTGGTGGTGTTCATGATGAATGCTTCCTTCCAAGGGGCCGGCGCGCTCCGCAAAACGGGGGCGGCGGCAGGGATCACGGGGATTGACTTGACCGGAACGCTGGCCGGAACCGTGGCAGCAACGATCGGCTTCTTGGCGGCGACTTTGCCGGTGCGGGGGGCCACAACCGGTTTGGCCTTCACCGGGATCGCCTTGGGGGCGGCCACGGCGGGCTTAAGGGCTTTGCTGGCGACTGGCGCAGCCGGGGCTGCAACCTTCTTCGTCACCAAAGGCTTGGACGGCGCGACGACCGGCGCAAGGGCATCGAGCTTTGGCTCTACGTCCTTGCGAGGACGGCCCGGCTTGCGCTTGACCGGAAGGAGTTCGGCTGCCTGAGCGGCTTCTTCCTTCGGTGTTTCCACAACAGCGGGCGAGGCTTCCGGGGCCACTACGGGTTCGGGCGCTGCCGCAACCGCTTCCACCACGGGGGCAGGTGCCGTTTCGACTGGCGTTTCCGTATTGTCCTTGACTTCATCGACCATGATCGGGCGGGCTCCTGCTTGTCAGCAGCGACCGCCCTTCATGAGAACGACATTTGCTGCACCGCACAAATTAAGCATGCGACGGCCGAAGTCAAGAGTTATTGTGCACTGCACCATTTTGGCAGCTTACCCACCAAATCGCGCAACGGTTCGAGCTAGCGAGTGCGTACGTAACGGCCCGGCGCGTCTTCAATCACTTTATCGCCGCGGCCACCAGGCACGCGCTTCCCCTTCGCCGGGACGCGAACGGACGACGAATCATCGAATTCGACCAGCCACTTGATCCAGTCCGGCCACCAGCTGCCCTTCGTTTCCGTAGCGCCTTCGACGAATTGGTCGAGGGTGTCGGGATGCCCGGGATTGGTCCAGTACTGGTATTTTCCCATCTCAGGCGGATTAACCACACCGGCGATATGGCCCGAACCCGCGAGAATGAAACGCCAGGAACCGGCAAGATGGCGAGTCAGCTTCCACACGCTTTGCGCAGGTGCAATATGGTCTTCGCGCCCGGCCTGGATATAGCAGCGCGTTGAAATGCGCCGCAGATCGATCGGCGTGCCGTCGATCACGATCGAATCGGGCACGACCAGCCTGTTGTCGCGGTAGAGGTCTTCCAGGTACTGCTTGTGCCACTTGCTCGGCAGGTTGGTGGTGTCGCCGTTCCAGTGCAGCAGATCGAACGCCGGATAGGGTTCGCCCATCAGGTAATTGTTGATCACGTAGTTCCAGATCAGATCCGGCCCGCGCAGCAGGTTGAACGTCGCCGCCATGTAGCGCCCGTCGAGATAGCCGTCGGTCGACAGGCTTTCGAGCATCTTGATCTGCTTGTCGTCGATGAAATTCTTGAGATCGCCGGCTTTTTCGAAATCCACCTGGGCGGTGAAGAACGTCGCCGAGGCAACCTTGTCGGCCTGCCCGCGCCGCGCGAGCAATGCCAGCGAAGCGGCAAGCGTCGTGCCAGCGACGCAATAGCCGATGGCGTGGACCGAGGGCACCGAAAGCCGGTCGCGCACGATGTCGATCGCTTCGATCTCGGCGCTGATGTAGTCGTCCCAGATCACGTCGGCCATGTCGGCATCGGCCGATTTCCATGAGACCATGAATACCGTGATGCCCTGCTCCACCGCCCAACGGACAAAGCTTTTCTTCGGGTTCAGGTCCAGGATGTAGAAGCGGTTGATCCATGGCGGGAAGATCACCAGCGGCGTGGCCAGAACGTCCGGCGTGGACGGACTGTACTGGATCAGCTGGAACAGAGGCGTTTCCGCCACGACCTTGCCGGGCGTCATCGCGATATTCCGGCCCAGTTCGAACGCTTCGGGATCGGTGTGGGTCAACTGGCCCTTTCGCAAGTCGGCCAGCAGGTGCTCCACCCCGCCGACAAGGTTTTCGCCCCGCGTTTCCAGCGTGCGCTCGATGACGACCGGATTGGTCATCGGGAAATTCGCCGGGCTCAGCGCATCTGTAACGATGCGGGTCATGAAGCGGATCTGCTCGTGCCGTTCGGGCGAAAGCCCCTGCACGTCTTCTGCCATGGCATTCAGCCGCTCGGCGAGCATCAGATACGTCTGGTGGATCAGCGCAAAAACCGGCTGTTCACGCCATTTTGGATCGGCGAAGCGCCGGTCCGTGCGCGGCAGATCGGTGGCATTGGCCTTTTCGACCGGCAGCGGGCTCAGCCCGTATTGGCTAAGGACGCTCGTCCACAAGGAAAAGCCTTCCTCCCACAGCTTGGCCTGCATGCCGAAATGCGCCATCGGCATTTTGCCGAACCATTCGGTCAGCATCGCGGTCCACTTGGCGGGATCGCCAATGCGCGCGGCGGCCGGTTCGATATGCCCGGCCTGTTCGGCACCATAGTCCAGCCACATCTTTTGCAGCTTCGCGGCAGACATCGCCCAATGCTGCAAATCGGATGGATCGGGCGGCGGGGTTTCACCGGTGGGCATGAACGGCGCGAAGATCGCCTGCAATGCTTCGCCCTGTTTGCGCACCATGTCTTCAAAAACCAGTGCATCTTCAACCGGTTGCTGCGATGTGTCGTGGTCCGCCATAATTTCCCCGCTGCATTCCGTCGGCTCACTATAGCGGGTATATTGCAGCATGTTAGACTCTGATTGAATTGTTTGCGGTCAAACGCAGTTGCAAGATTTCATCGCAGACGGACGACCTGCGTCAGCCGGCAATCACTCCGTGGCGACGGCGCAAAGCAGCCACGCGCCCAAACCTTTTGGGCCGGTGGCCCTTGTGGTTTCCACAAGCGATTGATTGGCGTAAGGGCGACGGGCGGCAATCAGGCCGCAGAAGTAACGAGAAACGCCACCGTGGACGAAGAATTCTACCGCATGAAGCGCCTGCCGCCCTATGTCATCGCCGAAGTCAACGGCATGCGGGCCGCGGCACGCGCCGCCGGACGGGATATCATCGACCTCGGCATGGGCAATCCGGACCTGCCGCCGCCCGCGCATGTGATCGAAAAACTGTGCGAAGTGGCGATGAAGCCCGATGCCCACGGCTATTCGGCGTCGTCGGGCATCCCCGGCATCCGCAAGGCGCAGGCCAACTACTATGGCCGCCGCTTCAACGTCGATCTCGATCCCGAAACCGAAGTCGTCATGACGATGGGTTCGAAGGAAGGTCTTGCCAGCCTCGCCACCGCGATCACCGCGCCGGGCGATGTCGTGCTGGCCCCGAACCCCAGCTATCCGATCCATACCTTCGGCTTCATCATCGCCGGCGCCACGATCCGTTCGGTGCCGACCACGCCCGACGAGCGCTATTGGGAATCGCTGGATCGAGCGATGAAATATTCGGTTCCGCGCCCTTCGGTGCTGATCGTCAACTATCCGGGCAACCCCACGGCGGAAACGGTGGACCTCGCGTTCTACGAGCGGCTGGTGGCATGGGCGAAGGAGAACAAGGTCTGGGTCCTGTCAGACCTCGCCTATTCCGAACTCTACTACGACGGCAATCCGACCCGCTCGATCCTCGAAGTGCCGGGCGCCAAGGATATCGCAGTCGAGTTCACCTCGATGTCCAAGACCTATTCGATGGCGGGCTGGCGGGTCGGCTTTGCGGTGGGCAACCGCACGCTGATCGCGGCGCTCAAACGGGTAAAGTCCTATCTCGATTACGGTGCTTTCACGCCGATTCAGGCCGCCGCCTGTGCCGCACTCAACGGCCCGCAGGATATCGTCGAGGCCAACCGCCAGCTTTATCAAAAACGGCGCGACGTGATGGTCGAATCGTTCGGCCGCGCCGGGTGGGACATTCCCAGCCCCAAAGCCTCGATGTTTGCCTGGGCTCCCCTGCCACCGGCGCTGCGCGAGATGGGCAGCCTCGAATTTTCCAAGCAACTGCTCACCCATGCCGAAGTCGCGGTGGCCCCCGGCGTCGGCTATGGCGAAGATGGCGAAGGCTATGTCCGCATTGCGATGGTCGAAAACGAACAGCGGCTGCGGCAGGCCGCGCGCAACATCAAGCGCTACCTCGCCAGCATGGGCGTGAACGCCTCGGCCGCATAAATCGGCGCAAAACCGGGGCAGGCCGCGCTTGTCCCGGTTTCGTCCCCAGCCTTGTCCACGACGAATTGGGCGATCCTTCGGATACGGCGGCATCTGTCGACCAATCCAGGCCCGCGCGCTGCCATCGTCCGATCCGGATGGACTCCGATTTGGATGGACGGGGATTTGCGCGCACATGCTGGCCTATTGCTGGTATTCTGACCGTCCGCCGCCCGAAGCGCTCGATCTTGCGCAAAGCGGCTGGAACAGGGTCGCGGCGCCAGCGCCGCATGAAGCGGGTCCGCCGCCGGACGATTGCGCCATCGTCGTCGATTCGCGCCACGTTCCGCCCTCGCGTCTGCTGATGTTGCGCGCCGCGCCCCGCGCCACGCGGGCCCGCATGCTGTTTGCGGGCGTGGATTCCAGCGCCGAGCGGAGTGCGCTGCTGGCGGCGGGCTTTGGCGACGCCATCGATGGCAATGCAGTGCGGTCCGAAGTCGAGCAACGGGCACTGCGGCTGCTGCGCCACCGCGAAGAAGCGGTGCTGTTCCGCCGCGCCGGGCCGATCCTGCTTGATCTGGCAGCGCGCGTGGCCTGGATATCCGGCCGCCAGCTTGGCCTGCATCCCCGCGAATTCGCGCTGTTGTGGCGACTGGCCGAAACGCCCGGCGTCGCGGTGGACCGCCTGCGCCTGCTGCGCGACGTTTGCCATGTCGGCCACGATCCCGGCACAAACCGCATCGCCGTGCATATCAGCCGCCTGCGCACAAAGCTGGCCCAGGTGAACCTCGGCGGCCTGATCGAAACCGATATCGCCGGGGCTTACCGCATAGTGCCCATTCATGCCTCGCAGCCGTCGACGAATGCACTGGACCGCGCCGCCGCCTGCTGCGAACAAGGCGCGCGGGAGAAAGTCGGTGCGAAGGTAATGATATGAAGTTCCACGCCATGAATTTCCACGCCATGGATTTCCACGATCGCGTAACCGTGACTATCGACGACCGCGTCGCGCATGTTCTGCTCGACCGGGCGGACAAGATGAACGCCATCGATCATGCGATGTTCGACGCGCTGGCCGCCGCCGGTCATTATCTTCACGATGCCGATGGCGTGCGCTGCGTGATCCTCTCCGGTGCTGGCCGCGCGTTCTGCGCCGGGCTCGATCTCGCCGCGATGGCCGATCCGGCGCAGTGGGGCGATTCCAGCCTGATCGAGCGCACCCACGGCAATGCCAACCTGATGCAGCAGGCGGCGATGATCTGGGGCAAGCTTCCGGTGCCGGTGATCGCGGCCGTGCACGGCGTGTGCTTCGGCGGTGGCTTGCAGATTGCCAGCGGGGCCGACATCCGCATCGTGGCACCGGATGCGCGCCTGTGCGTGATGGAAACGAAGTGGGGCCTGGTGCCCGATATGGGCGGATATCTGCTGTGGCGCGGCAATGTGCGCGACGATGTACTGCGCGAACTGATCTATACCCACCGCGAATTCGGTGGCGACGAGGCGGTGCAACTGGGCTTTGCCACGCGCGTTGAGGCCGACCCGCTGGCCGGAGCTTGGACGATGGCGCGCCAGATCGCGGCGACAAGTCCCCAAGCCATCCGCGCGGCAAAAAGCCTGGCGAACCGTTCGCCGGACCTGAGCGCCGATCAGATCCTGCTCGCGGAAAGTCACGCCCAGCACGCCCTCCTGTTTTCGCGCAATCAGATCGAGGCCGTGCGCGCCGGGATGGAAAATCGCCCGCCGGAATTCGTCGATCCATGATGGTGGCAAAGGCTAGACCGTGAAAGCGCTGTACGATCCGCAACACATCCTTACGCGCGGCCTTTCCGCCATCCGCACGCAGTTTCAGGTTTCGGAAAGCTTCCCGCCGCAAGTGCTGGCTGCCGCCGATGCGGCCGCAAAGCGCGCACCAACCGAACATGTGGACCGCACCGAACGTCCCTTCGTCACGCTCGATCCCGCCAGTTCCACCGATCTCGACCAGGCCTTCGCCATCGAGCACAGCGGGGCGGACATCGTGCTCCATTATGCCATCGCCGATGTCGCGTGGTTCGTGGCCGATGGGGATCCTGTCGACGTGGAAGCATGGCACCGCGGCGAAACGCTCTACCTGCCCGATGGCAAGGCCGGGCTCTATCCCCGGGTGCTGGGCGAAAAAGCCGCCAGCCTCCTTCCCGATGGTCGGCGCCCGGCGGTGGTGTTCACCGTGCGGGTCGATCCGGCTGGCGGCACCCGGCTCGATGGGGTGGAACGCGCGATCGTGCACAGTCGCGCCAAGCTGGCCTATGCCACGGTGCGCGACGACCAGCTGCCGGACGGTTTCACCGAACTCGCTCGTCGGATTCACGAGGCAGAGCAAGCGCGCGGCGCGGCCCGCGTCGATCCGCCGCAGCAGGAAGTCGTGGCGCTGGGCCCAGACCGCTACGCCCTCGCCTATCGCCCGATGCGCGTGGCCGAACAGCGCAATGCCGCGCTGTCGCTCGCCTGCAACCTCGCCGTGGCGCGCGCGCTGCTCGATCATCGCACCGGCCTGTTCCGCGTCATGGCGGGCCCCGATGCACGCGCCGTTGCCCGGTTGCGACAGGCCGCCCACGCGCTGGCGCTCGATTGGCCCGAAGCTGCCGACCTCAAGCAGTTCGAACGCACACTTGATTCGCGCGATCCAAAGCAGGCGGCCTTCATGCTGGCGGTGCGCCGCGCCGGCAATGGTGCCGGATATGCTCCGTGGGCTGCGGGCGCGGAGCCGTGGCACGCCGCCATCGCCGCGACCTATGTCCACGCCACCGCCCCATTGCGCCGCCTCGCCGATCGCTACGTGATCCGCGCCGCGCTTGCCGTCGCCAATGGCCAGCCGGTGCCCGATGCGGTCACCCAGGCGTTCCAGCGCCTACCCGAAGTGATGGCCCGCGCCGATGCCCTCGCCGGCCGCATCGATCGCGCGGTGATCGATCTTGCCGAAGCGGTCATGCTCCACGGCCGCGAAGGCGAAGCCTTTCCCGCCATCGTCACCGATATCGATGGCGACAGCGCGCGCGTCCACTTGGAAGGCCTGCCGGTAGTGGCCCGCGCCCGCGCCCCCGGCGCGGCACCCGGTGACCGTATCGCCCTGCGGCTGGACAGCGCCGACCCTGATCGCCGCACTCTGTCGTTTTCCACCGAAGCAGCGCAGGACAAGAATCCGATTGCGGGCCAGCCGCACCTCGGCTAACCGCCCCCTTCCACACGCCGGTTATCGAACCGGCGCGCATCGAGGCCCGATGGCGGAGTGGTTACGCACCGGATTGCAAATCCGTTTACGCCGGTTCGATTCCGGCTCGGGCCTCCACAGCACCATTACCCTGAAAATTCGCCACGCAGCATGCCACCCCGTACGCGGTGGGCATTGGTGCAACAGAACGATGGAAAATGGTGGACCCGTCGGGACTCGAACCCGAGACCTACAGATTAAAAGTCCGTTGCTCTACCAACTGAGCTACGGGTCCGACCCAGATTTCCGCGCGGGTGTCCGTGCGGCGTCGCGGTCAACTAGGGGCCGGTTTGCGGCGGGTCAAGCGGGCGAGCAGGTGTTTTGCCGTCAGCCCGGTCAATGGATCGCGCCAATGGGGGGCAATCCGTGCCGCCGGGGCCAGCACAAAGGCACGGCGGCGGTATTCG
>DAICYJ010000204.1 GCA_027311705.1 Novosphingobium sp. | reverse complement strand
TTGGTGTTGGTTCGACGAATTGCGACTGCATTTGAAAATATCGGCCTCTCACCGGGACGCTTTCTGCGATAACGAAAAACCAAAAAATCTTAGAATTCAGCAAGCTAAGTAGAAATGGATCAACAGACGGGATGAAATAGCACTTGTTGTTTATATAATGACTGCTGTCTAAGCTGAACAAATTTTCGTTTGAAAATTCCCCATAAACTATTTTTCGGCCCTCATAGTGCGATAAGCACGATTCTTGAGCCTGCTGAAGCTCAAACCAATCCTGTTTAGTAGCCCGACTTTCCAAAGCGGCTTTGTATGGCGATAGCCAATCTCGAACCGCATGATAATCGTCAATCTTGATCCGGCCCTTCGGGATATAGATGATCCATAGGCCACGCGGCTCCGCCCGCCAGCGTTTCAAGTCCCTACCCTCTAGAAAGGGCTTCAGTAGTTCCGCCGAACGTGGGTCATCACGGCAGAGCTTTTCCTTGGTTGGCGTATCGATGACAAACGCTTCATTCAGGCCAGTCTTGATCCCATAGAGCGGGGAGCCGTAGATATCCTTCAGGGTCGGCTTCCCCGCAGTGATCTTGGCCCGCAGGGCGCGTAGGGCATCGCCCTCCAGTTCCCAAGAATCGCGCCCCAGCGCCTTTTGCGGGAAAGGCTTGGCCGCGTCGGCAAAGGCGTCGGCAAAGCTGCCCGCTGGCATTTCTGCAATCTTCCAGAATTGCAGATCATGGCCCGGCGACGGCGCGCCCGCCCTCATTGTCACGATGGCTGGATAGGTAGTTACGCCTTCGAATATCTGGTGGTCGCCAAAATCAACCACGGTTTCCAGCGTGGCCTTGGTGCGCAGGAAATCGCGCAGCGGTGCGCCCGATCCGGTCTTGAAGAAGGTGCTGCTGCTGATGAAGCCCAGCCGCCCGGCGGGTTTCAGCAGCTTTATCCCGCGCTCAAAGAAATAGGCGTAGAGGTCCGCCCTGTCGGAAACGACTTCATAGCGCTTTTCCAGCCAAGGCTTCATGGGCTTGATCAGTTCCATGCGCACATACGGCGGATTACCGAGCACAACGTCAAAACCGCCACTTTCGAAAATTGCCGGGAAGGCAGTTTTCCATTCGAAGCCATGGCTGCGATAGGCGAAGCTGCTATCCTCAATCAGGCTGTCGCCCACGCGCAGATTGGTGTCCAAACTGTCCAGTACCTTGCCGCGCCGCGCGGTCTTGATCCACAGGCTCAGCTTGGCGATCTCGACGCTTTCGCTGTTCACGTCCACGCCGAACAGGTTGTGTGTCAGGATTTCGCTGTCAGGGTCCAGCAGGTCGCCCGCCATGCCCTTGCCCTCCAGTTCGGCCAGCTTGTTGTTCACCTGCCCCAGTTCGGCCTTCAGGTAGTCAAAGGCCATGATGAGGAACACGCCCGATCCGCAGGCAGGATCAACAATGCGAAGGGCGGTCAGGCGATCACGGTAGGCGGCCCATGCCTGTTTTTCCGCCTTGGCCGATTTCCACGCTATCGCCTCGTCATCGGCCTTCGCCCCCTTGGCGGCATACTGGCTAAGAATTTCGGCAAAAATCTCTTTGCAGTGCGTGCCCAGCGTCTGGTCCACAATGAAGCGCGCCACATAGTCGGGGGTATAGACCACGCCGTCACGCTTGCGCCGCCCGCTAGTGCCGCTGGTCTTTTTCTCTACCGGCGCTTCGCCCAGCGCTTCGGCCTGAAGCTGCTCCACGTCGGCAATGGATTGTTCGAAAATGTGGCCCAGCACGGTGACGGAAATTTCGCTGGCAAAATCATATTCGGCCAGCCACTTGAAGCCCTCGCAAATGTGATCCGGCACGGCCAGCGCATCAATGGTCGCGTTCGGCTGAAAGAGGCCACCATTGTAGCGCGGAATTTTGAGCTGGTCGTTGCCCCGGTCGATCGCATTGAACAGGCCCAGGAATGTCTGCCAGACAGGCTTCGGATGGTACGGGTCACGGTGCTGGAAAGCGTTGAGCAGGCTGTTGTCGGGCAGCAAGCCATTGTCTTCGGCAAAGGCGATGAAAAGCACCCGGTCCAGAATGGTCTGGCCCAGCCGGATAGATTCGAGCGGGTCACCTTCCGGTAGCGCCGCCTGAACCGCGCCGATCAGGTCACCTCGCAGGGTGCGATAATCAGCATAGAGCCGCGCGGTAATGTCGCGGTCCTCTTTCCGGCTTTCCTCAAGCAGCGCCAGCGTCTGCCCGGATAGCAGATTGTCCGCTGACAGCAGCAGCATGAAGCGCTGATATTCGTCAGGGTCGTGCAGCGAGGCCAGATCGAAGGCGTCATGAAATTGTCGCCCATCGGCGTAGCTGTAGAGGCGGATTTCAAGGTAGTTCGACACCAGCACCCATTTGCTGCCGACATTGTCGCTGGCGTATTCCCATGCCTGTTGAACCGGGGTCTTGGCGCGGCCCGGCATGATGGCATCGAGATTCTTTGTCTTTGCGCCCTTCAGTTCAAACGGGGCGATGATCCGGCGTTCGGCTTTGCTGAAGTGGCCAAGGGCAAGGTCAACCGATCCCGCGCCAATCTGCGCTTCAACGTCCACGGTCCACTGACCGCTACCGTTGAAATCCTGATAGCCGAGCACCTCGCAAATGATCCGCTGCTTGAAATTGCCGTGAAGGGCAGTTTCCTTTTGCGTCTCAATTGAACGGTCGCGGATGGTGTCGCCCCATTGGCGCAGGATTTCCAGCTTGGCAGGATCAGGCGCAGCGGCGCGGGCAATGTGGCGCTTGATTGTCTTGCTGTTGAAAAGCTGCACGCGGTCCGCCCCTGATATGACGCTGGCTTAGCAGTGCATTAGTTGGCCCGCCAAGGGCAAGGTTGCGCCTTTGCAGATCAAACTAGGGCACATGGGCAAATTCGCATGACCGTTTGCGACCAACAAACGCCGTTTCGATGCGGTGGCGGGAATGTCGGCTCACGCCGGAACCGGCCAGTCGCAAGCTCTGCAGTTGTCGGGTAGCAAGGTGCCCTATTTTCTGTCGTCGAGTCTTGCTTGTCGAAATCCTGCAAGCCGACATTCAACTGGGTGGCGGAGGCGAGTTTCCACAATGGGCGATATTGACGCGATGAGCGGACACTGATGGACAAACCGGCGGTGAACAATCACATTCCGATCAAATGATCCGACTCGCTAGCTAGGGGGGCATCGAGTGGCTGAGGGCGCTGCAGCAGGGAAGAATCGGTCCGGCGCTCAGTTCCGAGATGTCGGTAGCGCTTTAAGCAGTTTGCTGAACGAGAGGACGTATGTTGCTCTATTGCTGTCGGCCTTGGTCATGTCTGGGATCGTCATCACCGTTTACTGTGCGTTGGATAGCAATACGAAGCTCGCGCAGATACTTTTGGCAATCGCCGGCTCTATCCTTGCCAGCGCCGCATTTTCGTTCTGGATGATGCTGTCCAGGTTCACCGAGGCGGCTTCGGTCTTCGCTCGCGAGGCTGCGCGGGACGACCTGGTGTCGGCGAAGCTTGAGACATTGGCTAACGAAGTGGCACGATATCGCAGGTCGGCAAGTTTGCTGTCAGAGGCTAAGAGAGGCTTGGTCGTACCATTCGTGCTGACCCAGCAACCGCGCGATCATCTAGCCCGCCTAATGCATGTCCCCGACACGCATCCACTCAACATCTACTTCGTCGGCATCAATCTGCGATCGATCTACGAGGAGCATCTGAAGCAACTGAGGGGGCGGGCCGATACATATCTCCGCGTTGCCCTGCCGCATCCTGAAGGCACCTCCCTAGCGGCGGCGTGCAAGCGCGAGGGCCGTAACCTCAAGCAGATCCAGAAGTCCATCCGCGAGGTTACCGGCTTCTTGGGGGACGAGATAAACTTCCCGCAATGCGAGCTGCGCTGGCTGAGGGAAGCTCCGCCGCTGACCATCGTCCAGATCGAGAACACTATTCTGTGGCGGCCCCGCCTATTGAACGAGCAGGACGAGGGTGAGCATTTCTGCGCTTTGCTGACCGAGGAGGATCAGCCCGATCTCTTCCGGATAGTCCAAAGAGAATTTAGGTCCTGCTGGGAAAGCGGCGAGGCGCCTCCTTTGTGATGGGTGCGAAGATCTGCAGACTGGCGACATGATTCGCAGTCACGTCCTTCCGACCCTTCAGGAGGCGAGCAAGCGCGGCTGGACTGTTGCGCTCAGTCCGAACCGCGACTTATGGCGAGACGCGGATCGGTCTAGGCTATCCCTGACGGCGCCGTCCCGCCTCATCCGCGCGGTCAAGTACGGCCGCATCGGCGTTGATCGGCGCGGCGTGCTGGCGAATCACGGGGGACCGCTCGGCAAGGCCAACGAGATGTGGAGGTACCTTGTCGATCCCAATCTATCGGATTTGCTGCTTCCTGACCGGATCGGTGGAGACCGTGATCGCGGGCTGCTTGGTTCGAGCAACACAGATACCATTATCGCGGACGTTGAAAGACTGCACCGAGCATGCTTAGGAATTCCCGCGCTGGTGACTGGCTCGTCCTGGGGTGCTACAGTTTCCTTGGTTTATGCGTCCAGATTCCCCGATTTCGTAACAGGATTGGTCGTGTCCTGTCCGTTGGTGCCAACGAATAGGTCGCTGGATTTCATGGTAGCGAAAGACGGGGGTTTTGAGGGTAGCCCTGACCTCCATGATATGTTCATAGAGCCGGTGAGGTCCCTTCGTGATGGAAGCGCGCGGGAGATCTTCCGCGCATATCGCTCGCTTCTCACGGATGCCGCTGTCTCGCGCCAAATTGTCAGGTCCTTCAGTGCGCTCCTATACGCTTCGTCCGGCGACTTCCCGATAGGATTGTCGGATCATGATATTCCCCGGCGGGGTATTTCCCGAGGCCATGCGCTTGCCCTAGCCTACTTTGCGATGCAACCTAGGCCGTTTTTCATCGACATGCCACAGGTTTTGAGGGGTCTGAATAGAGTTCGCGACCGCCGGCTGCCTGTACACGTCATCGTATCGGCGGATGACAGGTCCTCGCATCCAAGCGACCTCGACCAACTGTTCGAAGCTACCGGCGCCGTCGTAGTCAGGACGACGGGCGGACATTCGTCCGCTACTTCGAAGGCGGCTATCGCCTCGGCAATGAGAGCTTTGGGGGTCTAGCCCACTATCCCACCCAAACGCGGCATCCGCCAGACCTTAGAGGCTACGGAAAATTCTCGAGCGAAAGCTCAAGATCGAGGGTCCACTTTCGAAGGGCAGTCGCCCGGAAGTCGCCAGTCCAAAACCGGCCCAGCTTGTTCGTTCGGGAGCAGAATGAGCGAACCCCTCGAACGTCCGCTCCTGCGTGAAGCTGACTTCTTGGTTGGGCCTGCGAAAGACGGCTTCGTCCCAATATCGGTCCCTCCGCTCACGACTGAATTTGTGCGCGCTGCCTAGCAGACGTTACGTCACTTCGATGAAAATTTTGAGTCCCTCCAATATGCCGAAGTGGACCGGTCCACCGGCAATTCTATTTAAGCACCCCCCGGTGGGGTACAGATTTGCCAGCGGGTCCCCTTTCACGCTTTTTTGATGAGCGCTGCGATCTGATTGGCGCTGGCATTCTCGTGGCGCTCCAAAGCTGCAAGGTGTCGGTTGAAAGTGCGTCGCCACATGCCCTTGGGGCGTTCAAGGCCATGAGCTAGCCCTTGCGGCTGCCCTAAGCGGCGCTGAACGCGGAAGAGCTTCTCAAAGGACCGGTCGAAATGGTCCAAGCGCTCGACGCGGTAGGCGAGGCCCAGAGCCTCACGGCAGGCAAATCGATTTCGCCCAGGCGCAAGATGCAGTGTCCGCACTCGCTTCCCCGTTGCTGGGCAGACCATCCACCAGCGCGCGCCGCCAAATCGCTGCAGTGTCGCTGTGAGCGTGATTGTCTGCTTGCTTTGCCTGCCGTCTGGAGCGGAAAAATGCAGCATTAGGCGCGGATTTTCCGTGTCGCGCAAATCCAGCCGAAACTTGATCGATGCGAAGCGCTGCCCGCCAATCGACCAATGCAATTCACCACTGCCCGCTTGTCCCCCCCGGATCGGGCCAAGTCGCATAACCTGCGCAAGGTCGATGGAAATGCAATCTTCAACCAGAGGCTTGCCGTTCCGGCGACCTGATAGAGAACTGCCCATGCGCCTTGCTCGATTTTCCCAAATCATCTGGAAAAACGACCATAGCAGGTTGGCCGCGAAAATCGACGCCGTGCTTGCTATGTGATTGCTGGGAACACTTAGAATCAAGTTTCCGGGCGGAAAAGACATCTAAGTTATTGAAAAATGGTGGACGCACTTGGGCTCGAACCAAGGACCCGCTGATTAAGAGTCAGCTGCTCTACCAACTGAGCTATGCGTCCATCGCCGTTTCGGCGGGCTTTCCGGTGGTAAGCAGGAAGGCCGTTCCCTTGCGGGAGCCGCCCCAATAACGATTTTTGAGGGACTGCCAAGCCCCAAATGTCAGTTTTTTACAGAAGGCCCGTACCGCCGCGCTTCGACCAACGATCGACGGCCATGATCGTGCCGATGCAGATCATGTTGGTCATCATCGAGGAACCGCCGTGGCTCATGAACGGCAGCGGGATGCCGACCACGGGGGCGAGGCCCATGACCATCATCAGGTTGATGCAGACGTAGAAGAAGATCGTGGTGACCATGCCGGCAGCCAGCAGGCGGGAGAAGCGGTCGGGCGCGTTCATTGCCACTTTCAGGCCCCAGCGCAGCACCACGGCGAACACGATCAAGACGAAAAGGCCGCCCAGCATGCCCCATTCCTCGGCCATCGTGGCGAACACGAAATCGGTGTGCGCTTCGGGCAGGTAATCGAGGTGGCTTTGCGAGCCGTGGCCGAAGCCCTTGCCGAAGAAGCCGCCCGAACCGATGGCGATCTTGGATTGGGTGATGTGGTAGCCGGAACCTAGTGGATCGCTTTCCGGGTCCATGAACACCAGCACGCGCTTGCGCTGGTAATCGTGGAGCAGGGTGAAAAAGGCGAGCGGTGCAGCGATGGCACCCGCCAGCGCGCCGCCGATGAACAGGCGCAGCGGCAGGCCCGCCAGAAACATCAGGACCACCGCGCCGAAGCTGATCGCGAGGCCGGTGCCCAGATCGGGTTGCAGCATGACGAGCCCGGCCGGAATCCCGAGCAGGATCGCGGCGGGCACGATGGCGCGCCAGCCTTGGGTTTCGCCCACAGGCAGCACGCTGTAGAACCAAGCCAGCACCAGCACGATGCCGGGCTTCATCAGTTCGGAAGGCTGCAGCGTCATGAAGCCGAGGTTCAGCCAGCGCTGGCTGCCACCGCCGATGCCGCCGATGAGTTCGACCAGCACCAGCAGCACGCACAGCACGATGTAGATCGGCAGGGCCGCGCGGCGGAACCATTCCTGCGATACCCGGCCGATCATCATCGCCATGACGAGGAACACAAGGAAGCGCGCGACATGCGTGGTGGCCCAGGGCTGAAACCGTCCGCCAGCGGCCGAATAGAGCACGGTGCCGCCGAACAGGACCAACGCCAGCAGCGGCAGGATGACTGCCCAGGGCTGCCGCCGGATCGTTTGAGGGATATAGGCGCGATGCATCCTATTGCCCCGGCAGGGTAATGGGAGCGGGCGTGGGTGCCGTGGCCGGGTTGGTGGGCGAAGCGACCGGCGCGGGGACGGCGACGGGTTCGGCCGCGGGGCTGGCGGCGTCAGTCAGCGGGGCGGTGGGTTCGGGGGCCGGCTTGTTGTCCGCTTCCACTTCCTTGGCCGTCTGGTCCTCGTCCGGCGCATCGGGGGCGCTGGACCCGAATTGCGCCGCAAACGTGTTGTATTTCGCGGCCATGCGCTCGGTCACGTTGCCGCCCCACTGCTTTTCATAGCCTTCGAGCACTTCCATCGCCTTGGCCTGATCGAACAGGTAGGTCATGACATCGCGCGCAATGGGATAGGCCGCGCCCGATCCGCCGCCATGTTCGATGGCAACGGCGCAGGCATAGCGTGGCTTGTCGAATGGGGCGAAGCAGATGAAGTGGCCGTGATCGCGGTGTTTCCACAGCCCGCCCTTGCCGTTGCCGACGTTCAGGCCGACGACCTGTGCGGTGCCGGTCTTGCCCGCCATCTGCACGCCCTCGATCGGCAGGCGCGCCTTGCCGGCGGTGCCGCGTCCGTTGACGACCTCGCTCATCGCCGCGTGGACGAAATCGAGATGGTCCTGCCGGATTCCCAGCGACGGCGTCTGCGGCGTTCTGCGATCAAGCATCAGGCGGGGCTTGAGTTGCAGGCCCGATGCGATGCGCGAGGTCATGACCGCCTGCTGCAACGGGTTCACCAGCATGTAGCCCTGGCCGATGGTGGCGTTCACGGTATCGTAAAGCGCCCAATCCTGTTTGTACTTGCGCTTTTTCCAGGCCGGATCTGGCACGGTGCCATAGGATTGCCCGGCATAGGGCATGGGATATTCCTGCCCAAGGCCCAGCCGGCGCGCCATGGCAGCGATGGAATCCATGCCGACTTGTTGCGCGAAATGGTAGAAATAGACGTCGCAGGACTGGTAGATGCCCTTGGCCATATCGGTCGTGCCGTGGCCGCGGCGGTTCCAGCAATGGAACACGCGATTGCCGACGCGCAATCCGCCGCCGCAGCCGACCGAGGCGTTCGGGTCAAGCCCCGCTTCGAGGAACGACAGCGCGACCATCGGCTTCACCGTGGAGCCGGGCGGATAGAGGCCGCGCAGCACCTTGTTGCGCAAGGGCACGTGATCGTCGCCCGACAGCATCTTCCATTCGATGCGGCCGATGCCATCGGAAAAGCTGTTCGGATCGAAGCTGGGCATCGAGACCATCGCGAGGACATCGCCGGTGGCGCAGTCCATCACCACGACGGAGCCGGATTCGAGGCCGATGCGGCGCGCGGCGTAATCCTGCAAGCCGGCGTGGATGGTCAGCTGGATGGGCTTGCCGGGTACATCTTCCCGCGTGCCGAGATCGCGCACGACGCGACCGCTGGCGGTGGCTTCAACCCGGCGGGCGCCGGGCACGCCGCGCAGCCGCACCTCGAAGGTTTTCTCGAGCCCGTCCTTTCCGATCTTGTATCCCGGCGTGATCAGCAGCGGATTGCGATCGCGTTCGTATTCTGCGGCCGAGGCGGGGCCGACATAGCCCACAAGGTGGCCGACCGACGCGCCGGAGGGGTAGAAGCGCGAATAGCCGCGCTGGGGGATGACGCCGGGCAGTTCGGGTAGGCGCACGCTGACGGCGGCGAATTTTTCCCAATCGAGGTTGGCGGCGATTTCGACGGGCTGGAAGCCGTGCGCCTTTTCGAGCTTGTCCTTGATATCGCCCACCTTGTCCGCTGTGAGGCCCAGCAGGCCGGACAGCAGGCTGAGCGTCGCATCGGCATCGACGACGCGATCGGGGATCATGTCGACGCGGAAATCGGCGCGGTTGGAAGCGAGCGGCGCGCCCGTGCGATCGAGCACCCAGCCCCGCCGGGGTGGGATGAGCGACAGGTTCACGCGGTTGCTTTCCGACGCGGCCTTGTACTTTTCGTTTTCGAATACGGAAAGGTAGGCGAGGCGCGTGGCCAGCAGAAGGCCGATGCCGCCCTGCGCCGCGCCCAGCACGAAAGTGCGCCGTTCGAACTTGTTGGTAAGGATCGCCGAGGTCATCGGCAACTTGCCAAAAACCATCAGACTTTCCGCAAGGGCAGCAGGCGCACCCGATCGAGCAGCGAAACCAGGCGGGTGACGAGCGGGAACAGGACCACGCTTAGCAGCAGTTGCGGACCGATGGTGAGCGGCAGCGGGTAGCCGGTGGCGAAACCGGCGAACGTGGCTGAAAGGAACAGGTAAGCCGCCATCAGCGCGCTGCCCGCCAGCCAATCCTGCACGAAACCGCGCCACAGGAAGCGGCCGTCGATCGCTTCCATGGCCAGCATCGTGGCGGACCACAGCACGATCCCGCTGCCGAACGGCTGCCCGCTGAACAGATCGTCGAAAGCGCCCAAGGGCAGACCGATCCAAACCGGCAGCAGGCTGGGCCGCAACATGCGCCACGCCAGCAGCATCATGAACGCGAAGGGGGGAAGCACCGGTGCCGAAGCCACGACGGGGGAGAACGTGACCATCGAGGCCAGCATGATCGACACCAGCGGCAGGCCGATAGAAAACGCCGGGCTGGGGGCGCGGTTGATGCGGTTGCGGACGAGGTCTTCCGGCCGGGCGGGCAGGCGCGGCAGGATCACGGCGTTTCGTCTTCCGGGGCGGGCGGTGCGGCCTTCTGGCTGGCATCGAGCGCGGAAACGGCGGTGGCCTGGAACACCGGCATCACCACCACGAAATCGGCGTCCGCCGGATCGCTGGCAAGGTGCCCTTCCGCGCCATCGTGGTGCGGTGCGGTCGCGACGGCAACCGGAATGTTGGGCGGGTAGATGCCGCCCGAGCCGGATGTGACGAAAACGTCGCCTTTGTGGATTGGGTTGGTGCCCGAATTGATCAGGCGGATTTCGATCCGGCCGTTCGATCCGCCCTGCACGAAGGCGGCCAGGCCATCACCCGCACGGCGCACCGGCACGACGTTGTCGGGATCGGTAACGAGGAGAACGCGGGCGGTGTTCGGGCTGGTTTCCACGACGCGGCCGATGAGACCGGTGGCCGAGCGCACGGGCTGGCCCTGCCGCACCCCTTGCGATGAACCTGAATTGAGCACGGCAAAGCGGCGCGCGCTGGCGGACGTCGATCCGATCAGCCGGGTGGTGGCGACCGGCATGATGGCGGGGTCGCGAATGCCGAGCAGGGCCTTCAATCGCAGGTTCTCGTCCTGCACCGCGCGCATGGTAATCGCGTTGGCGCGGGCGACGGCGACCTCGCGGTTGAGCAGCGCGTTCTGGCGGCCGGAATTGAGATAACCGGCGATCACCGAAAACACGCTTTGCCCGGCAACGCGGGTCTGCGCGCCGGCCTGGCCCATCGGGCGCGCGACTTCGGCGGCGGTGGCGCGCGCGAACGAGAAGGCACCGGGGTTGACCAGCGACACGACGAGCAGGGCCAAACCGGCCACGACGCCGGCGATGGCGACGACATAGCCGGTGAAAATCCCGTATTGCGCCCTGCGCGAAAAGCCCGGACGCCGATCCTGCGACCGCGCCATCACCATATTCCCCTACGAACCACGCGGGCCATTCCGCCCGGCGCGATGAACAGCGTGTTTACGCGGTCATCAAAACGCCGCGATAGATCGGATCTTCCATGGCGCGACCGGTGCCGAGCGCGACGCAAGACAGCGGATCTTCGGCAACGGAGACGGGAAGGCCGGTTTCTTCGCGAAGGTGTTCGTCCAGACCGCGGATCAGCGCGCCGCCGCCGGTGAGCACGATGCCCTGGTCGACGATATCGGCCGCGAGTTCGGGCGCGGTGTTTTCAAGTGCAATGCGCACGCCTTCGACGATGGCACCGATCGGCTCGGCCAGCGCTTCGGCCACATTGGCCTGGGTGATGGTGATTTCCTTGGGCACGCCGTTCACAAGGTCGCGACCCTTGATGTGAATGGTTTCGCCGATGCCATCTGCGGGCACGGTGGCGATGCCATAGTCCTTCTTGATCCGTTCGGCCGTAGCCTCACCGATCAGCAGGTTGTGGTGGCGCCGGACGTAGGAGACGATGGCTTCGTCCATCTTGTCACCGCCCACACGCACCGATGTGGTATAGGCAAGACCGCGCAGCGACAGCACCGCGACTTCGGTGGTGCCGCCGCCGATATCGACGACCATCGAGCCGACCGGTTCGGTGACAGGCATATCAGCACCGATGGCCGCAGCCATGGGTTCAAGGATCAGGTAAACCTGTGAAGCGCCAGCGTTGCTGGCAGCATCGCGGATGGCGCGGCGTTCAACCGAGGTGGAGCCAGAAGGCACGCAGATCACGATTTCCGGGTAGCGCAGCAGGCTTTTCTTGCCGTGCACTTTCTGGATGAAGTGCTTGATCATGGCCTCGGCCACTTCGATGTCGGCAATCACGCCGTCGCGCAGCGGGCGGATCGCCTCGATGCTGGCGGGCGTCTTGCCCATCATCAGCTTTGCGTCGTCACCGACGGCCTTGACGCGCTTGACGCCGTTGATCGTCTCGATCGCGACGACCGATGGTTCATTGAGCACGATGCCCCGATCCTGCACATAGACCAGCGTGTTGGCCGTGCCGAGATCGATGGCAATGTTCTGGGAACCGAATTTGAAGAATCGCGAAAACATCGAAGCCATTAAATGAAATCCGTCAGAATCTGCGGTTTGGCGCGGGATAACACGCCGCCCCCTCCAGTGTGAGCGCGCAGGGAAGGCGCGTCCATTAGCAGGGCGATGCGGCAAAACCCAATAATTTGTGCGTCAATGGAGGGATAACTTGGTCCACTTGGCTCGAAAAGCGCCGGCTTCGTCGCTAGACCCTGCATGACCATGCCCATGCATACCCGCACGATCCGGCGATTGCCCGAAACGCTCGTCAACCGCATTGCGGCGGGCGAAGTCGTGGAGCGTCCCGCCAGCGCGCTTAAAGAGCTGGTTGAGAACGCCATCGATGCCGGTGCCACCTCGATATCGGTGCGGCTGGGCGAAGGCGGGCTGGCGCTGATCGAGGTGACGGACGACGGCTGTGGCATGCGCGCCGACGAGATCGAACTGGCGCTGGAACGCCATGCGACGAGCAAATTGCCGGAAAGCCTTGTGGGCGATACGGGCGCAATCGAGATGGTCGAAACGCTGGGTTTCCGGGGGGAGGCTCTGCCGTCGATTGCGTCAGTCGCGCGGGTGACCATCGAGAGTCGCAGCCGCGAAACGAATGAAGCGTGGAAGCGCGTGGTCGATCATGGCGCGCTGGTGTCCGATGGACCCGCCGCTCTGCCGCCGGGCACGCGGGTGCGGGTGGAAGACCTGTTCGCCAAAGTGCCGGCGCGGCGCAAGTTCCTGCGTTCGGCCAGGTCCGAATGGGCCGCCAGCCTCGACGTGGTGCGCCGGCTGGCGATGGCACGGCCGGACATCGGCTTTGTGCTGGAACACGACGGACGGCGCGCGTTGCAGGTGCAGGCGGGCGATACGCTGGAAGCGCGCGTGGCGCTGCTCGTGGCGCGCGAGCTGGCGGGCAATTCGGTGCCGGTCGATCTGGTGCGCGGCGGGGTGGAACTTTCGGGCGTGGCCGGGCTGCCGACCTACAACCGGGGCGTGGCGGACCACCAGTATCTGTTCGTCAATGGCCGCCCGGTGAAGGACAAGTTGCTGATCGGCGCGGTGCGCGGCGCCTATTCGGACATGCTGGCGCGTGATCGCCACGCGGTGCTGGCGCTGTTTTTGCAGGTTCCGCCCGAAGAGGTGGACGTGAACGTCCATCCGGCCAAGACCGAAGTGCGCTTTCGCGATCCGGCGATGATCCGGGGCATGGTGGTGACGGGGCTGCGGCAGGCGCTGACCACCGGCGACCGGCGTTCGGCGCAGACGCCCGATGCCGGCGCGATGCGGGCGTGGCAGGCGGAGCCGCTCGGTTCGCCGCAGAGCTCGATATTTAGCGCGCCGCAATGGGAGCAGCGCGAACGCGTTTCGGAAGCCGGGCAACTGTGGCGGGGCCATGACCAGGCTGTCATGGCCCCGCCGGTCGCGCGGGCGGAAGTGGCGGAACAGGCTGCACCCACCGCCGAATATCCGCTGGGCGTGGCGCGCGGGCAGGTGGCCAGTACCTATATCGTGGCGGAGGCGGCGGACGGGCTGGTGATCGTGGATCAGCACGCCGCGCACGAACGGCGGGTGCTGGAACGGTTGCGCGCAGGCGGCGCGGGCGCCTATGGTGCGGGGGGCGCGGCGGCTTCGCAGGCTATGCTCATCCCCGAAGTGGTGGAACTGGACGAACCGGCGTGCGACCGGCTGGAGGAGGCCAGCGCCAAGCTGGCTGAATTCGGGCTGGTGCTCGAACGCTTCGGCCCATCAGCGATGCTGGTGCGCGCGCTGCCTGCCGCGCTGGCCAAGGGCGATCCGCAGGCGCTGGTGCAGGACGTGGCCGACGATCTGGCCAAGAACGGAGACGCGCTGCTGCTGGGCGAACGGCTCGACCTCGTACTGGCGACGATGGCCTGCCACGGATCGGTGCGCGCGGGGCGGGTGCTCTCGGTGGCGGAAATGAACGCGCTGCTGCGCGAGATGGAAGTGACGCCGCGTTCGGGCCAGTGCAATCATGGCCGACCGACATGGGTAAAGCTGGCGCATGGGGATATCGAGAAGCTCTTCGGGCGGAAATAGCCGCGTCGCAACCAAACGCTAACCAGGCCCTGCGACAGTACGGCGATGCGATTCTTGTCCCGTCTTTCGTTTGTCGTGCTGGCGTTCAGTGCCGTGCCGGTGATGGCGCAGTCAGTTTCCGGGCCGGCGACTGTGCTGGACGGCGCTTCCCTGGATCTTACCGGCACGCGGGTTCGCCTGTTCGGGGTCGATGCGCCGGAAAGCAAGCAAACGTGCGAGCGGGCCGGGCAGCCGTGGAATTGCGGGGCGGATGCTGCCGCGCTGCTGGGTCGCCTTGTTCAGGATGCTGCCG
>DAICYJ010000188.1 GCA_027311705.1 Novosphingobium sp. | reverse complement strand
AAGTGCTGAACTGCGTTGGATTACCCGCGCGATAGCGCGCCCAAGCATCGGTGGAACAGCGTTCCCGACTTGAATGTATTGGTCAGTTCGAGACCCTTTGAAATCAAACCAGTCTGGAAAAGATTGAAGACGCGCCGCTTCGCGCACTGACAACGTACGATCTTGATCGGGATGGAAATAAGCTCCCCAATGTGGATCGCACTTTGTCAGGATGGTGGACGCCAAACCGTTTGAACTCAGCCGCCCATATCGTTTCGTATGGTCGGACCTCTTGGCCTTTTTCATTCCAGCTGGAAGTAGATCGACCGGAATATCGCGCCACGAACCGCCTTGTGGAATGTGCTTCAAACGCTCCAAATTGATCTTGGACAGGCGTGCAGCAGCGTGGTTCATAACGCTGTTTGACCCGTTTCGCAGTTCCATCTGATAGCTTGAATATGGCTCCCGTCCGTATGCAAGGATGCCAAGGTCATCACCGTTGGCCAGAACGGGCAGATCGCCAATCGCCTCATCAATCGTCACGAATGGCAGCAAGCCCGAACCGTGTGTCGGAGAGGGGTGTTCAATCGGAATTCCCAACCGGTTTCCAATAAACACAAGTCGTCGCCGTTCCTGCGGGACACCGTATTCCTCTGCCCGTAAGATCTTTGCAGCAACAGCATAGCCCAAGCTGCTCAGACCTTCGAGAATTGCTCCGACCGCAGCACCGCCGCCAGCGGAAGTCATGCCTGTCACATTTTCGAGAACCACCCAAGCGGGCTGCAGGCCTTCGACTATCCTAAGGTACTCGCGATAGAGCGATGAACGCTCGTCATGCAAACCACGTTGGTGGTTGTAGACGGAGAAACCCTGACATGGCGGCCCTCCGACCAAAACATCGAGTTCTCCCGGCAGGATGCGCGCGGCCTTCAGAAAATCATGAGCGGAATACTGTTGGATAGCGCCGGGAAGAAACTGCGCCTCTTTGTGCGTCGCAGCGAATGTAGCACCCGCCGCCTCGAAAAAATCATTGCCCGCCAACACGTGGTAGCCTGCTTCGCGGAAGCCCTCACTCAGGCCACCAGCACCGCAAAACAGGTCAATGACCGTTCCATGCGCCATATCCAACTACTACCCCTTCTCGCTTTTGGCTTGGTATCGCACGACACATCCCATGTCCACGCAATAGAACATTTACCGAACATCCCAAACCTTCAATGTGCGCGTTTTGGATGTTTCATCCGCCAAACTCACGTTCACCCATCCAACCCCACCTCAACCACCGCAGCCTTCACCTTCCCCACCAGCAGCTTGTCGATCTTGCGGCCGTCCATATCCACCACCTCAAACCGCCAGCCCTGCTCCACAAAATGTTCGCCTTCTTCCGGCAGCTTCTTGATCACGGAGAGGACGAAGCCGGCGACGGTGGCGAAGTCGCGGTCTTCGGGGAGGTCTATGTGCAGGCGGTCGGCCATGGCGTCGGCCGGGAGGGCGCCGGAGATGAGGATGGTGCCGTCCTCGCGCTCCACGATCATCGGCATGTCGCCATCGTCGCTGTGGGCGACAAAGTTGCCGGCGATGGCCGATAGCAGGTCGGCCGGGGTGACGATGCCTTCCAGGTGGCCGTATTCATCGTGCACCAGCGCCAGCGCCACTTCGGCCTGCTGGATCACGCGCAGGGCGTCCATCGTATCCAGCTGATCGGGCACGATGGCGGGCTTTTTCATCAGGTCTGCCAGCACGGCCTTGTTCCTGCGGAGCAGGACCGACAGCACATCGCGCACCTTGACCACGCCGACGATCCTGTCGCCAGATCCATCGGCGACGAGCAGCAGCGAATGGGGGCTGTCCTCGATCGCGGTGCGCAGTTCCGCCTCGCTGGCGCTGCAATCGATCCAGTGGAGTTCGGTGCGCGGGGTCATCACTTCGCGCACGGGGCGTTCGGCCAAGCGCATCACGCTGGTCATCAGCGCGCGTTCTTCCTCCTCGATCACGCCGCTGCGCGTCGCTTCGGCGAAGATCATGTGCAGTTCTTCGGCGGTGACTTCCTGCTCCCCGCCCTTTTTCAGGCGGAGCAGGCGCAACAGCAGGGTGGACGAGCGATCGAGCAGCCACACGAACGGCGCGGTAACCTGTGCGACGACGGCCATCGGGCGCGAGGCGACGACGGCGATGGTTTCTGCCGCGCGCAGGGCCAGCTGCTTGGGCACCAGTTCGCCGACGACGAGGCTGAGGTAGGTGGTGATGGCGATGACCAGCGCGAACCCCGCGTTGGGGGCATAGTGCGCGGGCACGCCAAGGGCGGCCAGCCGCTCTCCGGTAGGGCCGCCGAGACTCGACCCCGAATAGGCGCCGGCGATGATGCCGACCAGCGTGATGCCGATCTGCACGGTGCTGAGGAACTTTCCGGGGTCTGCCGCAAGTTTTAGAGCCACTTCGGCCCCTTTACTTCCGGCCTCTGCCGCCACTTTCAGGCGCGCCGGGCGTGCCGAAACAATCGCCAGTTCCGACATGGAAAACAGGGCGTTAACCAATACGAGGCCAACAATGATCAAGGCGTCTGGCCATGGAAACGGTGTCACGCCCATGCCGCTAGCAGATTTGAAGCCTTGCGCGAAGGGCCGGTATTCGGGAACTGTTCATGCGGGTGGCGCGTAGTGTGTCGGATCTTGCACGCCAAGCCCGACAAAAGGTCGCCCGGGTGCGATGATGTTCGAAGGGGAAATTCCATGAAAGTAAGCCGCATTTTCGTGACCAGCATGTGTGCTGTGTCGCTCGTCAGCCTCTCGGCCTGCGTTACCGACCCGAACACGGGTGAGAAGAAGGTTTCGCGCACGGCCATCGGCGCTGGTGGCGGTGCCCTTGCCGGCCTGCTGCTGGGCGGCCTAATCGGCGGCAAGACCGGCCGCATTGTCGGTGCTGGCCTTGGCGGCGTTGCGGGTGGCGTCATCGGCTACCAGATGGACAAGCAGATCAAGGAACTGAAGGAAACCACCGCCGGTTCGGGCATCGACGTGACGCCGACCGACAACGGTTCGGCCATCCTAGTCAATCTGCCCAACGGTGTGACTTTCGATACCGACAGCACCGTGGTGAAGCCCGCTTTCCGCGATACGCTGGACCGCGTGGCATCGTCGCTGACGCAGTATCCCAACTCGCTGATCGACGTTTACGGCCACACCGATTCGACCGGATCGGACGCCTATAACATGACGCTGTCGCAGCGCCGGGCACAGGCCGTGGCCGATTACCTTTCGTCGCGCGGCGTTGCTGCATCGCGTATCCGCAGCCAGGGCTTTGGCGAAACGCAGCCGGTGGCTTCGAACGCGACCGAAGAAGGCCGTTCGGCCAACCGCCGCGTTGAAATCAAGATCGTGCCGGTGACGCAGGACGACGTGGCACGGGCGCGCGCAGGTCAGTAAAGTCGGCGCCCGCAAGTTTGGGGGCAGCGCATGAAGAGGGAGCGACGGATCTGGCCCGTCGCTCCCTTTTTCGTGTTTCGGCCTGGCAGGTTTAGCCGGCGATACCAGCCGCTGCCAGCACGGCGAGCGTGAGGATATCGGGGGCCAGCGCGGTCATCGGGGCGATCTGCACCGGCTTTTCCATGCCAATCAGCATCGGGCCGATCACCGCATTGCCAGCGAGTTCGCGCAGCAGCTTGGCCGAGATGTTGGCCGATTGCAGGCCGGGCATGATCAGCACGTTGGCGGGGCCGGACAGGCGGCAGAACGGATACTGTGCCATGACCTTGGGGTTCAGTGCGGCATCGGGCGCCATTTCGCCTTCGTATTCAAAACCGGGGTCTGCGGCGTCGAGAATGGCCACCGCTTCGCGAATGGGATCGAGCCACTTGCCGTAGGGGTTGCCGAAGGTGGAGAACGACAGGAACGCAACCCGCGGTTCGTGGCCCATGCGGCGGGCGACGGCGGCGGTTTCAATGGCGAAGTGCGCGAGGTCCTGGGCGGTGGGTCGCTCGTTGACCGTGGTATCGGCGAGGAACACGGTGTAGTTCTTGGCGACCATCAGGTGGATGCCGAAAGGCAGGTGGCCGGGCTTGGGGTCAAGCACCCGGCGCACTTCCTTCATCGTCTGCGCAAAGGTGCGGGTCATACCCGAAATCATCGCATCACCATGACCCAGCGCAACGAGCAGCGAGGCGAAGACGTTGCGATCCTGGTTGACCATCCGCTTGATGTCGCGTTCCAGAAAACCGCGCCGCTCCATGCGCGGATAGAGGTAGGCGACCATATCCGGCACCAGCGGCGAAACCGCGCTGTTGTGGATCTCGAAGCTTTCGGGATTGCCGACGCCGAGTTCCGACAGCTTTTCCAGCACGGCCTGCGTGCGGCCGACCAGCACCGGGGTGCCATAACCGAAATCGCGGAACTGGATTGCAGCGCGCAGCACCACTTCGTTTTCCGCTTCGGCAAACACCACGCGCTTGGGGTTCTGCTTCACCTGCGCATACACGCTGGTGAGCACCGATGTCGTGGGGTTCAGCCGTGCCTTCAGGCTGGTGCGGTAGGCGTCGAAATCCTCGATCGGCTTTTGCGCAACGCCTGAATCCATCGCCGCCTTGGCCACGGCGGACGAGACGACTTCCATCAGGCGCGGATCGAACGGCGCGGGGATGATGTAATCCAGACCGAACTGCTGGTTCTGGCCATAGGCCGCGGCAACTTCCTCGGGCACCGGCTCGCGCGCCAATTGCGCAATGGCGCGGGCGGCCGCGATCTTCATTTCCTCGTTGATCGCAGTGGCCCGCACATCGAGCGCGCCGCGGAAGATGAAGGGAAAACCGAGGACGTTGTTGACCTGGTTCGGATAATCCGAACGACCGGTGGCCACGATACAATCGGGCCGGGCGGCCTTGGCATCGGGCGGGGTGATTTCGGGATCGGGATTGGCCATGGCGAAGATGATCGGCTGCGGGGCCATCTTCTTCACCCATTCGGGTTTCAGCGCGCCGGCGGCGGAAAGGCCGAGGAAGATGTCGGCACCATCCAGTGCTTCTTCCAGCGAGCGGACGGGGGTGTCGACCGCATGCGCGCTCTTCCACTGGTCCAGCCCGCCTTCGCGGCCGCGATAGATCGGGCCGGAGCGATCGCACATGATCACGTTGTCGTGCGGCACGCCCATCGCCTTGATGAGAGCGGTGCAGGCAATCGCCGCCGCACCCGCGCCGTTGACCACGACCTTCACGGTCTTCAGGCTGCGCCCGGTAAGGAAGCAGGCATTGAGCAGGCCTGCGGCGGAAATGATCGCGGTGCCGTGCTGGTCATCGTGCATCACCGGGATCTTCAGGCGGTCCCGCAGCGCCTGTTCGATGATGAAGCATTCGGGCGCCTTGATATCTTCAAGGTTGATGCCGCCAAAGCTGGGCTCCATCAGCGCGACCGCTTCGATAAACTTGTCGGGGTCTTCGGTGTCGAGTTCGATATCGATCGAATCGACGTCGGCAAAGCGCTTGAACAGCACCGCCTTGCCTTCCATCACCGGCTTCGAGGCGAGCGCACCGAGGTTGCCGAGGCCGAGGATGGCGGTGCCGTTTGAAATGACCGCCACGAGGTTGCCCTTGGCGGTATATTCATAGGCGTCGGCAGGGTTTTCCGCGATGGCGCGGACGGGAACGGCCACGCCCGGCGAATAGGCCAGCGACAGATCGCGCTGGGTCGCCATCGGCTTGCTGGCGATGATCTCGATCTTACCGGGCCGGATCGTGTTGTGGTAGAAAAGCGCTTCGCGTTCAGTGAAACGGACGTTGCTTTCCTCGGACATTCGGAACCCCCCAGTAACGGCGCAATACGATGGCCGGTTCACCCCGGCGTTCAGAAGTCCCTAGGCTTCCAATTCGGAAAACCCAAGGGCCGAACGGCAAATAGCATGCTGCGGCCTTCCTGCCACACCAGTTGCAGGCGGGGATCGGGCCGGGTAGGCAGGCCAGTATCGATCAGCCATACGTAATCGACACGATCGATCGGCGCGAACTTCAGCGCGCGGTCAACATTGCGCAGCCGGCCGCTGCGGCATCCGCGCGACCACACGAATTCGGACGGATCGGCGGTGAAGTTGCGGCCCGGACGGAACCGCGGGATCACCATGTGCAGGCCCGGCACGGCCCAATTATCGTTCACCCACGCCTGCCGATACAGGCTGGCAAGGCTGGCAAGGTGATCGCGCCGCGTGTTGCGCCACGATTCCTCCAGGCACGAATGTTCGACGAAAGCGAGCACACGGCTGCCGGGTTCGACATGGTGGAGTGCCGAAAGCTGCTTGCGATAGTCTTCAGCGTAATCTGAAAAACTGACGGCGGTGACGACCAAGCGCGTACCGAGAAGCAGCATCCCCGCAATCGCGATGGTGCGTGCGCGATGGAATGAAGCGCCGCTCCAGTCCTGCAGCCCCAGCGCCAGCATCGCGGCAACCGGCAAAAGCCGCACATCGACAAAGGCGCTGCCGTTGATGTCGCTGGGAATGGCGAGGAACAGCGCGAAGACGAGCAGGCCGGGCAATCCCTGCTGCCACGACCAGCGCGCGCCCAGCAGCCAGCCGAACAGGATCAGCGCAAAGCACGAGATCGTCGTCGCTGCATCAAGCAGCAGCGACTGATCGCGCAGGGTTAGGATCAGGTACCAGGCCTTCTGGTCCCACCGCCAGCGGTTCATGCTGTGCGCCGGTTCGGGTGACAGGTACTTCCACAGCAACATCGTGAGGACAGTAGCCAGCAATGGCCAGCACAGGATCCACAACCGCTTGGCAGTAGCGCGCCAATCCTGTTCGCGCAGCGTAGTGCCGATCTGCGATGGGCGCCACCAACCGGCGGGCAGGCGGTCGATCTCGCGACCCACGGCATTGGCCCCGACCATCAGCGCCAGCAGCAACCCGCCGATGGCATGGCACAGCATCGCCACGGGCTGTGCCACCGCCAGCATCGCCGCCCGCTTTTTCGGATTGTCTTCCAGCCACACCGAGGCGGCAAACGCCGTCAGCGACAGCCCGGTGGCGAGGATATAGTTGAGGAAACCCGTGAGCAAAGGAAAGCTGAACACGAACATCAGCGCCCACGCCGCCGCATGGCCGCCGCGCGGGTTCAACATGCGAATCGTGGCGAGGCAGCCGCCGGCGAACAGCCCGGTGGCGAGCACCGTGCTCCACCATCCGGCAGCCAGGATACCGAACTGCGCGCCCAGCACCTTCATCAGCACGCCGCCGCCGATGTTGAGCGTGAACACCCATTTCCAGCTGAAATACTTTTCGAGCGGGCTGCCCGGCCCGGCGGCCTCGATCGCGGCGGCACCCATGTGGCCCGGCACGTCGATCAGGGGTGGCACTTCCACCAGTGCAAAGGGCAGGCAGACCAGCAGGACGGTGATGAGGATTCCGGGCGCGCTGAGCCAAGGGAGGGCGCCGGCCCTGTCCCACGCGGCCTTCAGGCCGGACCACAAATCTTTATCCCGGACCTGCATCGGCCTCCGTTCGCTCCGGATTGTTCATATCCGGCATCGATGGTTTGAGAAACGCGCGCGTCTGGTCTAGCCCCAGCGCCGTGACCTCTCATGCCCCAACTCCGATGATGGCGCAATATCTTGCGCTGCGGCATCAGGCCGGCGACTGCCTGTTGTTTTACCGCATGGGCGATTTCTTCGAGCTGTTTTTCGACGATGCCCGCACTGCAGCACAAGTGCTCGATATCGCGCTGACCAGCCGCGGCGAGCACAATGGCGCGCCGATTCCGATGTGCGGTGTGCCGGTGCATGCGGCCGAAGGCTACCTCGCGCGGCTGATCAAGGCCGGTTGCCGCGTGGCCATCGCCGAACAGGTTGAAAGCCCGGAAGAAGCGAAAAAGCGCGGCGGATCGAAAACGCTGGTGGCGCGCGACATCGTGCGATTCGTTACCGCCGGCACCCTGACTGAGGAAGCGCTGCTCGAACCGCGCCGCGCCAATGTGCTGGCGGCGGTGTGCGAGGTGCGCGGCATGGCCGGGATCGCGGCTTGCGATATCTCCACCGGCCGGATGGAACTGGAAGAATGCCCGCCCGATCAGGCCGGCGCGGCATTGGCGCGGCTGGGGGCAAGCGAGCTGGTCGCGCCGGAGGACTGGGCTGGGTTCGCAGGCGAGATGGTGCCCCGCCCTGCCCGCTCGTTCGATTCGGCACGGGGCGAGGTGCGGCTGAAGCAGATTCACGGCACGTCCACGCTCGATGGTTTCGGCCAGTTCACCCGCGCGATGCTGGCGGCGGCGGGCGGGCTGATCGACTATCTCGACCATGTCGGGCGCGGCAAGTTGCCGCTGCTGCTGCCCCCGGTGCCACGCGAGGCGGGCGGCCACATGGCGATGGACGAGGCGACGCGCGCCAGCCTTGAAATCCTCGTGTCCACCAGCGGCACGCGCAAGGGCAGCCTGTTTGAAGCGATTGACCGGTGCGTTACCGGAGCGGGCGCGCGGATGCTGGCGGACGATCTTTCCGCTCCGCTGACCGATCTGGGTGGCATCCGGCAGCGGCTGGAACTGGTCAGCTGGCTGCACGACGATCCACTGCTGCGCGGCGACTTGCGCGCGGTGTTGCGGGCCGCGCCTGATCTCGGCCGCGCGCTCGGCCGGGTGGTCGCGGGGCGGGGTAGCCCGCGCGATCTGGGCCAGTTGCGCGATGGCCTTGCCGAGGCGCAGCGGTTGCGCGGCCTGCTGGAAGTGCGTCGCGACTTGCCTGCGCTCGCCGCAACGCTTGTTCCCGCGCTGGGAGGCCACGGCGCGCTGATTGATCTTTTCGCGCGCGCACTCGTCCCCGCGCCGCCCACCGAACGGGCGCAGGGTGGTTTCATCGCCGAGGGATATGACGCCGCCCTCGACGAATTGCGCCGATCCTCGGGCAATTCGCGCCGCGCCATCGCCGCGCTGGAGGCGAAGTATCGCGATCAAACCGGCGTGGCCGCGTTGAAGATCCGCCACAACGGCGTGCTGGGCTATTTCATCGAAGTGCCCGCCAAGCATGGCGACCGGCTGATGGCACCCGATTCGGGCTTTACCCACCGGCAGACGATGGCGGGCGCGGTGCGTTTCAACGCGCTGGCGCTGCACGAGGAAGCGAGCCGCATCGCCGAAAGCGGCGGGCATGCGCTGGCGGCGGAAGAAGCGCATTTCGAGGAACTGGTGAGTCATGCGGTGGCCGCGCGCGAAGCCATCGCCGCGACCGCCGCCGCACTTTCCCGACTGGACGTGGCGGCGGGTCAGGCCGAGCGCGCAGCCGAAGGCGGCTGGAGCCTGCCGCGCGTGGTGGACGAGCCTTGTCTTGCCATCACCGGCGGGTGCCATCCGGTGGTCGAGGCCGCGCTGGCTACGCGCGGCGAACGCTTCGTTGCCAACGACTGCAACCTTATGCCCGATGACCGGCTGTGGCTGGTCGGCGGGCCGAACATGGGCGGCAAGTCCACTTTCCTGCGCCAGAACGCGCTGATCGTGCTGCTGGCGCAGGCGGGCGGCTTCGTGCCCGCCGAAGCCGCGACCATCGGACTGGTGGACCGGCTGTTCAGCCGGGTGGGCGCATCGGATAACCTCGCCCGCGGGCGTTCGACTTTCATGGTCGAGATGGTCGAGACCGCCGCGATCCTGGCGCAGGCGACCGAGCGCAGCTTCGTGATCCTGGACGAAGTGGGGCGCGGCACATCGACTTATGACGGGCTCGCGCTGGCATGGGCGGTGGCGGAGGCGGTGCATGAAGTGAACCGCTGTCGCTGCCTGTTCGCCACGCACTACCACGAACTGGCGCGGCTGGCCGAGACTTGCACTGCGCTGTCGCTCCATCATGTGCGGGCGCGGGAGTGGAAGGGCGACCTCGTGCTGCTGCACGAAATGGCGGAAGGTCCCGCGGACAAGAGCTATGGCCTCGCCGTGGCACGGTTGGCCGGAGTGCCCGCACCGGTCGTCAAGCGCGCCAAGGCCGTGCTCGACAAGCTGGAAAAGGGCCGCGCGGCGACGGGCGGGCTGGCGGCGGGGCTGGACGATCTGCCTCTGTTCGCCGCCGCACTCGATGCGGCGGAGGAGAAGGTCGACGCCCTGCGCGCCCGGCTGGGCGGGCTGGACATCGATGCGCTTTCGCCGAGGGAAGCGCTGGACCTGCTCTATGAACTCAAGCGCGAGGCCGGGGCATAGCCAGCGGCAGAAGCGCGAACACGATCTGGCCGGCGAAGCCAAGTGCTCCGGCCGGCGTGAGCAGGCTGTGCAACCACGCGGTCGCACTGGTGCCCAGAACAACCGCCAATGCCATCTCGAGGGCGATCAGCACTGCCAGCCCGCTCGCCCCCGTCACCGCCCGCTCGGCATGGCTGCCGAATGCCAGCCGCCGTGCCAGAACCACGCCCACGGCCAGCATCAGCGGGGTTTCCAGCGCCACCGCCGCGAATACCCCAATACGCGGCACTATTTGCGTGACCCGCACCGCGCCCAGCACGAAGCCCGCCGCGAATCCACTGGCCCCATAAGCCGCGCCCGCCAGCAGGGCGCGGCGTAGGTTCATACCGAAAGGAACAGCCCGGCCAGCGCCGCGCTCATCAGGTTGGAAAGCGCCCCTGCGGTCAACGCGCGGATGCCCAGCCGGGCGATCACCGGGCGCTGGTTGGGCGCGAGGCCGCCGGCCACCGCCATCTGGATGGCGATAGAGCTGAAGTTGGCGAAGCCGCACAGCGCGAAGGTGACGATGGCGACAGTGTGCTCGCTCAACCCCTTGGCCGCGCCCAGATCGATAAATGCGACGAATTCGTTGAGCACGATCTTGCTGCCGAACAGGCCGCCCGCCTGCATCGCCTCTGCCCAATCGGGCGCGCCCAGCAGCAGGAACACCGGCGCGAACAGCGTGCCCAGGATCAGCTGGAACGACAGGTCCGGATAGCCGAACCAGCCACCGATGCCGCCCAGCACCCCGTTGGCCAGCGCCACCAGCGCCACGAAGGCCAGCACCATCGCACCGACCGCCACCGCCAGCTTCACGCCGGTCTGCGCGCCCTGGCTGGCGGCCATGATGATGTTCGCGGGACTTTCTTCGTCAGGCGCGGCAAGGCTGGGCTTCACGTGAGGGTTGGGCAGTGGTTCGCCCTCTCCCGCCTCGTCCGCGAGCACCGGCGGTTCATCCGGCATCATCAGCTTGGCCATCAAGACGCCGCCCGGCGCCGACATGAATGCGGCGGCCACAAGATAATCGATGCGGATGCCCATCGCGGCATAGGCGGCCAGGATCGTGCCCGCCACGCCCGCCATGCCCACCGTCATCACGCAGAACATCTGCGGCGGCGTGAGCGCGGCCAAGTAGGGCCGGATCACCAGCGGCGATTCGGACTGGCCAACGAAGATGTTGGATGCCGCGCACAGCGATTCGACGCGGCTGATTCCGGTGATCTTTTCCAACCCGCCGCCGATCCAGCGGATCACCAGTTGCATCACGCCGAGATAATAGAGGATCGAGATCAGCGCGGCGAAGAACACGATCGTCGGCAGCGCGGAAATGGCGAACGAATTCCCGCCGATTTCAGGAGAGGCGAGCGGGCCGAACAGGAAGGCGACGCCCGCCTTGGCATAGCCGAGCAGGCTTTCCACCCCGTGCGCCGCGCCCTGCAAGGCCGCATTGCCCGGCGGAAAATAGAGCACCAGCGCGGCAAACCCCGCCTGCAACGCGAATGCCGGGCCCACCACCCGCAGCCGGATGGCGCGGCGGTTCGACGAAAGCAAAAAGGCAACAAACAGGATGAGAGCCATCCCGGCGAGGCTGGAAAACACGCGCATCGGGGGCGATCTTGCTCCGGGAGTAACAGGCTTGCAGTGGGGTCTAAACGGGAATTGGCGGGGGGTCAAAACCCCGCTATCGGTTTGCGATGAAGCACACTTCCGGTTTCGCCAGTCCGGCCGCACCCGCCATTCCCCGCTCGCTGTTCGCCATTTCGCTGCTGTATGGCGGACTGGTGGTGCTGGCTGGCGTGCTGGGCACCAAGATCGCCGCGCTGGGCCACTGGCCCGTCGTGGGCGATCTCGCGGTCGAATCCGGCATCTTTGCGTTCCTGATGCTGGTGGTGATGGCCAGCGCGGTGGCCGAACTGTTCGGGCAGGATGTGGCCAATCGGCTGGTGCGCTTCGGCTTCATTCCCCAGATTTGCTCGATCCTGCTGCTGACGTTCGTGATCCATTGGGTGCCGCCCGCCCCGTTCTGGACCGATCAGGACGCGTTCGCCCGCCTGCTTGGGCAAGGGGCGCGGATGCAGTTCGCCGGGCTGATTTCCTACGGCACGTCGCAAACGCTGAACGTCTATGTCTTCTCGCGGCTGGCGGGCGGGCGCGGTCGCCTGCTGATCTTTCGCGCATGGATCGCCAGCTTGCTCAGCCAGGTGGTCGATACGCTGATCTTCATCACCATTTCGTTCTATGGCGTGAAGGACGCGGCGGGTCTGCCGCTGCCCATCGGCACGATCATGGAAGGGCAGATCGTATCCAAGCTGATCCTCTCGACAATCATGGTGCCGCCGCTGATCTGGGCTTT
>DAICYJ010000168.1 GCA_027311705.1 Novosphingobium sp. | reverse complement strand
CTGAACCATCGCGCTCCGTGGTTGATGCCAGCTTGCGTGTTCACGGGCTGGATGGGCTGCGAGTGATCGACGCCTCGGTCTTTCCCACCATCACATCCGGCAACGTCAACGCGCCGACGGTGATGGTCGCGGAAAAGGGCGCCGCGATGATCCGCGCTTATCGGCGGGGCACGACCTCATAGCCTTGTTCTTCGGGCTCATCGTCGACCATGTCCGCCGGAAAGCCGGTGCCCAGCACCTTGATCCCCAGCGGTTCCTCATACCGGCGGATCACATTGGGCGAATGTTCGCGCGATCCGAACGCGGCTTCGGATTCCTTGAAGATGCGCGCGATCAGTGGCGACAGTTCCACCGGCACGCCCTGTTCGTGCGCGATGCGATCGAACAGCCCGACGTCCTTCGAAACAAGGTCCATCGTGAAGTTGATGTCGCGGCTTCCGTTGAGGATCACCTGCGACTCCGTTTCGTGCACGAAGCTGTTGCCCGAAGAGATGCGAATGGCCTCGTATGTGGTGTTCATGTCCAGCCCGGTCGCTTTACAAACCGTCAGCGCCTCGGCCAGCGCGACCAGATGGACGGTACACAGATAGTTGGTCATGACCTTCAGCTGCGACGCGGTACCCAGCGCGCCGGTGTGCAGAATGCGCCGGCCCATCGTCGTCAGCACCGGCAACACGCGATCAAAACCCTCGCGCGGGCCGCCCGCAAAAATCGCAATGTTGCCGGTATCGGCGCGGTGGCATCCGCCCGAAACCGGGCATTCCATGAACAGCGCACCACGCGCCTCCACCAGCGCGCCTAGGCGGATCACTTCGGCATAATCGGTGGTGCTCATCTCCATCCACACCTGGCCGGTGCGCATCACGTCAAGGAAACCGTCCGGCCCTTCGGCCACCGCCGCGCTGGCTGCGGGAGACGGCAGGCAGGTGATGATAACGTCGCAGATTTCGCCCAGTTCACGGGGACTTGCGGCGGTGGATGCGCCCCGCCCTTCGAACTCGGCCATCAGTTCGGGATTGAGATCGCGCACCGTTACATCGTGCCCGTTGCGGATCAGGCTACCGGCCAGTTTGCCGCCGACATTGCCCAGCCCGATAAAGCCGATCTTCATGCAAAATTCTCCAACTGGCTCTTCAGGTATGCAAAATGAGCGGGCGCCATCCCACGATAATCGTCCCACCCGCGCGCCGTCTTTTCGGCCACTTCGTCAGATAGGATGGCCAGCGGCTGGCCGGTGGACAGCGCCAAAATCATCGTCTGCGCGGCCCGCTCGAAGAAATACAGATCCTCGAAAGCCTCGGCGACCGTCGCGCCCGTGCAGGTGACGCCGTGGTTGCCCATCAGCAGTACCTTGTGTCCGCCCAGCGACTGCACCAGCCGCAGCCCTTCCGCCGCATCGTCGGCGATCCCGCCAAAGCCGGTGTCGATGCCCACGCGGTTGAAAAATCGCGCCGTGTTGTTGTCCAGCGGCTTGATCGAAGGATCGCGCAAAGTGGATAGCGCGGTCGCATAAGGCGGATGGCAGTGGATGATGACGCGGGCGGATGGGCACAGCCGGTGCATGGCGCCGTGGATTGTCCACGCGGAAGCATCGGGCGCATCGGGACCGGCCATTACGCCCCCGTCGTCAGCATCCAGCAACAGCAGGTCATCCGGCTGGATCGTGGCGAAATGCTGCCATTTTCGGTTAAGCAGGAAGCGCTTGCCATCATCCGAAACTGCGGCGCTGAAATGGTTGCCGACGGATTCGCTCCACCCCATCCGCGCGACGATACGGAAGGCAGCGGCAAGATCGGAGCGCAGCGCCTGCTCGTCGCTCACTTGAACCGCCCCTCGCCCATCAGCGCGCGGAAGGTGCTGCGCATCTCGCCGCGATCGGCATAGCAGCCGCGCAAGTACCGGTCGCCACTGGTCGCAGAATAAGCGGCGCGCCCGTGGACAACGCGGTGGTTGTCGAACACGATGCATTCGCCCGCATTCAGCCGGAAGCGCATGCCGTATTTTTCATCCTGCAACATCCGGCCAAAACGGCGGAAAGCGGGATAATAATCGTCAAGCATGCGCTGCGGCAGATCGAACACGTCGGCCATGTGCTGACTGATGGTGACGCCCGAAACCTCGCCGTGCGCGTCGAGTTCGATCACCCGCTGCCGCGCGCGCATATCGTAGGTATCGTGCTCGCAATAGAACGGGATGGCCGTTTCGGAGAGCAAGCGGAAGTCCGCTGGGTGTTGTTCGCGCAAGTCATTGGCGACTGCCACGCCATCGAGGAACAGACTTTCCCCGCCGGCCACCGTATTGGCGCGGCAGTGGAGGAATTGCACCCCCGGCGCCATGTCCTCGGCCGGGGTATCGGTGTGAAGTTCCAGCGCATTGGCCGTATAGGCAAGATTCGTCGGCGCGATGTGGGTTCGCACGTCGAAGTATTCGCCGAAGAACGTCGGCCGCACATGGCCCATCAGGCGTACGAGGTCGGTCAGCCCGGCATCACTGTCCGGCATGTCGTCCACAATCGCCACGCCCGCGACAATCAACGCCCGCAACCATTGCGCCACCGCCGATTTGTCCGCGATCAGGTCGGCATGCCCGAACCTGGCCATCGCGGTATAGTGGTCGGCATACCAAGCCTTGCGCGGCAGGTCCGCCGGATCATCGCGGCGCTTTCCATCGGCATAACGCGCCAGCCACACCAAGGGGTAGCGGCTGATGTGCCCTTCCCCCGCCCACGCGATTTCAAGCGCTTCATTCTCGATCTGCGCAGACTGCGGCCGGGGTTCTTCGTCCAGGTGAAAGATATCGAACGTCCGCTCGCGCGTTTCGCGGTCGAACGAGGTGGCACAGTTGTCGCGCAGCCAGCAGGCATTGAAATAGGCCATGCGGCCATCGGGCAACGTCAGCTCAACGCCCGTCTCGGTCACAAGGACATTGCCCGTCACATTTTCGCTCATCGTTGAAACTGGATCAGGCATGAACATCCTCACATCGATGCGGTTACCGCCACCGGCGTGCCGGTTGGCATCCTAGACCGAACTTGTCGGCGATGGCGCTCGAAAAAACCGAACCCGCCATGCGCCAAAGTCATCGGTCCATGCCACTCGCGCCATGGGTTGCGGCGTTTACCGCATACGGGGCGGGCGGAACGGTTCCGACATCAAGCATTCTTATTATCAGTATCATAGCGAATAATGCTTCAGTTTCCATATTATGGCGCATTTTCAATGTTTTGCTTCATGCCCATCCGGTTTGCCAACGACACCCTTTCTACCGCAGATCCTTGCCGGTTGAAGCGCGATGCGGCATTTTTCCTGCACGGAGACGATGCCCCGGCACAGGGACACGGCGCAGCGCCACTCAGGGAGATCACGATGACCACGCTTATCGGACAATGCGGCGGATTGCGCGCTGGCGCAGCGGCGACGAGCCTTGCGATCGGGATGATGTGGGCACCCCTCGCCAACGCACAGGCAGCGGCGGAGGAAGCGGCAACCGCTCCTGCTCTCGGAGAGATCGTGGTTACCGCCCAACGGCGCGAGCAGAAGCTCAACGACGTCGGCATCGCGGTTTCGGTGGTCAGTTCGGCCGAGTTGAAGGCGCTCAACATCACCAACGCGACCGACGTGGTCCGGGCGATCCCCAACCTGAAGTTCAATGCCTATGGCAGTTCGCAGGTCGTCTATAACATCCGCGGCGTTTCGCAGAACGACTATGGCGACCAGCAGGAACCGCCGGTCGCGGTCTATCAGGACGACAGCTACACCTCCTCGATCACGGCAGTGAGTTTCCCGGTGTTCGACCTTGCCCGCGTGGAAGCGCTGCGCGGGCCGCAGGGCACCTTGTTCGGCCGCAATGCCACGGGCGGCGCGGTGCAATTCATCTCCGCCCAGCCTACCGAGGAACTGGATGGCTACATCTCGGGGACATACGGCCGCTATAATCAGGCAATTGTCGAAGGTGCTGTTTCGGGCGCGCTCGCCCCGAACCTGACTGCCCGCGTTTCGGGCCAGTACACGCGCGACGACGGTTACATAGAGAACATCACCCCCGGCCAAGCCGATCGCGGCGCCGACAACCACTGGGCGCTGCGCGGCATCCTGCTGTGGAAGCCAAGCTCGGACTTCAAGGCGAAGCTGACGGTCCGCTATACCGAGGCGGACAAGGAACGGCAGGCCGGCATCTATTCGCTGGAGCCGACCTGCCCCAACGCGCAGTTCCAGGGCGAATTCCTTGGGCCCAACGAGGCTTGCTCCTATTGGGGCACAGTCGGAACAACCGGCAACGGCTATGCCAACCCCGCCATCACGCCGTCGCAGGGCGGCAATCCTTGGCGCACTGCGGGCACGGGCGACGCCTTTGTCGATCGCAAGGTGTTCGGCGCAACGCTGCGGCTTGATGCCACGCTCGGCGCGTTCGACGTGACTTCGATCACCGACTTCCAGAGCCTCAAGAAGTTCTACATCGAACAGGGCGACAGCGTGCCCGAGTTCCCATACGTGGAAAACGGCCCGTTCATCGATCCAGGTCCGTGCCCGGCCCCTGCACAAAGCGTGACCTGCTACACGTCGGGCACCGTGTTTTTCCAGCGCGCCAACACCAAGCAGTATTCGCAGGAACTGCGCGCCGCCGCCACCTTCGGCCAGAATTATCTGACCGTTGGCGCGTTCGGCATGATCATCGATGGCAAGTTTGCCGCGAAATATGCTGTTCCCTTCATCCAGTACGATCCGAACGTAAGCTTCACCCAGCGCACGGAAAGCTTCGCTGTCTTTGCGCAGGACGAGTTCAAGATCAGCGATCAGCTCAAGCTGATCGGTGGCGTGCGCTATTGGCAAGACAAGAAGCGCGGCATCTATGATGCAGTGGCCGCCCAAGGCCCCTATGCGCTCTCGCTGCACTTCGGGCCTGACAGCATCTCTTACAATGATACCACCGGCACGGTAACGCCGGGCTCGTGGACCTCCACCAGCGGGCTGCCCTCGGGCGTCACGACCCGGCCGGATGCCGCCAACCCGACGTTCCGCGGCCTGACCGCTCGGGCGGAAATCGATTACAAGCCGACCCCGGACACGCTGATCTATGCCAGCTACAATCGGGGTTCAAAATCCGGCGGGTTCACCTTCTCCACCGGCACGCCATTCCCGGGCCAGCTGGTCGATGTGCTCAACAACATCCCCTACCGGCCAGAAACGCTCAATGCCTATGAAGTGGGCCTGAAGGCCAAGATCGGGGGCAACACACAGTTCAACCTTGCCGCGTTCTACTATGACTACAAGAACTATCAGGCGTTCGTGCAGGTGTTTGCCGCGCAAGTGGTGCGCAACCTGCCGGCCAAGATCAAGGGCATCGAGGCGGACATCACCAGTCGCCCGATCCCCGGCCTCACCCTTCAACTAAGCGGTGCGCTGCAGGACAGCGAGGTCAAGGGCGTACTCCTGCCCGATGCGACGACGCTCAAGACCAGCAACCTGCCGCAGGCTCCGGGCTTTGCCGGCAATGCGCTGATCCGGTACGAGTTCGATACCGCGATCGGCAGCGTTTCGCTTCAGGCAGACGCGCTTTACACCGGCAAGTTCTGCTTCACCGTGCTGTGCGCTCCGGTCGAACGGGAAAAGGCCTATCATGTTGAGAACGCACGGATCGGCCTGACCCCAGCGGGCACGAACCTCGATCTGGCGGTGTTCGTGAACAATGTGTTCGAGCGGCAGTATCGCGTTTATGCCTTCGATGCGTCGACATTCTGGGGCTATACCACGGGCGTCTATGCCAAGCCGCGCACCTGGGGCGTGACGGCAACGTACCACTTCGGAAAGTAAGGCTTCAGCCAGCAATGCCCACCTTCGACACGTTCAATCCTGCCACCGGCGAAAAGCTGGCGACCCTGGCCATCGCAGGCGCGGCAGAAATCGATGCGGCGGTTGCGCGCGCGACTGCCGCGCAGAAGCAGTGGGCGCGGCTGACCGGCACCGAGCGCGGCCGGGTGCTGCGGCGCGCTGTCGACTTGCTGCGCGCGCGCAACGATGAACTGGCGCGGCTGGAAACACTCGACACCGGCAAACCGATTCAGGAAACCTCGGTTGTGGACGTCGTTTCCGGCGCGGACTGCCTCGAATATTTCGCCGGGATCGCACCGACTATCGCGGGCGAACACATCGACCTTGGCCCCGCCGCCTTCGGCTATACCCGCCGCGAACCACTGGGGGTTTGCGCCGGGATCGGCGCTTGGAATTATCCGATCCAGATCGCCTGCTGGAAATCGGCGCCAGCGCTCGCCTGCGGCAACGCCTTCATCTTCAAGCCTTCCGAACTGACACCGCTCACCGCGATCGAACTGGAGAAGATCTACCTTGAGGCGGGCCTGCCCGAAGGCCTGTTCCAAATCGTCCTCGGCCTCGGCGAAACCGGCCAACTGCTCACCCGGCACCCCGGCATCGCCAAGATTTCGCTAACGGGCAGCGTGCCCACGGGCAAACGGATCATGGCCGATGCCGCAGCCACGCTGAAAAATGTGACGCTGGAACTGGGCGGCAAGTCGCCGCTGATCGTTTTTGCCGATGCCGATCTCGACAACGCGGTTTCCGGCGCGCATCTGGCCAACTTCTACTCGGCGGGCGAAGTCTGTTCGAACGGCACGCGGGTGTTTGTGGAGCGAGCCGTGATGGAACCATTCCTTGAAAAGCTGAAGGCGCGCACAGAAACGATACGGCTGGGCGATCCGCTCGATGCGGACACCCAGATGGGCGCGCTGATTTCTGCCACCCACATGGATAAGGTGCTGGGCTACATCGAAAAGGGCAAGGCCGAGGGCGCGCAGGTGCTGACAGGCGGCCACCGCGTGACCGAAGGCGTCCCGGCAGGTGGCCATTTTGTCGCGCCCACCGTGTTTACCGCCTGCACCGACGACATGACCGTGGTGCGCGAGGAAATCTTCGGCCCGGTCGTGGTTGCCCAGCGCTTCGAAGATCTCGACGAGGTGGT
>DAICYJ010000157.1 GCA_027311705.1 Novosphingobium sp. | reverse complement strand
GTATCGGCGGGTCTGGCGGCCATGGAATGCGTTATCGTGCACGATCTTTTCCTGAACGAGACCGCCAATTACGCCCATATCTTTTTGCCCGGATCGACCTTCCTTGAGAAGAACGGCACGTTCACCAATGCCGAACGCCGCATCCAGCCGGTGCGCAAGGTGATGGAGCCGCTGAACGGTTTGGAGGACTGGGAAGTGACCCAGCGGCTGGCGCAGGCGATGGGGCTGGACTGGTCGTACACCCACCCGGGCGAGATCATGGACGAGATCGCGCGACTGACGCCGACGTTCGCGGGCGTGAACTACGATCGGCTCGATGCCGAAGGTTCGCTGCAATGGCCGGTGAACGAGGGCGCGCCGAACGGCAGCCCGATCATGCATATCGACGGCTTTGTGCGCGGCAAGGGCAAGTTCGTGGTGACGGATTACGTGCCGACCGACGAACGCACCGGCCCGCGTTTTCCGCTGTTGCTGACGACCGGCCGCATCCTGAGCCAGTACAACGTCGGCGCGCAGACACGGCGCACCGCCAACGTGGCGTGGCATCCCGAAGACCTGCTGGAGATCCACCCGACCGATGCCGAAAACCGGGGCCTGAAATCGGGCGACTGGGTGCGCCTCGCCAGCCGATCGGGCGAGACGACGCTGCGCACCAATGTGACCGACCGCGTGGCACCGGGCGTGGTCTATACCACGTTCCACCACCCGGCGACGCAGGCGAATGTCGTGACCACCGACTATTCCGACTGGGCGACCAATTGCCCGGAATACAAGGTGACGGCGGTGCAGGTGACACCATCGAACGGTCCGACCGACTGGCAGGAAGACTATGAGGCGCAGGCTGCCCAATCGCGCCGCATCGCAGCGCATGAGCCAGCCGAATGAGCGCGCATACCGTCGACAAGCTGGTCTACATGGCCAACCAGATCGCGCGCAATCTGGCGCTGGACGACAACCCCGTGGCCGCGACCGCCGATCACATCACTGCGTTCTGGAGCCCGCGCATGAAGGACCAGATTTTTGCGCATGGGCCGCAAGGACTGGATGCGATCGCGCGCGATGCGCTGGCGCGGCTGGCCCAAGGGCACGTGCCGGCACCGCAGACCCGCGCGACCGATCCGAATGCCAAGGGTTCTGATGCCGGTTGAAGGCGCGCGGGCGGAACCGTTTCGCGAGCATTTTGCCGATGGCGCGCCGCCGCGCGACCTGACGCGTGCGCTGGCGGTGGAAGCGCCGGTCGCCATCGAGATCAATGGTATCGGCTATGCCGTGATGATGGCGACACCAGCGGATCTGGAGGATTACGCGCTGGGGTTCTGCATGTCGGAACAACTGATCGCCTCGCCGGCAGACTTCGTTTCGGCGGATGCCGTGGAAGTAGAGCGCGGCTGGATGCTGCGCGTGCAGCTGGCGGCGGCAAACGCAGGGCCTCTGCTCGAACGCGCACGCCTGCGTTTGTCCGAAGGCAGCTGCGGGTTGTGCGGGATCGAAAGCCTGGAACAGGTGCTGCGCCCCTTGCCGCCGGTCATTGCGCGGCTTCCCGTGGCGGACGCGGCCGTGTTTCGCGCGGTGGCGTCGTTGCCCGATCATCAGCCGCTTGGGGTGAAAACGCGTGCCGTTCACGCGGCGGCATTTTGCGATCCCGATGGTGCCATCCTGCTGGTGCGCGAGGATGTGGGCCGTCACAATGCCTTCGACAAGCTGCTTGGCGCGATGGCGCGGGCGGAGCTGACCGCCGGCGAAGGCTTTGTGGTGTTGACCGCCCGGTGCAGTTTCGAACTTGTGCAGAAGGCGGTGATTGCGGGATGTCCGCTGCTCGTCACCGTATCGGCCGCGTCCACGCTGGCGGCGGAACAGGCGGCGGCGCATGGGCTTCGGCTATTCAGCCTGGCGCGGTCAGACAGTCTTCTCGAAAGCCTGCCGTTCAGGCCTGAACACGCTCCGCCAGATCGGCAAGCGCAGACTTGAGGTCGACGAGGCTGACGGGCTTGATCAGCAGCGGGGCAGCCGGAGTGTTGTCCGTCGCTTGTAGCGAAGCATGACCGCTCAGGTAGAAAAACGGCGTGCCCTTTTCTCGTAGCCGATGAGCAATGGGCGCGGATGTGCTGTTCTGGCCCAGAGAGAAATCAAGCAGGGCTGCATCCACGGGCTGGCTATCGAGCATGGCCATCGCTTGATCCACGGTAGCGGCCGCACCGATCGGTTCGTGGCCCAGGTCGGTCAGGCTTTCTTCCAGCAACATCGCCAGCAAAGGCTCGTCTTCGACGACCAGGATACGCATGTTCATTCCCCGTTCGGCTTGTCGCCAGACTAACAGTTTAGCCGTCGAGCTGAAGGTGCGGTACAACACTGTACACGATGAATATCCTATGAAGCGGCCATTGGTCGCGGACCAAGGTCTGTTCGGCGCGTTTTGCGATGACAATGGTTTGGCGGAACAACGCGATACTGGCGAGGATTGGGAGGCGGATGCAGGGCATGGACACGATTCGCACCGGCCGGTTTGTTGATGAGCCAGCCCTCGATCGGCGGCAACGCGGGGCCGTCGTGGCGATAGTCGTGGTGATCCACCTGGCTTTGCTGGTGCTGATCGTGCGCGGACTAGGCGGCGTTTCGGCGGTTCTGACCGACGTGGGCATCACGTCGGCTTACAACGTTCCGTTGGATCCGCCCGCGCCTTCGCCGTCGCCAGCCAAGGACGTTCCTTCCAACGAACCCGAAGGGGCCGAAGGCGCGGCCGGCAAGAAGGCCAAGGCCACGCAGATCGTTGCAAAGCCTGCACGCATTCCCACCCGGGCCGCTCCAGCAGCGCCCGCCGCCTCAACTGGTAACGATACGCGTGCGGGGGCCTCCCTGGTCGGCAGCGGCACCGGGGGCGGGGCTGGTGGGCTCGGAACTGGTAATGGCGGAAGCGGCAATGGCGCAGGCGGGCGGCAGATCGCGCAGAAGGCGGTGAAGATCGCCGGCGATATCACGTCCACCCGCGACTACTCCCGCGAGGGCCGCGAAGCACGCGCCGGCAAGCAGGTGATCGTGATGCTTCAGGTTGGAACCGACGGCAGGGTCACGCATTGCTCGATATACAAGGCGAGTGGCGATCCGCAGGCGGATGCCACGACTTGCCGCCTGGCAATGGAACGCTTCCGCTTCCGTCCTGCCCTCGACCAGACCGGCGCTTCCGTGGAATCGACCTACGGCTGGCAGCAACGCTGGTCTGCGCCTTGATGCTGCACTTGCGAAATAACAAAGGTTGCGAATCGCCCCTTTGAATTGCGCTATTATTGCGACGAATTGATGCAACGAATCGCAAAATGTGTTGCAATGCAGCGCAACCGAATCGTCGGTCGGGCGTTTGGTTCATCGAACGGCAAGATACTCAATCCGGGGCTCCCATCGATGACGCTCGAAACTCCCAAATCCTTCAACCGGCCCGCTTCCGCCAAATTCGCTTCGATCAAGCGTGGCAGCGCAGTACTCGATTTCTTCGGCAACGAACCTCATGGCCGCTTGACGGAACGCCGTGTGGCGCTGATCGGGGGATTTCGGCCGCGCAAATGCGGCATTGCAACCTTCACCACCGATCTGTTCGAGCAGTTGGGCATCTACCACCCAGAACTGAAGGTGGACATCCACGTCATCGACAATCCCAAGGAGCCCCACGACTATCCCCACGCGCGCAGCGTGATCCGGGCCGATCTGGCCGAGGATTATCGCAGCGCTGCCCGCCGCATCAATGAAGACAATGTCGACGCCGTGTGGTTGCAGCACGAATACGGCATCTTTGGCGGCCCGTGTGGTGAAATGGTGCTCGATCTGGTGGACCGGGTGGCGGCCCCGCTGATCGTGACGCTGCACACCGTGCTGGCGGAGCCTTCGGAAAAACAGCGCTTCATCCTCGATCACATTTTGCGCCGCGCCTGCCGCGTGATGGTGATGAGCCATCATTCGCGCGATCTCCTGCGCCATGAATATGGCGTGGCTGCGGACCGGGTGACGGTAATCGCGCATGGTGCGCCAGACCGTCCGTTTGGGCGTAACGACGAATTCAAGGCCAGCCTTGGCCATGTCGGACGCAAGGTGATGATGACCTTCGGGCTGCTCGGACCCGGCAAGGGGCTGGAAACCGTGATCGAGGCGTTGCCCGCCATCGTTGCGGCGCATCCTGCCACGATCTATCGCATCGTCGGTGCCACGCACCCGAATCTCGTGGCCGACGAAGGCGAAGCCTATCGTGACAGCCTGGTCGCCCGCGCCGAGGAACTGGGCGTGGCGGACAACATCGAGTGGGACAACCGCTTCCTTGAAACGCCTGAATTGCTGGATCAGCTGGAGGAGTGCGACATCTACCTGACGCCCTATCCCAACCTCCAGCAATCGACGTCCGGTACGCTGAGCTATGCTGTAGCGCTGGGCAAGGCGGTCGTATCCACGCCCTATGTTCATGCGCGCGAACTGCTTTCGCAGGATGTGGGGATATTGATCCCGCCGCGTTCGGCAGAGGCGCTGGCGCGCGCGGTCAACGATCTGCTGGGCGATCCCGATGCGCTGGGCGCGATGCAGCGCCGAGCCTATGCCCGCGGACGCGAAACGATCTGGCCGCGCTTTGCCGATGCCG
>DAICYJ010000129.1 GCA_027311705.1 Novosphingobium sp. | reverse complement strand
ACACCAACCATATTCTTTCCGTCGATGGCCGATCCTTCGCCGAATACTGGGCCAGCCGCCCCGGCCAGTTGCGCGAAACCGTGCGGCGCAAGGGCAAGAAGGGCGTAGTTTCGCTGCGCATCGAAACCGAATTCCACGCTGCCGATTGGGATGCCTACGAAGCGATCTACGGCCTCAGCTGGAAGCCCACGGAAGGCAGGCCGACATTCCTGCGCCGCTTTGCCGAAATGGAAAGCGATGCGGGCGCGCTGCGGTTGGGCGTGGCGGAAATCGATGGCAAAGCCGTCGCCGCGCAGTTCTGGACAGTCGAGGGCGGCACCGCTTTCATCCACAAGCTGGCGCACGATGAGGCGGCCAAGGCGCAATCGCCGGGCACCCTGCTGAGCGCGGCGCTGTTCGAACACGTGATCGATCGCGATGGAGTGCAATTGGTCGATTTCGGCACCGGAAACGATCCCTACAAGCGCGACTGGATGGACGGCTGCCGCACGCGCTACGCACTTGAATTCTATCGTCCCGGTGCCGTGCGGCACTGGAAAGCGCTGGGCAAGCTGGCGGTACGGACCGCGCTCGCCCGTCGCCCCCTTGTTTCCGCGCCTACCGCTGGCTAGAGCCGGAAAAACGCATGTTTTGCAGGAAGGCCGCTGGGTGACCGATCTCGCCGCACAGGATACCGATACCACGCTGCGCGCCATCCTGCGCGATGTGCTGGGGCTGAGCGCAGAACGCGCCGCTGCCCTCGAAAGCGATACCGGGCTGTTCGGGGCCATGCCGGAACTCGATTCCATGGCCGTGGCTGGCTTGCTCACCGAAATGGAAGATCGCTTCGACATCGTGATCGACGATGACGAAGTCGATGGCGAAATGCTTGAAACTTACGGCAATCTTCTCGCCTTCGCGGCGGACAAGCGAGCGGCCGCAACCGGCGCGTGATGGTTGCATGGCCCTGCCCCGGTCCCGGCGGGGTTACCGACGAACTGGCGATCGCCTTTGACGCCAGCCGGGCAGCGCGCCTGCTGATTGTGCCGCCGCTGTTCGAGGAAATGAATCGCACCCGCCGCATGCTGGTCGAAACCATGCGGCGGCTGGATCGCCTGGGCATCGACAGTTTCCTGCCCGATCTGCCCGGCTGCAACGAAAGCACGCAACGCTTCGAGGCGCAGAGCTTGTACAGCTGGCGCGCCGCGATGGCGCAGGCGGCAAAGCATTTCGGCGCGACGCACGCGCTTGCCATGCGCGGCGGGGCGCTGGTGTTTCCGGTGGCGCTGCCCGGCTGGGTGCTGGAACCTGTGAAGGGCGCCACGATCTTGCGGCAGATGGTGCGCGCCCGCACGATCGCTGCGCGCGAGGCGGGCTGGAGCGAGGACAGCGCGGAATTGCTGGAAGCCGGACGCACCGAAGGACTGGAACTTGCCGGTTACCATGTTGGTGCCGCCATGATCGCCGGGCTGGAATCGGCCCGCCCCGAAGACGAAGGACAGCGCGAAATCCGCCAGTCGGACCTCGGCGGTGGCGCGCTGTGGCTGCGCAGCGAGCCAGGCGAAAGCGCGGAACAGGCCGATGCTCTGGCACGCCTGATTGCCGACGGGATCGACGCATGAACCGTCGGCACCTGACCTTCCCTTGCGGCGATGCCACGCTCGCCGGCACGCTCGACATGGGCAACGCGACCGGATCGACCGGCCTGCTGATCGTTTCGGGCGGCAACGAAATCCGCAGCGGCGCATGGAGCGGACAAGCGCAAATGGCGGCCCGGCTGGCACACGCCGGGGTGCCGGTGTTCCGCTTCGACCGGCGCGGCGTGGGCGATAGCGAGGGTGAGAACCACGGCTTCCGGTCCAGTGCAGACGACATTTCCGCCGCACTCGCCGCTTTCCGCGCTGCTGTGCCGCAACTGCGCAGGGTAGTGGCCTTCGGCAATTGCGATGCAGCCAGCACACTGATGCTGAACGGCGCGAGCCTTGACCTTGAGGGGCTGGTCCTCGCCAATCCGTGGACGGTGGATGGGGGTGACGAAGACACGGCGGAGCCGGTCCACACACCCGCCGCCATCCGCAGCCGCTACCTCGCCAAGTTGCGCAATCCGCGCGAACTGCTGCGTCTGCTGACCGGCGGGGTCAATCTCAGGCGGCTTGTACGCGGCCTGCGCAGCGCGGCCTCTGCGCCCGTCGCATCCGGTCTGGCGCAGGACATGGCCGCCGGGCTCGCCAGGTTTTCCGGCCCGGTAACGATCCTGCTGGCCGAACACGATCGCACCGCATTGATGTTCGAGGCCGTGTGGCCCGGCGGAGACGCGCGCATCCAGCGCCACGACAGCGCATCGCACAGCTTTTCAGGCGAAGCGGCGCGCGAATGGCTGTTCGCGCGCCTGCTCGAAGCGACCGCTTAGACTACAGCCTCAGCCTGCGCCGCCGCGAATTCGTGTTCCGCAAGGAAGCGTTCGGCATCGAGCGCGGCCATGCAGCCGGTGCCCGCTGCGGTCACGGCCTGACGATACGTGTGGTCCATCACGTCGCCACAGGCGAACACGCCTGGGATGGCGGTCTTGGGCGTGCCCGGCTTGACCACGATATAGCCGCTGTCATCGAGTTCCAGCTTGCCCTTGAACAGTTCGGTCGCCGGCGCGTGGCCGATGGCGACGAAGGCACCGTCGGTATCGATGCTCGATGCCTCGCCGGTGACGGTATCGACCAGTTCGACAGTCTGCAGGCCGCCGCCAGCAAGATCCCCGCTGAAGCGCGAAACGGCCTTGTTCCAAAGCACCTTTACGTTGGGGTGCGCGAACAAACGGTCCTGCAGGATCTTTTCGGCACGGAACGAATCGCGGCGGTGGATCACCGTCACGTCATGCGAATGGTTGGTGAGGTAGAGCGCTTCCTCGACCGCAGTGTTGCCGCCGCCAATCACTACGACCTTTTTGCCACGATAGAAGAATCCGTCGCAGGTGGCGCAGGCCGAAACGCCCTTGCCCGAAAATTCGACTTCACCCGGAGCGCCCAGCCATTTGGCCTGCGCGCCGGTGGCGATCACGAGCACGTCGCCTTCATAGATGTCGCCGCTGTCGCCAATGGCGCGGAACGGCGGGCCTTCAAGGCTGACCTCGGTGATGGTATCCCACAGCATCCGCGTGCCGACGTGCTCGGCCTGCGCCTGCATTTCCTGCATCAGCCACGGCCCCTGGATCACATCGCGAAAACCGGGGTAGTTCTCGACATCGGTGGTGATGGTCAACTGGCCGCCGGGTTGCAGGCCCTGCACCACGATCGGCTCCATCCCGGCGCGCGCGCCATAGATTGCGGCGGAAAGGCCCGCCGGGCCCGATCCGATAATGAGCATGCGCGTGGTGTGGGTGGTCGCCATCTTGTCCTCCGTTCGGCGGGGGAAATAGGCTGGCGAAGCCCGGAATGCGAGTCCGCTTTCAGGCATTTTTCCGGCCGACGCCAGAAGATCAGCTTTAGCCGTCAGGCAGCGGGGCGCGCCACCATGGCAAGATTTTCCAGCACCCGCGCCACCACGACCGAGGCAGGGGTAGGCTTTGGCACCAGCACGCCGCCAAGGTTGCGCACCTCCTCGTCCATCCGGTCGAGATCGCCGGTATGCAGCACATAGGGCACGCCCATCGCAGCCAGCGCCTTGGCTACCGGCTCGCACGTCTGCCCGTGGCCCAATGAGACATCGAGGATCGCCGCCGCAATCGGTCCGCCCTCCACGATGCTCAGCGCCTCGGACAGGGCCATTGCCG
>DAICYJ010000116.1 GCA_027311705.1 Novosphingobium sp. | reverse complement strand
CCCATCCGGCCACTCGCCCAGATGCAGCACAACGCCTCCCCCGCAGCGCCAGCAGGCGCCGCAACCGGTCGCGCGATCTATCGACTGCAAACGGCGTTACAGTCCGGGCTCGCCGCCGGATGCGAGGGTGTGCGCCTATTTGCTACGTGTCAAACGAACGGTCAGGCCGCCATCGCCCTTCAGCACTACGGTTGCACCGGCAGGCAATATCACGCTGCGGTCGATACCGTTCGACAGCGCGCCGCCCCCGTCGCAGGGATCGCCGGGCCTCTGCCAGCTTGTGTTGACGCTGAACTGGTCGTCCCGCATCCCGTCACCGTTGTTGTAAAGCGAAAGCGACAGCCGGAACGCACTACCACTTTGATTGCGGCCCGAAACGGCAGAAGTTCCGCCCGTAGCGCACCGCTCGGGTGCCTCCGTCGTATTCATGTTGAAGCTGGCGTTCCCGCGTCGCCCCACCCGCAGCGAACCCGCCCACACTTTCTGGCCCGCACCGGAAACCTCAACCGCGATTACCGCAGGAGGTGTCAGCATCGCTTCCTCGGCAGAAGTCTCGCGGGCCATCAACACAACTGGAGCTGGCAATGGAGGCACCGGAACCGCACGCATCGGTTCAGCGGGCTTGCGCGTCTCAGCCGCCAGCACCGGAGAGGCGGCCGCACAAACCAACCCAGCAATCAAAAAAATCCGCACGTCGTTCCCCTACCCCGCCAGCACAGCCTTCGCCGCCGCAATCGCATCCGCCGCCTTGTCGCCATCCGGCCCGCCGCCCTGCGCCATGTCGGGCCGCCCGCCGCCGCCCTTGCCGCCCAGCGCTTCCACGCCCGCGCGCACCAGATCGACCGCGCTCACCTTGCCGGCCAGATCCTCGGTCACCGCCGCCGCGATGCTCGCCTTGCCTTCGTTCACCGCGACGATCACCGCCACGCCCGATCCCATGCGCTGCTTCGCCTGATCGAGCAGCCCGCGCAGATCCTTCGGGTCCAGCCCTTCCAGAACCTGCCCGAAAAACGCCACGCCGTTCACAACCTCGTCGGCGGCTTCCGCCTTGCCGCCACTGCCGCCCAGCGCGAGCGCCTTCTTGGCTTCCGCCAGTTCGCGCTCCAGCTTGCGCCGTTCGTCGAGCAGTGCGGCGACGCGGGCTTCCACGTCGTCAGGCGTAGTGCGCAGAATGCTCGCGGTCGCCTTCAGCGCATCCTCACGCGCCACCAGCCACTGGCGCGCGCCTTCGCCGGTCAGCGCCTCGATCCGGCGCACGCCGCTCGAAACCGCGCCTTCGCTCACGATGCGGAATACGCCGATATCGCCCAGCGCGCGCACATGGGTGCCGCCGCAAAGCTCGACCGAATACTGCTTGTCGCTCGTCCGCCCCATGCTCAGCACGCGAACTTCGTCGCCATACTTTTCGCCGAACAGCGCCATCGCGCCGGCCTCGATGGCCTCATCCGGGCTCATCAGCCGCGTCGTCACGTCCTCGTTCGCGCGCACTTCGGCGTTCACTTCGGCCTCGATCACCGCGATGTCCTCGGCCGTCAAAGCCGTCGGGTGCGAATAATCGAAACGCAGGCGCTCGGCAGAAACCATCGATCCCTTCTGCGTCACATGACCGCCCAGCCGGTGGCGCAGCGCTGCGTGCAGCAGGTGTGTGGCCGAATGGTTGGCCCGCGTCGCATCGCGCCGCGCCACATCCACCGCCAGCGCCACCGCATCGCCCACGCGAATCCGGCCCGCGTCGATATGCGCGACATGCGCATGCAGCCGGCCCAGCGGCTTGGCGGTATCGCGCACGGTGATGGCAAGGCCGGCCGCGCCGGTGATCGTGCCCGCATCGCCCATCTGCCCGCCGCTTTCGCCATAGAACGGCGTCTGGTTGGTCAGCACGGTCACGTCGTCGCCCGATCCGGCCTCGGTCACTTCCTTGCCGTCCTTCACCAACGCGACGACCATGCCTTCGCCGACAACAGCGGTATAGCCGGTGAACTCGGTCGCGCCTTCGCGCTCGGCAATGTCGAACCACACTTCGCCGTCGGCCGCCTGCCCGCTGCCCTTCCACGCCGCGCGCGCCGCCGCCTTCTGCTGCGCCATCGCCGCATCGAAGCCTTCGCGGTCCACGGCAATGCCGCGCGCCCGCAGGGCGTCCTCGGTCAGGTCATAGGGAAAGCCGAACGTGTCATAGAGCTTGAACGCCGTCTCGCCCGGCAGCTTGTCGCCCTCACCCAGCGTGCCGCTGGCTTCGTCGAGCAGCTTGATCCCGTTGGAAAGCGTGCGGCGGAACTGCACTTCCTCGCGCAGCAAGGTTTCCTCGATCATCGGCTGCGCGCGGCCCAGTTCCGGATAGGCCTGGCCCATCTCGGTAACGAGCGCACCCACCAGCCGGTGCATCAAGGGGTCCTTCGCGCCCAGCAGGTGTGCATGGCGCATCGCGCGACGCATGATCCGGCGCAGCACATATCCGCGCCCCTCGTTCGAAGGCAGCACGCCATCGGCCAGCAGGAAGCTGGTGGAGCGCAGATGATCCGCAATCACGCGGTGGCTCGCCTGCGTCTCACCCTCGGCCTTCACGCCGGTCAGGCTTTCACCCGCCGCGATCAGCGCGCGGAACGTGTCGGTGTCATAGTTGTCGTGCTCGCCCTGCATCACCGCGGCGATGCGTTCGAGGCCCATGCCCGTGTCGATGCTCGGCTTGGGCAGGCTGCCGGTGATTTCCCCGGCGGTCTGTTCGAACTGCATGAACACGAGATTCCAGATCTCGATAAACCGGTCGCCGTCTTCCTCCGCCGATCCCGGAGGACCGCCCCAGATGTGGTCGCCATGATCGAAGAAGATTTCCGAACACGGTCCGCACGGGCCATCGTCGCCCATCGCCCAGAAATTGTCCTTGGTCGCGATGCGGATGATGCGGTCTTCGGGAAGCCCTGCGATCTTGCGCCACAGCGCCGCCGCCTCGTCATCGGTGTGATAGACGGTGACGAGCAGCTTGTCCTTGGCCAGCCCCCATTCGCGAGTCAGCAGGGTCCAGGCGTGGGTGATCGCCTGCTCCTTGAAGTAATCGCCGAAGCTGAAATTGCCCAGCATTTCGAAGAACGTATGGTGCCGCGCGGTATAGCCGACGTTGTCCAGATCGTTGTGCTTGCCCCCGGCCCGCACGCATTTCTGCGACGATGTGGCGCGCGGCGTGGTCCGCGTTTCCAGCCCCGTGAACACGTTCTTGAACGGCACCATGCCCGCGTTCACGAACATCAGCGTCGGATCGTTATAGGGCACCAGCGGCGCGGACTGCACCACATCGTGCCCGTTCAAGCCGAAGTAATCGAGAAATGAGCGGCGGATGTCGTTCGTCGAGGTCATAGCGGACCGATTAGGCGACCACTCGGCGCGGAACAAGCACGTTTCATCCGCTGTGGTGATCGACCGTTGCGGTAACCAGCCAGGCGGCGGCGCGAAAGCTCACCTTGCCGCCCACCAGCCGCGACCGGACCAGCGCTTCCAGCTTGGCCATGAACGAGGCCTTCGCGCTTTCGGGCAAGGTGCGGATGGCCAAAGCGGTCGGCCCGATTCGCGCAAAGAACGCCAGCGCATCCGCCACCGGATCGCGGCCGGCCCCGGCGATGTAATCGTAATCGACCGCAGTAAAGGCGAAGTCCTGCCAGCCCGTCATGCACCGCTGCACATGGTCCGGATCGGCAAAGGCGAACGGGCCGGGCGGGAACGGCTGCCCTCCGGCAGGGGCCGGCGGGGGTAGCAGCTTGGCGATCTCCACCGCCCATTCGTTTTCCGCAGATGCGCGAAAGCACGAGAACACGAACCGCGCGCCCGGCGCCGCCACTTTCGCCAGATGGCCGAATGCCACGGGCGGATCGGGAAAGAACATAACCCCATGCCGCGAAACATAAAGTTCGGGTGCGCCATGCGGGTCTGCCCATAAGGTGGCATCCGCCAGCAGGAAGCGCACATTGGCAATGTCTTCGCCGCGCTCGCGCGCCGCCGTCACCAGTTCAGGCGAAACGTCGACGCCGGTCACGTGCGCATCCGGCCGCGCCGCCGCCACGGCCAGCGCGATCTCGCCCGCCCCGCAGCCTACGTCCACGATCCGAAGTCCCGGTTCGCCGGCGATGGCATCGAGCAGGCCCGGCGTCAGCCCGGCAAAGCTGCGGTCGGTCCGCTCCCATTCGGTGGCCCAGTTGCGGCCGACGCCGCCCTGCCATTCAGCAATGTCCGTCATGCGGCAAGGCTACGCCTGCGTTCCATCACCGACAAGCCATCAGAACGACCGATTCCGCTTGCGACTCATCCTGCACAGGCAGACGGTAGTCACACCATCCCTTGCGCGTCTGGCGTAAGACGCAAAGTCGCCCAGCGCGCTTTCCTACGAGAGGAAGCGACAATGGGAAGCACCCCCCAGAATGGCACCATCAACGGCAGCAGTCGCGGCCGGGCGACGCGCGCAATCGCGCTTGTCGGCCCGGCAGGCACAGGCAAGACCAGCCTTGCCG
>DAICYJ010000092.1 GCA_027311705.1 Novosphingobium sp. | reverse complement strand
GGAAACGGCCTCCGCCAACACGAAGTGGGAGCAGCCGTGGGGCGAACGCCGCTTCGTGACCGACCATCACAACGAAGTTCTGGTCCGCTTCCAGCAGGCGTCCGATTGGGGCGGCCACATGATGAACGTGCGTTTCCGCCTGTTCGATAACGGCTTCGGCTTGCGCTATGAATTGCCCGAACAGGCCAGCATGAAGACGATGAAGATCGCCGACGAGGTCACCGAATTCGACGTGGCGCAACCGGGCACCGCATGGTGGATCACCGGCGGCGAATGGAACCGGTACGAGCAGGTTTACCAAAAAACACCCGTCGACGGTGTGGCGACGGCCCATACGCCGATCACCATGCGGCTGGACGATGGCACGCACCTCGCCTTCCACGAAGCGGCGCTGGTTGATTATTCGGCGATGTGGCTGAAGCGCATTTCTGGCACCAAGTTCCGTTCGACGCTGTCGCCCTCGTCGCGCGGACCAAAGGTGACGCGCGACCTGCCGTTCAACACGCCGTGGCGCACGATCCGCGTCGCCGACAATGCCGCCGGGCTGGTCGAGAACGACCTGGAGCTTAACCTGAACGAGCCGAACAAGATCGGCGACGTCAACTGGTTCAAGCCGATGAAATACGTCGGCATCTGGTGGGGCATGATCCGGGGCGACTGGACCTGGGCCGAAGGGCCGAAGCACGGCGCGACCACGGCGCGGGCCAAGCAGTACATTGATTTCGCCGCAAAGCACGGCTTCGGCGGGGTGCTGGTGGAAGGTTGGGACAAGGGCTGGAACGGTAACTGGTTCGGCCATGGTCAGGACTTCAGCTATACGCAGGCGACGCCTGATTTCGATATCAAGGCCGTCGCCGCCTATGGCAGCAAGAAGGGCGTGCAACTGATCGGCCACCACGAAACCGGTGGCAATATCGCGAATTATGAAGCCCAGCTCGATGATGCGATGAAGCTGTATCACTCGCTCGGCATGCGTTCGGTGAAGACCGGGTATGTTGCCGATGCCGGCGGGATCATCGCACAGGGCGATGCGCCGGGCGAAACCCGCATGGAGTATCACGATGGCCAGCGGCAGGTGCAGCACCACTTGAAGGTCGTGGAAACGGCAGCGAAGTACCAGATCGCCGTGAACGCCCACGAGCCGGTGAAAGATACGGGCTTGCGCCGCACGTACCCCAACTGGATCGACCGCGAGGGCGCGCGGGGCATGGAATACAACGCCTGGGGCCAGTTCGCCAATGGGCCCAGCCATGAACCGACGCTGGTCTACACCCGCATGTTGTCCGGCCCGATGGACTTCACGCCGGGCGTGTTGAGCCTGGAAGGCTCGAACAATGCGCCGCTGGCCTCCACGCTGGCAAAGCAGCTGGGCCTCTACCTTGCGATCTATTCGCCGATCCAGATGGCGGCGGATTTCATTGAGGAACTGGACAAGCATCCGCGCGAACTAGATTTCATCTCGAAGGTGCCGGCGGACTGGTCGGAAAGCCACCTGATCGCGGGCGAAGTGGGCGAATATGCCATCTTTGCGCGCAAGGACCGCAATAGCGCGGACTGGTATGTGGGCGGTGTCAACGACGCGACGGCGCGGGATGTGACGCTGGCGATGGACTTCCTCGATCCGGGCAAGAGCTACACCGCCACGATCTACAAGGATGGCGAGGGCGCGACTTACCAGACGGATGCGCGGCACAAGATCGCGTATGAAGCGCGGGTGGTGAAGAAGGGTGATGTTTTGAAGCTGTGGCTCGCACCCGGCGGCGGGGCGGCGATCCGGTTGCGTTCCGGGAAGTAGCGCGCGAGACGAGTGGATGCACGGAGCCGTTGAGCCCCCACCGCAACCCCTCCCTACCGGGGAGGGGCGAGAGACTTGTTAAGCCGCAGACGAAACTAGTCGCAGCGGGGTTGGCCACAACGCTTGACTACTATTGCCGCGATTGCCCACACCGATGGTGCGGCGCAAAAAGGTTTCGGTGCGGATCGCATGCATAGCTATGACTCGCATACTTATGCGTGCTGATCCGGCGGCCAAACCGGTCTAGGCAGGCCTGCAAAGGTCGGAGACGCGGCCGGTCAACTAGGGGACTTTCGTCGATGGCGGATACAAGCTGCTCTGCTCTGCTTCTGTTCGGCGCGACCGGGGATCTCTCGCGGCGGATGCTGCTGCCGTCGCTTTATGCGCTGCACGAGGATGGGCTGATCGATCCGACACTGCGGATCGTCGGCACCGCACGTTCCGAGCACAACGACGCCGAATTCCGCGACTTTGCCAAGCAGGCGCTCGAAGAATTCCTGCCGGCCGACCGCAGGGATGAGGCCAAGCTCGCCACCTTCCTAGATCGCCTGCAGTATCAGACGCTCGATGCCTCGAAGATCGACGGCTTTGCCGGGCTGGCGGAAAAACTGGGCGATACCTCGTGCGGGCTGTCTATCTTCCTCTCGACCGCGCCGTTTCTGTTCGAACCGACCATCGAAGGGCTGCGCAGCGCCGGGCTGGCGCATGAAAACGTGCGCATCGGGCTGGAAAAGCCGCTGGGCAACGATCTTGCCTCCAGCCGCCGTATCAACGACGCGGTTGCCGCCGGATTCTCCGAACAGCAGATTTTCCGGATCGACCACTATCTCGGCAAGGAGACGGTGCAGAACCTGATGGCGCTGCGCTTTGCCAACATGATGTTCGAGCCGCTGTGGAACAGCGCCAATATCGACCACGTGCAGATCACGATCAGCGAAACGGTTGGGCTGGAAGGCCGTAAGGGCTTTTACGACGATACCGGCGCGCTGCGCGACATGGTGCAGAACCACATGCTCCAGCTGGTCGCGCTGACCGCGATGGAGCCGCCCCGCGATTATGACGCTACCTCGATCCGCGACGAAAAGGTCAAGCTTTTGCGCGCCTTGCGCCCGGTGAAGGCCGAGGAAATGGTGCGCGGGCAGTACCGTTCGGGCGCGGTGGGTGGCGAAACCGTCAAGGGCTATCTCGACGATCTGGGCCAGGCTTCGGAGACAGAGACATTCGTTTCGATCAAGGCGCATGTCGACAACTGGCGCTGGCAGGGAGTGCCGTTTTACCTGCGCACCGGCAAGCGGCTTGCCGAGCGGCGCAGCGAAATCGTGGTCCAGTTCAAGGATGTGCCGCACAACATCTTTTCCGATCGCGGCGGCAAGCTGCGCTCCAACCGCCTCGTCATCCGCTTGCAGCCGGAAGAATACGTGCGGTTGCAGGTGATGGCCAAGGAGCCGGGCCTGGACCGCACGGGTATTGTGCTGCGCGAGGTGAACCTCGACCTGTCGTTGACGCAGGCCTTTTCCAAGGCGCGGCGGCGGATCGCCTATGAACGGCTGCTGCTCGATCTGATCGAGGGCGAGCAGACGTTGTTCGTGCGGCGTGACGAGGTGGAAGCGCAGTGGAAATGGGTCGATGCGATCCGCAAGGTGTGGGAAGGTGGCGACATGGAAGTGAAGCCCTATGCCGCCGGAAGCTGGGGCCCGAACGCCGCCATCGCGCTGACCGAGCGCGACGGACGCAGTTGGCATGACTGAAAAGCGGGTCAAGGTGCGCTGGGCTGATCCGGGTGACGCGGCGGCGGTGGCCGACCGGATCGCAGCGGAACTAGCGCGTCCGGGGGCCAAGCGGCTGGCGTTTACGGGCGGATCTACGCCTCTGAAAGTGTTTGCACTTTTGGCCGGGCGCGACATCGACTGGTCGAAGGCGACGATTGCGCTGACCGACGACCGCCGCGTGCCTGAAGATCATGCTGCCAGCAATTTCGGTAAGCTTTACGCGGCTTTGGGTGATTCCGGCGCGACGTTCGAGCGACTGGCGGAAGGTGCCGATGTCGCGCCGTTCGATCTGGTGTGGTTGGGCATGGGCGAGGACGGCCATGTCGCATCGCTGTTTCCGCATATGCAGGCCGAGATCCGGCCCGGCGCGACCGTGATAGCGACGACGCCGATCCCGCTGCCGCCTGAGGCGCCGTTCGATCGTTTGACCTTGAATCACAAGGCGTTGAAGGCGACGAAGGAGATCATCCTCGTCGTAACCGGCCAAACCAAGAAGGCGCTGATCGAGCGCGTTCTGGCGGGCAGCGATGCCTACCCGGTTTCCGATTTCCTGCGCGGCTATGGTCCGCCCGTGACGATTTACTGGAGCGAATGATGGCCCTTCATCCCACTGTCGCCAAAGTTACCGACCGCATCGTTGAGCGGTCGCGCCAATCGCGTGCCGCCTATCTCGATCTGATCGACCGGGCGCGGGAGGCGGGGGTGAACCGGACGGCGCTTTCGTGTGGCAATCTGGCGCACGGGTTTGCTGCGGCGGGGGAAGACAAGATCACCCTGCGCGGCGGCAAGGCGCTGAATATCGGGATTATTACCGCCTATAACGACATGCTTTCGGCGCATCAGCCCTATGGCCGCTATCCCGAACAGATCAAACTGTTCGCCCGCGAAGTGGGGGCAACGGCGCAAGTGGCGGGCGGCGTTCCCGCGATGTGCGACGGGGTGACTCAGGGGCAAGATTCGATGGAATTGTCGCTGTTCAGCCGGGATACCATTGCGATGGGAACGGCCGTGGGGCTTTCTCACGGAATGTTCGAGGCGGCATTGCTGCTGGGAATCTGCGACAAGATCGTGCCGGGGCTGCTGATCGGAAGCTTGCGGTTCGGGCATCTTCCGACGATCCTGGTGCCGGCCGGGCCGATGGCTACGGGATTGGCAAACAAGGAAAAAGTGCGCGTCCGCCAGCTTTATGCGGAGGGCAAGGTGGGGCGTGAGGAGCTGTTGGAAAGCGAGAGCGCCAGCTATCATTCGGCGGGCACCTGCACGTTTTATGGCACCGCCAATTCCAACCAGATGATGATGGAAATGATGGGCCTGCACATGCCCGGTTCCAGCTTCGTGACGCCGGGAACCAAGCTGCGGCAGGAACTGACGCGGGCGGCGGTTCATCAGGTCGCCAAGATCGGGTGGGACGGTGACGACTATCGCCCGCTGGGCCATTGCGTGGACGAAAAGGCCATCATCAACGCCATCGTCGGGTTGCTGGCAACGGGTGGTTCTACCAATCATGTCATACACTTACCCGCGATTGCGCGCGCTGCCGGGGTACTGATCGACTGGAACGACATGGACGATCTATCGCGCGCGGTGCCGCTGATCGCCAGCGTTTATCCCAATGGCGCGGGCGATGTGAACGCCTTCGCGGCGGCGGGTGGGATGCCCTATGTGATCCGCGAGCTTATCGGATCGGGGCTGGCACATGCTGATATAACAACAGATTACGGGGCGTCTGTGGCAGAAGGTGCGCAGGAACCGCTGATGGAAGGCGAGGGGCTGGTATGGCATCCGGTGCCGGCGGCGAGTGGCGATGAGAAGATGCTGCGGCCGGTGGCAGCACCGTTTCAGCCGGAGGGCGGATTCCGGCTGTTGCAGGGCAATTTGGGCCGTGGAACCATCAAGTTAAGCGCGGTCGACCGGTCGCGTTGGACGATTGAAGCGCCGTGTAGGGTTTTTGCGGATCAGAACGATGTGCTGAAGGCGTTCAAGGCGGGTGAGCTGGAGCGCGACGTGGTGGTTGTCGTGCGTTTTCAGGGGCCTGCTGCGAATGGCATGCCCGAACTGCACAAGCTGACGCCGCCGCTGGGGGTGTTGCAGGACCGGGGTTTCAAGGTCGCGCTCGTCACCGACGGGCGCATGTCTGGCGCATCGGGAAAGGTGCCGGCGGCAATCCATGTTTCGCCGGAGGCCAAGCTGGGCGGGGCGCTGGCGAAATTGCGCGATGGCGACGTAGTGCGGGTTTGCGGGGATACCGGGGCTTTACAGGCACTTGTGGACGCGGCGGAGTGGGATGCGCGCAGCGACGAGCAGGCGCCGGCTGAAGCGATGGGCGTGGGGCGCGAGCTGTTTGCGCTGATGCGGCACCATTCCGATCCAGCGGAAAAGGGCGGTTCGGCGATGCTTGCGGCGGCGGGACTCTGACCGTACCTGAACTGTACCTAAAAGCACCTAACGCCACCTAGCGGCGCGTAAACGGGGATCAGGATGCAGATTGTCGCGGTCGATATCGGGGGCACACACGCGCGCTTTGCCCTGGCCGAAGTGAGTGGCGGACGGGTGTTGGAACTGGGCGAGGCGGTGACACTGAAGACCGCCGACCATGCGAGTTTCCAACTGGCGTGGGAGGAGTTTGCACGCCTGACCAGAACCGTATTGCCGCCAGCGGCGGCCATCGCGGTGGCGGGGCCGGTGGGCGGCGAGATCATCAAGTTCACCAACAACCCGTGGATCATCCGGCCGGCGATGATTCCGGAAAAGCTGGGCGCGCATGATTTCGTGGTGGTCAACGATTTCGCCGCCGTGGCGCATGCGGTCGCGCAGGCGGACGATGCGCATTTCATCCACTTGTCTGGTCCCGAAGAGCCGCTGCCGGAACATGGCACTATCAGCGTGGTCGGGCCCGGCACCGGCCTTGGCGTGGCGCAGTTGTGGCGCAATGCGGCGGGATATCATGTGCAGCCGACCGAGGGCGGACATATCGACTTTGCGCCGCTCGACGGCATCGAGGATGCGATTCTTGCGCGGTTGCGCAAGCGGCATCGGCGGGTTTCGGTTGAGCGCGTGGTGGCGGGGCCGGGGATCGTGGATATTTACGAAAGCCTTGCAGCGATCGAGGGGCGCGCGATCACTTCGATGACCGACAAGGAATTGTGGACCTTGGGCGCGAGCGGTGAGGACAGCCTTGCGGCGGCGGCGGTCGACCGGTTCTGCCTGTCGCTGGGCAGCGTTGCGGGCGACTTGGCGTTGGCGCACGGGGCGAGCGCGCTGGTGATGGCGGGCGGGCTGGGGCTGCGGATCAAGGATACGCTGGTGCGGTCTGGTTTTGCCGACCGGTTCCAGGCCAAGGGGCGGTTCGAGGGGATGATGGCGGCGATGCCGGTGAAACTGATCACGCACCCGCAACCTGGCTTGTTCGGCGCGGCGGCGGCATTTGCGCAGGCGCATCGGCACTGACGGGATGACCATCAACACCATCTGGACCATCGGGTATGAGCAGACGACGATGGAGGCGCTGCTCGCGGCGTTGACCGGGGCGGGGGTGGAGGTGCTGGCGGATGTGCGGGCGCTGCCACTTTCGCGGCGGCCGGGGTTTTCCAAGACCGCGCTGTCCGCCAATCTGGCCGGGGCCGGAATCGAATATCAGCACTTCAAGGCATTGGGCACGCCGCCTGAAGGCCGGGCGGCGGCGCGGCGGGGCGATCATGCTACGCTGGAACGGGTCTATGCCGGGCAACTTGAATTGCCTGAAGCCATCGCTGCTGGAGCGCAGCTTGCTGACCTTGCGGGCCAGCGCAAGGTGGCGCTGTTATGCTATGAACGCGCGGCCTGCGGGTGCCATCGCACGCTGTTGCGCGAGGCGGTTTTACCGCATCACGCGGTGGTGGATCTGGTGCCCTGACGGGGATGCTTACACCGATCTGTTTTTGATTTGTTCCAGCGTTGCACCATTTCCCAGCGGAACCGACGCCTCTGCGGCTCGTTCGATAAGGCCAAGAGGACGATCATTTCATGCTAGTAGACGAAGATGCGCAAAGCCGCGCAGAAGACGAATTGTATCAAGCGGTTGCCGCGCAGGAGTTTCCGTGCGTCGGCGCAAAGTCGGCCATGGCGCGCGGCACGCTGAAGGTTATTGCCTGCCACCGGCTGGACAGTAACTGGAACGACGTGACCATCCATCGCGCGCTGATGGAGTGGGCGGAGGAATACCGCGCTGATCCCGGCGGGCTGCGGAGCTTGGCCATTTCGTTTGAGGGGCCGATCGACATCGACGAGGCGCGGTTCGAGACCTTGATGTGGGAACGCATCCAGTCGTTTGCCGACAAGGATGCGTGGCTGGGCCACCCTTATGACCACCGCGTGAGCGCCGATCCTTCGGACCCGCATTTTTCGCTGAGCTTTGGCGGCGAGGCGTTTTTCGTGGTCGGCCTGCATCCCCATGCTTCGCGCCCGGCGCGGCGCTTTCCGCGACCGACGCTGGTATTCAACCTGCACGACCAGTTCGAGCGACTGCGCGAGGAAGGCCGTTATGACACTATGCGCGCCAAGATTCTGAAACGCGATGTGGCGCTGGCGGGGGACATCAATCCCATGCTCGCGCGGCATGGCGAGGCGAGCGAGGCGGCGCAGTACAGCGGCCGGCTGGTTGGCGAGGAATGGCGCTGTCCATTTTCGGACAAGAGGCTGGCGGGATGAGCGTTACCGAAATTCCGCCGCGCAGCGGGACCGCCTTCACCATGCGCAAGGGCGATGTGCTGCGCGTGATCGATCCGCGCGGGGTGCAGGTGAGCGACCTGCTGGCGTTTGCCGCGGACGATATCCGCGAGGTGATCTCGGCCGGGCGGACGTTCGATTATGAAGAGACGATCCGCCTGACGACGGGCAATGTGCTGTGGTCCAACCGATCGAATCCCATGCTCGAAATCATCGAGGACACGGTGGGGATGCACGATTTTCTGTTGACGCCGTGCAGCGAGGCGACGTTCCGGCATTTCTATCCCGAAGAGCCGGTGCATCGCGGCTGCTTCGGCAATCTGGCCGAGGCGCTGGCGCCCTATGGCGTGGAGCCGGATGCTATTCCGGTGGCGTTCAACGTGTTCATGAACGTGCCGGTGGATGGCGCGAGCGGGAAAATCGAGGTTCTGCCGCCGGTGAGCCGGGCGGGGGATTACATCCGTCTGCTGGCGCGGGGGGATTTGATTGTGGGGCTGACGGCGTGTTCTGCCGGGGCTTCGAATGGGGGGAGTTTCAAGCCGATCCAATTCTGCATCGAGCAACCGTTGGTCGCGTCAGCTGCTCAATAACGGGCGAGTTCTTTGTCGAGGAACGTAGCCGCTTCATCCAGATTCACGTCCTTCGCCAGAAATGTCTGGCCGATGCCGCGCATGAGCAGGAACGGCAGGGTGCCGGCGTCCATCTTCTTGTCGTGGAGCATGTGATTGGCGAGGGTTTGGCCGGTGCAGGTCATGCCCAATTCCGGCAGGGTCGAGGGGAGGCCAATGGTTGCGATGTGGTTGGCGACGCGGTCGGCTTCTCCGTGGGGCATCAGGCCTTGGCGGGCCGAGAAGCGGGCGGCGAGGACCATGCCCAGCGCTACGCCTTCGCCGTGGAGCAGGCGGTCGCCAAAGCCGGTTTCGGCCTCCAGCGCATGGCCGAAGGTGTGGCCCAGGTTGAGCAGGGCGCGGGTGCCGGTGAGTTCCTTTTCGTCGGCGGCGACAATGCGGGCCTTGGCGGCGACGCTGTGGGCGATGGCGTATTCACGAGCCTGCGCGTCTCCGGCGAGGAGCGCCGGGCCGTTGGTTTCGCACCATTGGAAGAATTCGGGATCGTCGATCAGGCCGTATTTGACGACTTCGGCATAGCCGGCGCGTGTATCGCGTGGGGGCAGGGTGTCTAGCGCCAGGGGGTCGGCGAGGACTAGCGCGGGCTGGTGGAACGCGCCAACGAGGTTCTTGCCGGCGGGGGTGTTGATCGCGGTTTTGCCGCCGACGCTGGAATCGACTTGTGCCAGCAGGGTCGTCGGGATCTGGATGAAGCCGCAGCCGCGCTTGACCATCGAGGCGGCGAACCCCGTCAGGTCTCCGATCACACCCCCGCCAAGGGCGATGACGTTGTCCTTGCGCTCGACTTCCTGTGCGAGGAGGAAATCCACGGTGAGGACGAGGTATTCCCAGCTTTTGGTGGATTCGCCGGCGGGGAGGACGAGCCAATGGCTGGCAATGCCGGCGGCGGTGAGCGAGGCTTCGACCGGGGCGCGCCAGTGGGCGGCGACGTTTTCGTCGGTGACGACGGCGACGCGGTTTTTGCGGATGAACGGGCGGACGTGCTCGCCGGTGGTGGCGAGCAGGCCGGCTTCGATGCGGACTTCATAGGGTGCGCCGGCGATGGCGACGGGGATTACAGCCATGCGTCGATAGCTTTCAGGATGGTTTGCGCGGTGTGCTGGTGGGGCTGGTTGCCGCTGAGCACATGGATGGCGGCCTGTTCGTAGAACGGGCGGCGTTCATCGCGCAGGCGGGTGAGGATCTCGCGGGGGTTGCCGTTGCGGAGCAAGGGGCGGTTGTCCTTGCGGCCGACGCGTTCGAGCAGGGTTTGGATGTCGCTATCGAGCCAGATGGAGATGGCGCGTTCCCCGACGATGGCGCGCGTTTCGGGATCGACGAAGGCACCGCCGCCAGTGGCGAGGATCTTGCGGTCGGCCATGCCGCCCTGCCCGACGAGGCGCGCGATGACGCGGCGCTCGCCATCGCGGAAATAGGGTTCGCCGAAGGTGGCGAAGATTTCGGGGATCTTCATGCGGGCGGCGCGTTCGATTTCCTCGTCCGCATCGACGAAGGGCAGATCGAGCAGCGTGGCGAGTTTGCGGCCCACGGTGGTCTTGCCCACGCCCATCATGCCCACCAGCACGACCGGGCGATCGATCCGGCGGGCGATGCGCGCGATTTCGGCGTGCGAAAGAGGCGGCGTTTCGTGCTCCATTGCCGCGCTGCCTATACTTGCGCTACTGCCCAGCGCAAGCGCCGCCAATCAATCGCGGTGGCCAAAGGGGTCGCGTGGAAAAGCGCAAGGTTCGGAATTGGGTCGCGGGCGGTTTGGCGGGGTTCGCCCTGATCGCCGTGGCCATAGTGGTGGTGGCATGGATCATGGGCGGGACGCAGCCGACGACATGGATAGAGATTCCGGTGCAGGTCGCAGGGGTGGCGCAATGAGCGTGCTGTTCGGCAAGGCGCGCGCGGTGCGGCTGGGGCTGCTCGCCTGCGTGGCGGCGGCAGGGCTGACGAGCGTGGTGGCGGCGCAGGAATCGCTGTTGCCGCCGGGGTTCGACGACAAGCCCGCGCCCGCACCAAGCCGGTCTCCGCGAGCGAAGGAAACGGCAGCGGCGCGGCCTGCGGTGGCGGCGGCGGGCAAGCCTGCGCCGGCCGCTTCGGCCGAAGCGACATCGACACCGGTGGTGCAGGATCTGCCGGAGGATACGGGCGTTACGGCTTCCGCCCCGGTCGCGCGCGCGCCGGTGGATACGCTGGGCGATATCGATCCGGCGCTGATCGACCAGTTGATCGCGGCCACGCAGCCCAAGGTGGACATTCCGCCGCAGGGGCAGCGCAGCCTGGCGCGGGTGGGCTTTCTGGATCAGCAGGACGGCGGATTTCCGGCGGTTTCGACGCATTACCTGAGCGGGCAATATGTGGAAGGCGTGGTCGCCAAGATGCGCGGGCCACTGGTTTCGCGATGGGGCCACATCCTGCTGCGGCGGGCGCTTTCGAGCCGGCTGGACACGCCGGTGGGCATGAACGGGGCGGACTGGGCGGCGATGCGGGCCAGCCTGCTGCTGCGCATGGGCGAGGCCGATGCGGCCCGCGCATTGGTGCAGGAAGTGGACAGCGGGTTCTATACGCGCAGTCTGGAAGACGCGGCGATGGGTGCGTTCATGGCGACGGCGGACCCGGTGGGGCTGTGCCCGATCACCGCGCTGACCGCCGCCGGGCATCCCGGCTGGGACTGGGACGCGATGCGCGCGATCTGCCAGGCGTTTACCGGCGGTGAAGGGGCTTCGCCGATGGCGCAGCTCGACCGTTCGATGCGGCGCGGCAATGGCCAGAAGATCGATATCCTGCTGGCGCAGAAGTTTGCCGGGGCAGCGACCAAGACCCGGCGGGCGGTAACGATCGAGTGGGACGGCGTGGACGCGCTGACCCCGTGGCGCACCGGCATGGCGCTGGCGACGGGGCTCGAACCGCCCGAAGCGCTGCGCAAAAGTGCGGGCGCCGATTATGCGAGCATTGCGTCGCGGGCGCCGATGCTGCCACTGGCCGCGCGGGCGGCGGCGGCGGACGTGGCGGCCGGGCGCGGCGTGCTTTCGAGCGCGGCGATGGTCGACCTGTATAGCGAGATCGCGGCGGTGGATGAGCCGGACAAGACTTTTGGCCCGCTGGCGGCGCAATTGCGCACGGCCTATGTGGCGGCGGACACGGGCGACAGGCTGTCAGCGATCAAGGGATTGTGGGGCGATGCAAGCGATCCCGATCGGGCCTATTCCCGGCTGGTGCTGACCGCTTATGCCGCCGCGCGGCTGATGCCGAGCGAGGCGATGGCGGGCGATGCGCAATCGCTGATCGCATCGATGTTGACCGCCGGGCTGGACCGCAACGCGATGCGCTGGGCCGCGGTGGTGCCGGCGGGCAGCGAAGCATGGGGCCTGCTGGCGATCGCTTCGCCGAACAAGCTTTCGGCGGTGAACGGCGATACGCTGGCGTCTTTCCAGTCTTCGGACGAGAGCAGCGGCGGATTGCGGTCGCGGTTTCTGCTGGCGGGGCTGGCCGGGCTGGGCCGGGTCGACAACGACACCGCGCGCACGTTTGGCCAGAAGATCGGTGTGGACCTTTCGCGGCAGACGCGGTGGACGCGGGCCATCGACGGGGCGGCGGATTCGAATAATCCGGCGCTGGTGGCGCTGCTGGCGGGCTTTGGCATGCAGGGCAGCGGGTGGGACAAGATGACTGCCGTGCATCTGTATCACATCGTTGCGGCGCTGCGGCGCGTAGGGCTGGACGGCGAAGCGCGGATGATCGCGGCGGAGGCGGTTTCGCGGGTGTGATGGCCGGTCCTGACGACGCCATCACGCAGTTCCTTGCCATGCTGGCGGCGGAGCGCGGGGCGGCGGCGAACACGCTGGCGGCCTATGGGCGCGACCTGCGTGCTGCGCGCGAGGTGATCGGCGATCTGGTGGTGGCGGATATGGCGGCGATCGGACGCTTGGGAGCGGCGTGGCAGGATCTGGCGCCTTCCAGTTTGGCGCGGCGATCATCGGCCTTGCGGCAGTTCTATGGGTTTTTGCAGGATGAGGGACTGCGCGAGGATGATCCCAGCGGTGGCTTGCCGCGTCCGCGCGCACGGCGACCGCTGCCGCGTTTGCTGAACCACGAGGAAATCGCCGCGCTGTTTGCCGTGGCGGAGAGCGATTCGCGGGAGGCTTCGCCGGTTGCGTCGCGGATCCAGGCGGTGCGGATGCTGGCCTTGCTGGAGCTGCTTTATGGGTCGGGCCTGCGTGCGACCGAGCTTGTTTCGTTGCCGCTGGCCGCGGTGCCGCGCGATGCGCCATTCCTGACGATCACTGGCAAGGGCGGACAGCAGCGGATGGTGCCGGTGAGCGGGCGGGCGGTAAAGGCGCTGGCAGCGTGGCTGGAGGTCAGGCCGAAAGGCGGGCGCTTCGTGTTTCCCAGCCCGCAAGGTGGGCACCTGACGCGGGTGCGGCTGTTCCAGCTGTTGCGCGAACTGGCGGGCAAGTCTGGCATAGACCCCGAAAAGGTGAGCCCGCATGTGTTGCGCCATGCCTTTGCCACGCATCTGCTGGAAGGCGGGGCGGACTTGCGGGTGTTGCAGACGCTGCTGGGCCATGCCGACATTGCGACCACGCAGATCTATACGCATGTGGATGCCGCGCGGCTGGTGGCGCTGGTGAACGAACGCCATCCGCTGCGGGGTGGCTGAGTTGTCGGCGGTTGACCGCAAGCGCACTCGCCCTTAGCGCGTGGGCGATGATTTCTTATCTTGAATTCGAAAAGCCGGTCGCCGCCATGGAAGCGCGCATCGCCGAACTGCGCGAAACGGCGCAGACGGGCGAACTCGATATCTCGTCGGAATTGCGCCGGCTTGAGGCGAAGTCTGCCGAGATGCTGGCGAGCACTTATCGCGCGCTGACGCCGTGGCAGAAGACGCAAGTGGCGCGGCATCCTTCGCGCCCGCATTTCAAGGATTACGTTGAGACCGCGTTTGAGGGGTTCCTGCCGCTGGGCGGGGATCGCCTGTATGGCGAGGATCTGGCCATCGTGGGCGGCTTTGCCATGCTGGGCAACCGGCGCGTGATGGTGATCGGCCACGAAAAGGGCAACGATACGCAAAGCCGCATTCGCCACAACTTCGGCATGGGCAAGCCTGAGGGATACCGCAAGGCGGTGCGCCTGATGGAACTGGCCAGCCGGTTTGGGCTGCCGGTGGTGACGCTGGTGGATACGTCGGGCGCGTTTCCTGGCGTCGAGGCCGAGGAACGCGGGCAGGCGGAAGCCATCGCGCGGTCGACCGAGGCCTGCCTTGCGCTGGGCGTGCCGATGGTGGCCGCGATCGTGGGCGAAGGCGGATCGGGCGGCGCGGTGGCGCTGGCGAGCGCCGAGCGCGTGCTGATGCTGGAACATGCGGTCTATTCGGTGATCTCGCCCGAAGGCTGCGCCTCGATCCTGTGGCGCACATCGGAGAAGGCACCCGAAGCCGCCGAAGCGATGAAAGTGACGGCGCAGGACCTGCTGGGCCTTGGCGTGATCGACCGGATCGTGCCTGAACCGATGGGCGGTGCGCATCGCAACCCGGCCGTTGCCGCTGCATCGCTGGGCAAGGCGATTGGCGAGGAACTGGACGGGCTGGCGGGCAAGACGCCCGACGCGCTGCGCCTGATGCGGGCCGACCGTTTCCTCCGAATCGGGGCCTAAGCAACGGCTGGCGCTGGCCAGCGGGAACTCCCGATGGCATGACGGGTTCGCAATCGCGACCGTTACGTTAGGTTTCGCGCGCGAAGCCCTAAGGGAGAAACCTGCATGATCCGACGCCTCCGTTTTCGCGCTTCCATGCTTGTGACCGGCGCGGTGGTGCTGGGCGCCTGCGCCGCACAATCCAGCGCGGCGCCGCAAACGACCACGGGCGGGGCGGTGCAATCGATCAGCGCATCGGACAAGGCCGAGGGTGCCAAGGCCAATCCGCAACTGTTGCAGGAATTCGGCGGCAAGCTGAGCGGGCCGCAGGCGACCTATGTGGAAGGAGTGGGCCGGACCATCGCGGTGCAATCGGGTCTGGGCAATGCCAAGACCGACTTCACCGTGGCGATGCTCAATTCGCCGGTTAACAACGCTTTCGCGATCCCCGGCGGCTATGTTTACGTAACGCGGCAGCTGGTTTCGCTGATGAACAACGAGGCCGAACTGGCGGGCGTGCTGGGCCATGAAGTGGGCCATGTGGCCGCACGCCATGCGGCCAAGCGCGAAAGCGCGGCAACGCGGAACACCATTCTGGGGGTGCTGGGGTCGGTACTATCCACCGCGATCCTGGGCAACAGCACGCTGGGGCAACTGGGCCAGCAGATCTTTTCGACCGGCAGCCAGTTGCTGACGCTGAAGTACTCACGCTCGCAGGAAACCGAGGCCGATACGCTGGGCGTTACCTATCTGCGCCGTGCCGGGTACGATCCGCGCGCGATGGGCACCGTGTTGCAAAGCCTTGCCCGCCAGACCGCGCTCGATGCGCAATTGATGGGCACGGCCGATCGCGTGCCGGAATGGGCGAGCACGCACCCCGATCCTGCCTCGCGCGTGCAGGCCGCGCTGGCGCTGGCGGGCACAAACCCGCGCGGGCTTGTGAACCGGGATACGTTCCTGACGCGGGTGGCCGGCATCACATATGGCGACGATCCGGCGCAGGGCGTGGTCGAGGGCCGCAATTTCACCCATCCGGGTTTCAAGCTGGGATTCTCTGCGCCTGCCGGGTTCTACCTCGTCAACGGCACCAAGTCGGTGGCGATCAGTGGGCAGTCGGGCAAGGGCGAGTTTTCGACGGCCGCCTATAACGGCGATCTGGGTGCCTATATACGTACGGTGTTCGCCGGACTTTCGCAGCAGACGCAGATCGTGCCCGATTCGATCCAGACGACCACGGTGAACGGCATTCCCGCCGCCTATGGCACCAAGCGCGTGACCAACAGCGGCAGCCCGGTGGATGTGATCGTGTTCGCCTATGCCTGGGGGCCGAACCAGGCATTCCATTTCACCACGATGAGCCAGGAAGGGCAGGCGGCGCAGTTCGATGGGATGTTCCGATCGATGAAGCGGCTGACGGCGACCGAGGCGAGTGCCGTACGCGCGCGCAAACTGGCGGTGGTGACTGTAAAATCGGGCGACACCTTGCAGTCGCTGGCCGCGAAGATGGCCTATGCCGACAAGCCGCTGGACCGATTCCTGGTGCTGAACGGGTTGGCGAGCACGAGCCGGTTGTCGCCTGGGCAGAAGGTGAAGCTGGTCGTTTATTGATTTATTTCTGTGGGTTGCGGGTGCGTTCCGTGCCCACGCTGCTGCGACTGAATTCGCCTGGGGCTCATCAAGTCTCGCTCTCCTCCCGCAAAGGGAGTGGACAACAGCGCTGTTCCCCCCGCCCATTTACGGGAGGAGTTGGGGGTGGGCTTTATCCCCGCGCACAAACAAAAACGGGCGGGGAAATCCCCGCCCGTTCCGTTTGTTCGCTGGTAGCGAGTTCTATTAGAACTTGCCGTCCTGCGCCTTGTCCATATCGCCGGACACGAGGTTGAACGTGTTCGACAGCGAGTTGCCAAGGGCGCCCATCGCGGTGATGGCGGCGACGGCGATCAGCGCAGCGATCAGGCCGTATTCAATTGCAGTGGCGCCGTCTTCGTTGGCGAAAAGATCACGGAAAAGCTTCATGGTCAGTCTCCTGTAAGTGTCTTCTTGTTCCCGGCCAGCTCATGTTGTCCCTTGAGCCGACAACTGCATAACTACGCACCAAAACCTAAAAACATGTTAATTGTGCGCTTTTATTGCCGCGTCGCTGTGATCTTCAACGTTGTGCCACAGATCGAAAAGTTCATTGGTCAGCGCACGCATGCCGAATACGATCGACAGCGCGAATACGCCCACCATCAGACCGTATTCAACGGCAGTTGCCGCTGACTGGTCTTTCAATACTTTGCGGACGATGCCCCCCATCAATCAGATCCCGTACGTTGCGGCGAAACCGATTTTATGCGCACAGCCCTAACAAATCGTTGAAGGAACCTGACCTGTTGGAAGAAAAACCGACAATTGCGGCTTTGAGGGCTGGGGAGCACGGATCGGCCGCGAGCGGATTGTTGAACGTGCCAGTGGTGGTGGTCGCTGCCGCGCTGATCGATTCGGACGGGCGCGTGCTGATGCAGCGCCGGCCGGACCAAAAGCAGCACGGCGGCTTGTGGGAATTTCCCGGCGGGAAGGTGGAGCCGGGCGAGAGGCCGGTTACCGCACTGGTCCGCGAAATCGCTGAGGAACTTGCGCTGACGATAGCGCCCGGCGACCTGCAACCGGTGACATTTGCCGCGAGCGAGGGCGAGGGTGAGGGCGAATCGCGCGCGGTGGTTTTGCTGCTTTATCTTTGCCGTGTGTGGCAGGGCGTGCCGGTGGCCGAGGAAGGGGCCGAGATCGCTTGGGCGGACGCGGCGATGCTGGATCGGCTGCCCCTGCCACCGCTCGACGTGCCGCTGGCGGCCGTCATAAAACCGCTGCTGAAATGACTTGCCAAGGGTTGGCGGCGCACCTAAAGGCGCGTTTCCCAAGCACCCGTAGCTCAGCTGGATAGAGCATCAGACTACGAATCTGAGGGTCGGGCGTTCGAATCGCTCCGGGTGCACCATTTCCATTTCGACAGCAGCTTCGAATAGGTATCCGGTATTTTGCGCAGGCCCGATGGGACGTTGCGAAGTTCCGGAAATTGGCTCTATACCGTGCGCGGTTGCGCCATGAGCGTGAACCGAGGCTGCCAGAAAAGGATACCAGACTTGGCCAAGTCAGCCACGCCCGCCCCGACGCGTGCCGCAAAAACCCGGCGTGCTCCTGCCGCCAAGCCCGCATCGAAACCCGTGATCGTTGAATCCGACGTAACATCGGCCGAGGATGAGGCGACATTCGCGCTGCGCAGCCTTCAGCAGGCGCATGCAAACAACAAGCGGTATGAGGCGAACGCGGACGAGCTGCTCAAGTTCTACGAGCAGATGGTGCTGATTCGCCGGTTCGAGGAAAAGGCCGGGCAGCTTTACGGGCTGGGCCTGATCGGCGGGTTCTGCCACCTGTATATCGGGCAGGAAGCGGTGGCGGTGGGTCTGCAATCGGCGTTGAACGAGGGGCATGACAGCGTCATCACCGGATACCGCGATCATGGTCACATGCTCGCCTACGGCATCGACCCCAAGGTGATCATGGCCGAACTGACGGGCCGTGCGGCGGGCATTTCGCGCGGCAAGGGCGGTTCGATGCACATGTTCAGCACCGAACACAAATTCTATGGCGGGCACGGCATCGTTGGCGCGCAAGTGCCGCTGGGCACTGGCCTGGCCTTTGCGCACAAGTATCGCGGCGATGGCGGCGTGTGCCTGGCCTATTTCGGTGATGGCGCATCGAACCAAGGCCAGGTTTACGAAGCGTTCAACATGGCATCGCTGTGGAAGCTGCCGATCATTTTCGTGATCGAGAACAACGGCTACGCGATGGGCACTGCGGTAAAGCGCGGATCGGCCGAAACGCATTTCTATCGCCGGGGCACCGCATTCCGCATTCCCGGCATGGACGTGAACGGCATGGACGTGCTGGAAGTGCGGCAGGCAGCCGAAGTGGCGCTGGAATATGTGCGCGCGGGCAATGGTCCGGTGCTGATGGAACTGAACACCTATCGCTATCGCGGGCATTCCATGTCTGACCCTGCCAAGTATCGCAGCCGCGAGGAAGTGCAGGAAATGCGCGACAAGCACGATGCGATCGAACTGGTGAAGCAGGATCTGCTGAAGGCCGGGGTGACCGAGGAGCGCATCAAGGAAATCGACAAGAAGACCCGCCAGATCGTGGCCGAAGCTGCCGATTTTGCCGAAAGCTCGCCCGAGCCGGACATGGCCGAACTTTACACCGACGTTCTGGTGGAGACGTATTGAGATGGCCATCGAATTGAAGATGCCGGCGCTGTCGCCGACGATGGAAGAAGGCACCCTCGCCAAGTGGCTGGTGAAGCCGGGCGACGAAGTGAAATCGGGCGATATCCTTGCCGAGATCGAGACGGATAAGGCGACGATGGAGTTCGAATCCATCGACGATGGCGTGGTCGGCGAACTGTTGATCGCCGCCGGCACCGAAGGCGTGAAAGTGGGAACTGTAATCGCCACGTTGCAAGGTGAAGGCGAGGATGCCGCACCGGCTGCCGCGCCTGCTCCCGCTGCGGCACCGGTTGCTGCGCCCAAGGCTGCCGAAGTGCCGAAGCCGGTGGCTGCGCCTGCGGCCAGCGCGAAGCCTTCTGCCGATCCGCAATTCCCCGCCGGCACGCCGATGGTTTCAACCACCGTGCGCGAAGCCTTGCGCGATGCGATGGCCGAGGAAATGCGCGCCGACGACCGCGTGTTCGTGATGGGCGAAGAAGTTGCCGAATATCAGGGCGCGTACAAGGTGACGCAAGGCTTGCTCGACGAATTCGGTGACCGGCGCGTGATCGATACGCCGATCACCGAATATGGCTTTGCGGGCATTGGCGCGGGCGCGGCGATGGGCGGATTGCGCCCGATCGTGGAGTTCATGACGTTCAACTTTGCGTTGCAGGCGATCGACCACATCATCAACTCGGCCGCAAAGACGAACTATATGTCGGGCGGCCAGATGCGCTGCCCGATCGTGTTTCGTGGACCCAATGGCGCGGCGAGCCGGGTGGGCGCGCAGCACAGCCACAACTTCGGGCCGTGGTACGCCTCGGTGCCGGGGCTGGTGGTGATCGCGCCATATGATGCGGCCGATGCCAAGGGCTTGCTGAAGGCCGCAATCCGCAGCGAGGATCCGGTGGTGTTCCTGGAGAACGAGCTGGTTTACGGCAAATCGTTCGACGTGCCGCAGACCGACGATTTCGTTCTGCCAATCGGCAAGGCGCGGATCGTGAGGCCGGGCAAGGACGTGACCATCGTGACTTACTCCATCGGCGTGGGATTCTCGCTGGAAGCGGCACAGACACTGGCAGACGAAGGCATCGATGCCGAAGTGATCGACTTGCGCACGCTGCGCCCGCTCGACAAGGCGGCGGTGCTGGAAAGCCTGAAGAAGACCAACCGACTGGTGGTGGCCGAGGAAGGCTTCCCGGTTTGCTCGATCGCTTCGGAAATCATGGCGATCTGCATGGAAGACGGGTTCGACCACCTCGACGCGCCGGTGCTGCGCGTGTGCAACGAGGACGTGCCGCTCCCCTATGCCGCCAATCTGGAAAAAGGCGCGCTTATCAACGCCGGGCAGATTGCCGATGCGGTGCGCAAGGTTTGCTACCGCTGATACGGTAACAGGCTGCAACGCCTACGTGGTGTAGGCGTTGCAGCCGGCGACGGTATCGGGTGCGGTCGTGTCGCGCTGGTAGATCTGCGCCAGATCGCGGTCGTCTCGCACGTTGAACGCGGCGGTGGTGTGGATGATGCGGGCGGCGTTGCTGCCGGTGAACAGGTTGGCGATCAGCGGTTGATAGTCGTAGGTGATTTCAACGAACATCACCGCGTCGCCCGTGCTGGCGCTCACTTCCTCCCCCTTGGGTCCCATTCCGGTCAGCGAACCGTCGAGCCCCTTTCCTTCGCCGCCATACGACGACACCGATTTCTTGACGCCGCGGCAGCGTTGCCAGTGGATGTATTGCTGGCCGGCGGTGCCGGGCACGGTTTCGAGGCTGCTGAGGATGACCCGGCCGTGTTCGAACAGGCGCAGTTGCCCGGCCTGAATCTGCGCGCCGGCGAGCAGATCGTTGACATCTGCTTCGTAGATCTTGCGATCGGCCAGCACCGATTGATCACCGATGCGCGAGGCGTTGTCGGCGATCTGCATGGCCAGCTGGCTGATGCGCATGTGGGTAACGGTGAGATTGACGGTTTCGGCACCCCACATCCCGGCGGTGAGCAGCAGCGGCAGCGCGAGCGCAAATTCGGTCATCGCCACGCCCGATGCGTGGCGCGAAAGGCGGCGCAGAAATTGCTTCATGGGCAATTCCCCACGGTGGTGGACACGGCCTGGAGCTTGAACGGCTGGTTGCGGAGCACGGTGCGGGCGTTGGCCGTTACCGTTTTGGGCAGGCCGATGGCGCTGAGCAGCGGCAGGGCGCGCGGGTAGCTGACCGACACCGAATAGAGCACCGCATCGCGCGCACCGCCCACGCCCAGCGCGCCGCGATCACTGTCCCACCCGCCGTTGCCGTTGGCATCTTCATAGGGTTCGCCGTGGTCGCAGGTGCCGTTCTTGTCGCTGTCGGTGTAATCCTCAGCGCGGCCGACATCGCCGAAGTTGGTGTAGGACTTGCGGGAAAAGGCGATGGTCGCATCCGGGATCAGCTGTTTGACCCGGTGGGTGATGATGCTGTCGATCGAGGTGGTGCCGCCGCCGGCGCTTTCCAGCGTGGAGGCGCGCGCCGCCTGTTGCAGCGATCCCTGCAGCATGGTGACGGCCCACATGTTGTAGCCCATATCGAACATGGCCATCAGTACGGTGATGAGCACCGGCGCGACGAGGGCAAATTCGACGACGGTGGCGCCTGTGGCATCGCGCAGCAGGGCACGTAGCGGGCCGATCATTGGGCCAGCCTCAGTTCGCCGATGGAGCGGGCGATTTTTGCGAAGGCGTCGTTCAGTTCGCCGGCATTGGCGGCGCTGAAGAAATGACCTTCGCCGGCGCAGTCGGTCATGATCGGATTGAGATCGGTGCCGAAGGCGATGAACCAGACCGTGACGTTCTTCTTCTTCACTTCCTCGCAAGCGAACGAGAACCGCTTTTCGACCGTCTGCGTAAGCGTGAGCGGCGAGCCGGGTTTCCAGCGGCGCTGCGCCAGGGGTTCCACGCCGTAAGTGCCGTAGCTGACGTCGAGTGGCGCGGTCTGGCCGTCGGTGAGGAAGATCAGGTGGCGGCTGGTTGGGCGGCTGGCCGAGACATTGGCGTTTTCCGAAGCGAACAGGCCGGTCGGTGAAAGCAGGCGGCCGGCCCAGATCATGCCGATATCGTGATAGGTGCTGCCGCCGGCCTTCAATCCATCGACATAGGTGCCGAAGGACGTGGTGTCCCACGCCTGCAGCTTGCGCGCGGCGGCCGGGCAGGCTCCGTAGCCCGCAATCCACGGCGCGACGTATTCGGCGCTTGTGGTAACCGGCGAGGTACTGAAGGCGCCGGTGTTGTTCCACTGCAAAGCGCGATCATAGACGATGGCGGGATACTGGGGTTTCCACTGTGTATCGGGGTTGCCGGCATCGGGCGGGGTATCGATATCGAGATCCCTGGCGCGGGTGAGGTCGACGTTGGTGTAGTCGTCGATCTCGTAAGTCTCGCGTTCTTCGATGCAACCAGAGGACTGGGTGCGCCAGGCGCTGACGTCCTTGGTAACGTCCATGTAATTCCATTGGCTCGCGGCATCGAGGCTGGGCTCGGTTATGTTGCTGAAGGCGAGCTTGTAGGCATTGTAGGTCGTGGTCTTGAGGTTGCACTGCGTGCCTGCCAACGCGACATTGTAGACCGAACCGTTATAGGTGGTCTGGTAGTCATTGACCGTGCGCGTTCCCGCCGGTGGCCCTGCAACCGCCGTTGACGTGGACGACACCAGCGCGGTGGCAGCAGACAATGTGTTGCCCGGTTTGGAGCACGAATAGGCCCCGGTGGCAGCGTTGAAGGTGGCTGCGCTTGTCGAGTTGTTTGTGGTGAAGCCGCCCGATACCAGCGTGGATGAAGTGTTGTAGCTGTGCGTTCCCGCGGTGCCACCGGTGCCGACCACAACGCGGGAAGGGTAGGTCCAGCTTGTGGCGACCCATTCATCTTTGAGAACGCCGCCCACGTTGACGTTGGTGGAGTAGGGCACGAAGCCATACCGCATGCGGCTGCCAGCTTGTTTTACAGATTCCAGCGTGGCGTAGAACTGCTTCACCACGGTTTTCAGGACCGCGATTTTCGGGTTGCTGTCGCCGGGGTTGGTCTCGTTCATCGAGCCAGTGACATCGAGCGCCATCATCACGTCGGTGTTCGGCGCATTGAGCTGGGCGGTGCAGGCGACGCCGATCGAGACGTCGGTCTGGCCGAAGAACTGCATGATCGCCATTGGAACGGTGACGGTGGCCTTGCCGAGGATCGACTGGTCGTCCTGGATCGCCATTGTGAAATTACGGTCGATGCTGGTGTAGATGCCGTCCGCGAAGTTCACGTTGAACAGGCGGTCGCCCTTGTCGGCCACGCGCGCGGCGTCGGTATCGGGATTATAGTTGGCGATCGTGCCCAGTTCCTTGCGCGCGCCGAGCACGCCGGCGTCGCAGGCTTGCTGGAGTCGCGACTGGACCAGGTAGATCCGCCCGACATCGACTCCACCGCCCACGAGTGCAAGAAGCGGCACCATCGCCCCCGCCACGATGATGAGCGTATTGCCGTCGCGATCGTTGCCCAATCGCGTCAGAAATGCGCGCGCGCCATGTCCGTAACGGCGCATCAGGGTGGAGATACGGTGAATCACGGTATGCGAGATAGGGCGATGCGGTAAACTTTCCGGCGAACGGGGATGGTTAACACGCCGCAAACTTGGGCAGGGATCGGACTGGCATTTCCGGTGTGGCTGTTTTCGAGAGGCCCTTGGCCATCGTGAGCGAAACGTTCAAAGACCTGAGGGTAAGCGTCTGGCGCGCATCTGTTGATGCGAGGCATGCCTGGTGCACGAAGCAAATTTGAAGGTGGATTCGAACGAGACATGAGCGATGCGTCAAACAATGCCGGAGCGGCCGATCTCCTGGATCCGCTGGAGCGCCTTGCGGTGGCTTATGCCCCGGCTGCGGTGCGGGGCGCGTGGACGGGATTTCTCGCGCTGGACCGGCGGCTGGCGGATGCGGCACGCGCGGGGCGCGATCCGATCATGATCCAGCTGCGGCTGGCATGGTGGCGCGATCGGTTCGACGCGCCTGCCGACAGCTGGCCCGCGGGAGAACCCTTGCTTGCCTTGCTGCATGACTGGGACGGGGAGCGTGCTGCGTTGCGCGGGCTGGTCGACGGCTGGGAAGCGCGCAACGTGGGTGACGATGGTGGTGCGGAGCTTGGGCTTGCGCGGATCGAGGCAGTGGCGGCGCTGGCCC
>DAICYJ010000082.1 GCA_027311705.1 Novosphingobium sp. | reverse complement strand
ATGAAGGTTCGTGAAATTTCAAAGGAACAACTTATTGAACTTTGGACCGGCGTGATTGAGAAAACCGGGTTGAAAATTACTTATGGTGAGCGGGTTGTCGATATTGTGCCGCACGGACCGGGATATTCCGTCAACACCAATAATACGACCTACCTTGCCCGGCGGGTGGTGCTTGCCATCGGACGCCGCGGTTCCCCGCGCAAGCTTGATGTTCCGGGCGAGGATCGCAGCAAGGTGGTCTATCGCCTTGTCGATGCCGGACAATACAAAGGCCGCAATGTCCTGGTTGTAAGCGGTGGCGACAGCGCGTTGGAAGCAGCGATGTCGCTGGCAGGTGAACCTGGCACCAAGGTGACCCTTGCCTATCGCCGTTCCACTTTCGACCGCGCGCGCAAGAAGAACCGGGAACGGCTTGATCAACTGGTCGCAGATGGAAATATTGATCTCAGACTGGGTACTGAAGTTGTCAATATAGACGAACACAGGGTGATCCTTGACGTCGGCGGAAAGCACCAGTCGATTGCCAACGACGATGTGATCGTCTGTGCGGGTGGTGTTTTGCCTACCAGCTTCCTGGAAGCGGCTGGTGTTGCCGTGGAGCGCAAGTTCGGTACAGCTTGACGCGGTTCTAACAGAAAAATGGTGCGGCGCAACTAGACGGTTGCACTGCACCATTTTTGTCGGTCTACCGCAGGTTTGATCTCCTGGGCTGAACGAACGATCAGCGCGTTATGAAGTCTGTAACATTCCCAGTGACTACCTGACTAACTTCAAATACTGTATCGATGCTTGGTCTAGTATCCATATTGGTTGTTCATATCGGCGATTAAGAAGGCACGGTTTCCAGACGCATCGTTAAACATGACGACGTTGCCACCATCGGCACTGCTCCGACACTCTCCTCCATCTGTCGCGTTTGTGCCGCTATCAATTTCTCACGGTAGAATCTGCGCTATTTTCAAAGATCGATGTGATGTCACCCGACAAGTCCTGGAGCGCCCGGTCGGCAGCTGGCGTCACAGCGCTTACGCGCAAAGAGCCGTGGTGCATTCCCGGATAAAGACGCGCCATCACCGCGGCACCCTGCGATTCTGCGCGCCGAGCGAAAGCTTAACCCTCGTCGCGCAACGGATCGAATTCGGCAGTCAGCACGGTGGTGGGAGGCAATTTGCCGACATCACCCGGCTTCTCCGGGCAGCACGGTGCGCTATTCCCATCAGGCGACCGGCCTGCCGATCTTCGTGAACGAGCACGGCGTTGGCACCAGCGACGACGCGATCCGCGTCAACCTGATCCCCGTTGCGCTCTCGGGCCTGAAGCAGGCGATGGACGAAGGCGTGCCGGTGCTCGGCTGTATGCATTGGTCGCTGCTCGATGACAGCCCCCCGGCGAAGGCAGCTTCACAAGTGCAAGCGTGCCGGAAAACGAAATCCCTATCTTGCGAGAGGCTTCAGCAGGGCCGCTTCGCTGCTTCTCTGAAAATGCAGAAGATGGCGCATTACCTGTGGACCGGTCAATCAAGAGTCGGGCGCGGTATCTGGTTGTCCGGAAGGCACCCGCAAGGTGTCGGACGATTTCCAGGCAGGGCATCGACGCCGCGAACGAACATTACAGTTTCATCGCGAACAGGGAGGATCGACGTAAATGGCCCGAACATCGACACGAGTGCCCCCTATTGTCGCCGTGGTTTGCGCGATGGTGATGCCTTCAGCACTGCCACCGGCCCATGCCGCCGAAAGCGGCCATGCCTCCGAAGTCCAAAAGAATCCGGCCGGCTGGAACAGGCCGGTTGACGTGGAAGCGATCCGGTCGATCGAGAACAGGATGGCTGATACGTCGAACGTGGAGAGCCTAGGCGATGTCGTGGCCGACAAAGCCGTTCTGGTCGATGCTTATCTACCGGCCGTCAGCCGCGGCAAGGCCCAGGTTCTCGACGCTTATCGCAAGTACCGCGATGCGTTGGGAGGCCGCCGGGGGCAGTTTACCGAAATCAGCGTGGTGTCGACGCCCAACTTTGCCTGCAGCGCCTCGCAGATCCGGTTCGACGGGGCAGGGGAGGGAGCCGGAAAAGGCCCGGCCGAATACCGCAAGCTGGACGTTTTCAGGAAGATTGAGGGGCGCTGGCAACTGATCCAGCAGCATATCTCGACGGCAATCGACCGGAAAACCGGAGTGACCACTGCTGCCGCGCTGCCGGTACGCGGCGCGCTGACGTGGAACTCGGCTTCGTTCAGCAGCAAGGCGATCGAACCCGAAGTCGCGCGCAAGGGCATCGTCGACTGGACCGATCGCGCGCTGCGCGAGGTTGGGCTGGAATCCGCGATGAAGTTCTTTGCGCCGGATGAAGACGTGCTGCTCTATGGGGAATTCGACCCGGGCAACATCCGCACTCGCCCGGAAGTGACGGCGTACTGGGGGCCGCTTTACAACAGCTTTTCGGGCCTGCACGTGGTCAGTCCGGTTTACGAAGTCGATTCCGATGGGCTGCTGGGCGCCCAGATCGATACGCAGGACATCGTGATCGATATGAAGGATGGCTCGCACCCGCAATTGTCGATCCGCCAGAGTGATTGCCTGCGCCAGTTTGACGGTAAGTGGCAGACTTTCATGGAAATGGTTTCGTACCCCGTAGACCGGGCGACGGGCAAGGCGATGATGCGATCCCCCGATTTCAGGACAAAATGAGGGCAGCGCTGGATCGCAACAACCATCGTCTCCCACACCGATTAGATCGGAGGACCTATGATCAGCGTCTATGTAACCGCCTATGGTGGCTCGCCGAACGTGTACAAGATCCTGCTCCTGCTGGAAGAAACGGGCCTGCCGTATGAACTGATGCGGGTGGATACGTCTGCCGGCGAACAGTTTGCGCCCGATTTCCTGAAGATATCGCCGAACAACAAAGTGCCGGCGATTGTCGATCATGCCCCTGCCGATGGGGGCGGGCCGCTGTCTGTGTTCGAATCTGGGGCGATCATGATCTACCTGGCCGACAAGGCCGGTCAGTTCATTCCACCCGCCTCGCACATCCGCGCGCGCAGTGACGTAACCAGTTGGCTTGTGTGGCAGGTGGCCAATCTGGGACCGTTCATGGGGCAGATGTTCCATTTCAAGGTCTATGCACCCGAAAAGCTGCCCTATGCGATCACCCGCTATACCAACGAAGTCGGGCGCTTGTACGGTGTCCTCGAACAACGGCTTGCCCAGCAATCCTGGCTTGGCAACGATGCCTATTCGATCGCCGATATGGCAGCCTTTGCGATGACCAGCGAATGGCGCCGGACCGGGCACGATTTCACCAAGTTTCCCTGGCTTCTCGAATGGCGCGACCGGATCGAGGCGCGGTCCGCCTATACCCGCGCCTATGTCGATGTCGATTATGGGAAGGCGGAGATCGGCGGTGCGCCGTTGTTCGAGCCGGCCACATGGCAGCGGCTGTTCCTTCAGAACGAGGATTCCGCCGCGGCCTATCAGGCGCAGCTCGCCGGCGAGGGAAATGGCGGATGAGCGGCGTGTTGGCCATGGATGGTCTGGATCCAGGACGCTTCCGCGATATCGACTTGTTCGCTCCGGAACTGAAGGTCGATCCGCGTGCCAGATTTGCCGAATGGCTTCGCGACGGATCGTTCTATGCCGTGATATCGGGCACGCCTTCGGCAGTGCTCACCCGATACCGCGATGTCGCCGAGGCATTTGCGGACCATGAGCGGTTGAGCAGCGAGAAGCCGCGGCTGCCGGGGTGGGAAAAGCTCGACTACTTCAATGGTGAGCTGAATATCGCCTTCAGCGATGGCGCGCCGCATGACCGGTTACGCAAGAGCCTTGCCCCGCCGCTGCTGCCCACTGCCATCCGCGCGCTGGAAACGCAGGTCGCGGGTGTTGCCGAAGCTTTGCTGGACGACATTGTAGGCGATGAATTCGATGCGATGGCGCAATTGGCGCTGCCGGCGGCGCGAACTGCCATTCTGGGCGAACTGCTGGGCCTGCCCGAAGCGGACTTCCCCATCTTCATCAATCTGACCGAGGCCATGTTCGGACTTGGCGATCTGCCGGCCGGCGCGGCGCATCCGCCGTCCTACACGGCGGCATGGGCGGCGGCGCTCGATTACATCGGATCGATCATCGCGCGCGAACAGTCCGCTCCTTCGCGCGGCGTGGTCAGCCAGCTGGTCCGGGCGCATCACGATGGGGACTTGAGCCGGGGCGAAATCGTGGCGCAACTGATTACGCTTTACGCGGGCGGTACGTCGCCGATCGCGACGCTGATTGGATCGACCCTGCTGATGCTGGCGCGCCATCCGGATCAGCAGCAGGCCTTGCGCGACAATCCGGCGCTGCTCGATGCGGCGCTTGACGAGGTGTTGCGCTTTCATTCGCCGGGGCTGTTCAACTTCCGCTTTGCGCGCCACGATTTCGACCTGAACGGGTTGCCGATCAAAGCCGCAATGCCGGTTTACATGATCGGACATGCAGCGAATTTCGATGCCGACATTTATGACCGGCCATTCGAATTCGACATTCTGCGCGAGCGAAAGCCGTTGTTGGCCTTCGGACGTGGCGTTCACTTCTGCATAGGCTTTCACGCCGCCCGCATGGTGACGCGCGTTGTTCTGCGAGCCTTGTTCAACCGGTTCGAGAGCTTCGCGGTGAAGGCCGATGCGCAGATCCATTACACGGGCAATCCGCAGGAACGAGCGCCCGCTGCCGTGCCCTTGGTTGTGCGTCGATCAATTTCCGTCAGTCACTGACCTGCAATTCAAACGAAGAGGATAGCCAAATGACTACCCAGAATGTTGCCGAGACCGGTGCCGCCAATGCCACCGAAGCGGAAACCCGGCGCGTCGCCCTTGCTCTGTTCGAAGCGATGGAAGACATTGCGGCGATGGATGCGCTGATTGCACCCGACGCCACAGTGTGGGCCTTGGGTGGAGGTTATCTCAACCGGGACGATTTCTATCCGATTCACAAGCCCTATATCGATCGCCCTGAACCCACTTCGCGCCGCACCGTGCTGCATGGCCTGATTGTCGATGGCGAGCGCGCGGCGATCGAAATGGAGTGGGAAATCAGCTGGCCCGACGTGACCTACCACCAATTTTATCATCACGTGTTGATCGTGCGCGATGGCCTGATCCAGACGATGCGCTTGTATCAGGACCCCATCGAAGGTGCGAAACTGTTCTCGTAAACTCCGCGCCACCACGCGTGGAAGCAGATTTTTGCCCAAGGGAGAGCGGGATTTGGCGGCCGTTACACAAGACCTGAATGCGCTGTGTTCCTGGCTTGCCAGTACCGGGATTGGCACGCGATGCCAGGTAGTCGGCCGAAAGCAGCCCAAAACGGGATTTTCTGCCGACACACTGCTGCTCGATGTCGCCACCGACGAGGGGCCGGCGGCAATCGTTGTGCGGATTGAGCGGATCGGGCGGCATATGTTCCGGGATTCGTCTATGGAACGGCAGGCGCGGATGATGGACCTGCTGCGGGAATCGGGACTTCCTGTACCGACAGTTCTGGGATGGTCGACCGACCTTGAGATACTCGGCGCACCGTTTCTGGTCATGCGCGCCTGTGCCGGCGTCTCGTTGCCGCAGCATCCCAGCTATCATGTTGCGGGCCTGTTGACCGCGCTGGCCCCGGATCAAAGAGCCCATGCGTGGTTCGACGCGCTGGGCGTGATGGCGCGGATCAACCGGATCGACTGGCGGGCGGGAGGAGGCTTCCTGCTGGATCCAACTTATGGCACGCCCGGCCTTGACCATTATCTCGGCTGGGTACGCGCGTGGCGCGATATGGTGTGCCCGGCGGGACATCCGGTGATCGATGCCGCGATTGCCTACCTGCATGCAAACCAGCCCCATGACGCGCCCGCTGAACTATTGTGGGGCGATTCAAACGCTGGCAATTTCCTGTTCGGTCCAGATGGCTCGGTAACCGCAGCGCTCGATTTCGAAGCTGCCGCCATCGGCCCGGCTGAAGTTGATCTTGGCTGGTGGTTCGTGGTCGATCGCATGCTGGCCGCCGGCCATCCGCTGCCACAGGGCATGCCTGATCGCGAGGCGCAGATTGCGCATTTCGAACATGCACTGGGCAGGCCTGTAGGTGATCTGCTTTACTACGAGATATTGGCTTCCCTGCGCATGGCGCTCGTGATGGCGCGCACCGGT
>DAICYJ010000058.1 GCA_027311705.1 Novosphingobium sp. | reverse complement strand
GGCATAGGCGAAGCCCGGCACGAGCGGTTCGAAACCGTCGCGCATCTTGGGCTGGTTCGTAGCCGAGATCGCACCCATCGTTCGCCCGTGGAAAGCGTTGTTGAAGGTGATGATCTTGGTCCGGTTCGGCTGGCCGTTGACATAGAAATAGCGGCGCGCCGTCTTGATCGCGCATTCGATCGCCTCGGCGCCGGAATTGGTGAAGAACACCGTATCGGCAAAGCAATTGTCGACAATGCGCTGGGCCAGCGCTTCACCCTGCGGCGAACCGTAGAGATTGCTGACATGCATCAGCGTGGCGGCCTGTTCCTGGATCGCCTTGGTCAGGTGGGGATGACCGTGACCAAGCGCATTCACCGCAATACCGGCCGCAAAGTCCAGATATCGTTCGCCGCGCTCCCCGATCAGGTAGCAACCCTCGCCGCGCACCGGGCGGACGTCGCACCGGGGGTAGACGGGCATGAGCGGAGTGATCGACATCGTGGAACTCCCTTGGACTGTTGAGGTGGTATTATCCGTAAGGTTTATTGGAACGACAAATGGCGGCCCCGGAGGGCCGCCATTCGCTACCGTTTAGGCTTTTGCGGAAGCCCGGTCAAACCACCGGGCGAAACGCGGGCTGGTCAGCCCTGAACGGGCACAAGGTTGACCGCCGAGTACTTGCCTCGTCGATCGACTTCGAGTTCGAACTCCAGCTTGTCGCCTTCGTTGAGCTGGGACAGGCCGGACCGTTCCACTGCGCTGATATGAACGAACGCATCGGGTTCGCCATCGTCGCGAGTGATGAAGCCGAAGCCCTTCATGGAATTGAAGAACTTGACCGTGCCGGTGGCCTTTTCCCCGGTGCGCTGGCGCTGAGGCGCCGCAGCAGCACGCTGCTGGACCGGGATCACGTCACCGACGACCTGAAGATCGGCTGCGGAAATCTTGCCGCCGCGATCGACGAGGTTGAAGGCCAGTTCCTGACCTTCAGCGAGACCTTCAAGGCCTGCACGCTCGACCTGGCTGATGTGGACGAACACGTCCTCTCCGCCGCCTTCCTGCTGGATAAAGCCGAAGCCCTTGCCAGCGTTGAAGAACTTCACGATGCCCTTGCCGGCACCGACGACCTGGGCAGGCATACCGCCGCCACCACCGCCGCCACGAGGGCCGCCGAAACCGCCACCGCCGCCACGGGGACCGCCGAAACCGCCGCCACCGCCGCCGCGCGGACCGCCACCGCCGAAGCGATCGCCACCGCCGAAGCGATCGCCGCCGCCAAAGCGGTCACCACCGCCGAAGCGATCGGAATCACCGAACCGCGGACCGCCATCCATGAAGGGATCAAAGCCGTCTTCGCCGATGCCATCCCTTTTGTCGCGTCCCCGGCCGCGACGACCTCTGTCAAAACCCATGAAACCTAACGTACCTTCACTTCGTCACATACGTTTCGCGGATGCGAGACACCCGGCCGCGCGGACGAAACGCGCCGGATGTGAGGGCGGACACCCCTCTCCCGCCCTACAAACATCCACCACGTATAACGCAGATTCGTTTTCGGTGCGAACGATTTAAGCGATTCCTTCTTGACTGCGATATTACAGCCTCTTGCAGCGCTTCGGCGTGCTTGCCAGCCGCCCCGCGCTTCGGCACAAGGCGCCGCATTATGGATATCATCGCGCTGTTTTCCGACCCCGCCGCCTGGGCCGCCCTGGTCACGCTTGTCGTGCTCGAGGTCGTGCTGGGAATCGACAATCTCGTCTTTATTGCGATCCTGTCCAACAAATTGCCCGAGCATCAGCAGGCCAAGGCCCGCCGAATCGGCCTGATGCTGGCCTTGGTCATGCGCATCGCGCTACTGATGCTGATCGGCTGGATCGTGACGCTGCAGACCCCGCTGTTCGATCTCGGCATCACCGGCGCACCGGGCGAACATGGCGAACCGAGTTTCGAGACGGCCTTTTCAGGCCGCGACCTGATCCTGCTGGCGGGCGGCCTGTTCCTGCTGTGGAAGGCCACCAAGGAAATCCATCATAATATGGACCCCGAGGGGGAGAGCGGCGAGCTGCTCGACCAGGACAAGGGCATTGCGCAGATCGCCTTCGGTTCCGCTATCGCCCAGATCATCGCGCTGGACCTGGTCTTCTCCATCGATTCGATCCTTACGGCCGTTGGCATGACAGATCATGTGCCGATCATGGTCGCCGCCGTGGTGATCACCGTGGGCCTCATGCTGGTCGCCGCCAATCCGCTGGCCGGCTTCATCGAGAAGAACCCCACCCTGGTGATGCTCGCCCTCGCCTTCCTCGTGATGATCGGCCTTATGCTGATTGCGGATGGCTTCGGCTTCCATGTGCCCAAGGGCTATGTCTATGCCGCCATGGGCTTCTCTGTGGGCGTCGAGATGCTCAACATGGTGAAGCGTAACCGCCGCGCCAAAACGCACGCGCCCGCGGGGGAGAAAACCGCATGAGCGATTTCCGCAAGCTGGGCGACGGCATCTATGCCAGCCCGCAGATCGGCGTGGCCGACATTGCCCAGGCCGCGCAGCTGGGCGTCACGCTGGTGATCAACAACCGCCCGGAAGGCGAGTCCGACGACCAGACCCCCGGCGCCGAGATCGAGGCAGTCGCTCACGCGGCGGGCATGGACTACATCGCCATTCCGGTCACGATGCAGAGCCTGTCGCAGGACGATGTTTCCTCCATGGCCCAGGCGCTCGGCGAAGCGCATGGTCCAGTGCTGGCCTATTGCCGCAGCGGCACGCGCTCCACCCTGTTGTGGTCGCTGGCCGAAGCCATGCGCGGGCGCGAACCTGCCGAGATCGCCGATGCGGCAGCCGCTGCCGGCTATGACGTCGCGCCCGTGCGTGCCGCGATGGACGCGATTTACTCCGCGCGGGGATGAGCGGGCAGTTGCTCGTCTTTGCGGGCTCGCTCGTCGGGGTCGCTTTTCTTGTTCTCGTTTCCTGGTGGCTCGGCCTTGGAAGAGGCGCGCGCATAGCCGGCGAAGCCGAAGCGCGCGAACTGGCGGATAATGCGCTTTGCGGCTTCAGCGCCGAACATGTGACGTTGGCCATAGACGGCCGCGGGGCACTGCTGGCCGATTCCCGAAATCGTATCATGGTGCTGGTTCCGCATGGCGCCTTGTTCGTTGCCCGGTTGCTGGACGAAACCGCCTGCGCCCTGCGCGCAGGAACGCAGTTGACGGTGACAGGCTCCGACCCCACTTTCCCGGCAATGACACTCGATCTCGGCCATGAGGCGGAGGCGTGGGAAAGGCGCATAAACGCGCCGGAGGGGTGAGCGGTGCCGGATTTCGATCCCGTCAATTACGCGATTCCTGCATTCATACTGCTGGTCCTTGCCGAAATGGTCTGGGCGCGGCTGCGCGCACCGCAGGCTTATGAACCGCGCGACACGGCCGTCTCGCTTGCCTTCGGGCTGGGCAGCACAGTGGCGGGTGCCCTCACCGCGTCGCTGGTTCTGGCAATGCTGGTGAAGCTGCATGACTATCGCCTGTTCGAGATCGGCTGGCAGTGGTGGGCCTGGGGGCTGTGCTTCGTGCTGGACGATTTCGCCTATTACTGGTCCCACCGTTTCGGCCATCGCATCCGCTGGTTCTGGGCCAGCCATGTGAACCACCATTCGAGCCAGCATTACAACCTGTCCACTGCCTTGCGGCAGACCTGGACGGGCTTCATCGCGATCACGTTCATTTTCCGCCTGCCGCTTGCCCTGATCGGCTTCCATCCGGCGATGATCCTGTTCTGCGGCGGGCTGAACCTGATCTATCAGTTCTGGATCCACACCGAGGCGATCGGCAAGATGCCGCGCTGGTTCGAGGCCGTGATGAACACACCCTCGCACCACCGGGTGCACCATGCGACCAACCCGCTCTATCTCGACCGGAACTATGCGGGCACGTTCATCCTGTGG
>DAICYJ010000108.1 GCA_027311705.1 Novosphingobium sp. | reverse complement strand
TTTCCTGAAGCTTTCAGGCCGGAGCAAGGAAGCCTATCGCTGTGGCGGAGAAATGGTGATGCCGCGCGAGATCGAAGACCTTCTCGCGGGCTATCCCGGGATCGCACAGGTACTGGTGGTCGGCGTTCCCGATGCGCGAATGGGCGAAACCGGGTGCCTGTGCATTGTCCCCTCGCCCAGCATCGAAACCGACACCGCCGCCATCATCGCTTTCTGCGCTGCCCGCCTCGCCCGCTTCAAAGTGCCCCGTCACGCGCTGGTGATCGCGGCGGAGGACATTCCGACCACCGTCACCGGCCGTCCGCAAAAGTTCAGGCTGGCGCAGATCGCCGCAGAACGCCTTGGGTTGGCAATGTGATCCGTTTCACGCAAAGTCGAGCCCGGCCATGGTCCGGCGATAGCTGGAACGCGCCATCCACAGCAGCAGCAACGCCAACGGGCCGCTGACCGCAATGGCCAGCACGATCGACTGCCCCAGCGCCTTCTCATCGTGGAACAAGTGATCGGTGAACAGCGCCACCAGCGTGGGGCCAAGGCCGATACCGAACATGTTGCAGATAAACTGATATACAGCCGTCACCTGCCCACGCATCTGGTTCGGCGTGATCTCCTGCAAGGCCGCAGCCGCAGCCCCGAACGGCATCGCGCAACCGAACTGGAACACAAATACCGTGGCCAAAGTCGTCCATGCCGACGGCATCAGGCCGCTTGCCAGCCCCGCCGGAACTGCCACCATCGCGGCGAGCAGGCCGGTCAGCAGATTGCTGTCTGCATGGCCCCGATCGCGCAGCTTGGTGGCAAGCGCGCCGCCGAACAGCACACCCATGGCACCCGAAATCATGATCGTCAGCCCGAAGCGCGTGCCCACTTCCATCGTCGTCCAGCCATGCACCCGCATAAAATACGTGGGCAACCAGGCAACCGCAGCGTTCCACATGAGCGTGAACATCGCATAGCCCATGATCAGGAGCCCATAGGTGCGACCGTGTTCAGCCATGTAGCGCAGCGTGGCGCCAATGGAGGGCACGACCCCCGCCTTGGTGCCGGTCCGCGCCGGTTCGCGTATGGTCAGCACCCAGAGCGCGACCAGCACGCCGGGCAGCCCGATGGCGATGAACACGCCCTGCCATGGTTCGAGTTGGCCCACCAGCGGCAAGTCCAATGCCGGCATGTGGGCGATCATGGCGCCGCCGACGATCGTCGCAAGGCCCGACCCGACGTAGATCGCGCTGATATAAAGGCTCAGCGCTACCGGCCTGGTACGCGGCGGGAAAAAGTCGCTGATCAGCGAATAGGCACCAGGCGAAAGCGCCGCCTCGCCCACACCCACGCCAATGCGGGCAAGGAACATCTGCACGAAGTTCGTCGCCAGTCCGCACAGCGCAGTCATCACGCTCCACACCGCGACCCCCGCCGCGATGATGGTGGTCCGGCGATGCTGGTCGACCATCCGGCCAAGCGGCAGGCCCAGCACGGTGTAGAAGATCGCAAAGGCAAAACCGTGCAGCAGGCTGAGCTGTGTGTCCGAAATATCCAGCGACTTGCGGATGGGACCAACCAGCAGCGTCAGCGCTTGCCGATCCAGATAGGAGAAGGTGTAGGCAACGATCAGGATTATCAGAGCGTACCACGCATGTAGCGGGGCCGAACTGTCGGCGGTTGGTCCCTGTCCTCGCGCCATGCGCCCGTCTCCCCTGTCTTTATTCTTATTGCAGCCCGCGTGGTTCGCGGGTCTGCCTCGGTCGTTCAGCCCGGCCGACCGATGACGCCATCGGCAATCAGCGTATCGAGTTCGTCTTGCCCGATGTGCAACCCGTCGCAAAGCACTGCGTGTGCATCCTGCCCAAGTTCCGGCGGCGCGCAAGCTGGTCGTGCGGGTGTACGGCTCATGTGCTGAAGCGGATTGGCGATAAGGCGCATGGTATCGCCGAAATTCCACACGAGATTGCGCGCCGCGCTTTGTTCTTCGGCAAAGGCTTCGGCGATATTGAAGATCGGGCTGAGCGGCACTTTGGCTGCATTGAAGCGTTCTTCCCAGCCTTGCGTGGTTCCGGCAACGAAACATGGGGCAAGCAGTGCGGACAGTTCCGCACGATGGGCAACGCGGGCCGCATTGTCGATAAACCGTGGATCGTCAGGCAGTTCGCCAAGATCCATTGCCGCGCACATGCGGCGGAACTGGTCGTCAGTGGCAACCGCGAGCGTGACCCAGCCATCGCTCGTCTGAAAGGGCTGACCGGGCGAGAAGTTGCGGTTGACGCCACCTAACCGGCTCTGAACGTTATCGTGATCGAGGTAATCCTGCCCGGCATCGACCAGCATCATCATGCCAACATCGAACAGCGAGACATCGATCTGCTGCCCCTTGCCCGACCGGTGGCGTTCGTGCAGCGCCGCGAGAATGCCGACGGCGCCGACCATGCCTGACATGATGTCGACCATCGGCAGGCCGGCGCGCGCTGGTGGCCGATCGGCCTCGCCACACAGAGTCATGATACCGGTCATGCCCTGAATGATCGTGTCGTACCCGGCCTGCGCGCTGCGGGGGCCCGTTTGGCCGAAGCCGGTGACGGACAAGTAGATCAGGCCGGGATTGTCCTTGCTCAGAGTCTCGTAATCAAGGCCGTAGCGCGCCAGATCGCCGACCTTGTAGTTTTCGAGGACGATATCGGATTGCATGGCCAGTTGGCGGACAATCGCCTGACCGCGCTCGTCCTTCAGGTTCACCGCGATGCTTTTCTTGCCGCGATTGGCCGAACGGAAATAGTGCGTGCCCCAGGTGCGTGTGTCGTCGCCGCCAAGGGACTCCACCTTGATCACTTCCGCGCCCAGATCGCTGAGCATCTGGCCGGCGAACGGAGCCGCCATCACCCGTGACAGGTCGAGGACCTTGAGGTCTGACAGCGGTTGGGAAGCCATTTGCATCAATTCCTTGTGTTCGTTCGGTCGCGCGGAATAATCAGATCCGGTAGAGCGCGCGGGCGTTGTCGGCGAAGAACTTGCGCTGGCCGTCGACGCCCAGGCCTTCGGTGAGCTGCTTCATCGCGTTCACCAGCGTGAGCAGCGGGATCGCCACCTTGTCGACCGGGAAATTGCTGCCGAACATGGCGCGGTCCGCGCCAAAGGCGGCTAGCGCAGTTTCGACCCACGGACGGCAAAAGTCGGCAATTTCGCCGGAATTGAAAGGACGTTCGCGGGGTGTAGCGGGCACAATTGCGATCCGCGAAATCGCGAAGCCGCCCACCTTGATCGTGACATTGGGGCACTGCCCAACGGCGGCGATGCCTTCGGCCCACAGGTCGAACACCCCTTGGCGATCATGCCCATAAGGTCCGATCCCCAGCGGTCCCCCAATATGGTTGAGCGCAATCGGCAGATCGGGAAACGCCTTCGCGAAAGCGGCCACTTCGTGCAATTGAGTGTGGAAGGCATACAGATCGAGCACGAGGCCGCGCGACTGCACGCAGGCAACGCCGCGATGGAAGGATTCGTCGGCCATCATGCCGGGGCCGACGCCCGCATCGCCATAGCCGGCCTTGGGATCAGGATCATAAGTGGCGCGCGAACGCACGCCTTTGAACCGGCTGCCGCCCGCCTGCTCCAGCGCTTCGAGCACCGGCATGACGTCTTCGCCCAGCGAAAGATCGGCCCAGCCGATAATGCCGGCGGCGACGTTGACGGGGCCACGCACCGCTTCTGCCTGCGCGCGCACGAATTCGACCTCACCCACCGGGGCCAGTTCTTCCGGCCCGGATTCGCGATAGCCCATCGTGCAATCGACATAAACGGAGGCGACGACACCGGCCGACGCCGCATCACGTTCGTAGCTGTCGAAGTAATAAGGCGGGTTTGAGAAATCCCACAAATGGATGTGGGAATCAACGATATCGATGGACGGCGCAATGGGCTGCTCCGCTCCGAGCGCCAGCCAGACTTCGTCCACAGGGTGAACATGCGGCTTCTTGCGTTCAGCCATGCACCCAGCCCCCAATCACGCCAGCAGCCCGCCATCAACCGGCAGGATCTGGCCCGTCACCATCGACGCACCCTCCCCCGCAAGGAAGGCGATGACCCAGCCGATTTCCTCCGGCTCCGCAAACCGGCCCAGCGGCACGCGCTCCGCCGCCGCCGCCTCACGCGCAGGATCGTCGGTCAGCCGGGCGACCATCGGCGTGCGCACATAACCCGGTGCCACCGCATTCACGCGAATGCCCTTGGCTGCCCATTCCACCGCCAGCGCGCGCGTAAGGTTGACTACCCCGCCCTTGCTGGCCCGATAGGATGGATTGGCATTAGCACGCCCGGTAATCCCGGCACTCAGCCCACCCACAGACGCAACATTGACGATGGCCCCACCCACGCCGCGCGCGATCATCGAACGCGCTGAGAGACGACACGACAGGAACAGCCCGGTCAGGTTCACGTCCAGTACGCGCTGCCACGTTTCGAGATCGTAATCGACGCTCGCGCCCGATACGTTCATCGCCGCCGAATTAACGAGGATGTCCACGCCGCCCCAACGCGCCACAATGCCTTCGAAGCAAACTTCGATGGCCTTGTGATCGGCAAGATCGACTTCGAATGCCAGCGCCTCTCCCGCAAGGCCGGCACATTCGGCAACAGCGGCTGCCAGCCCTGCCGGATCGCGATCGAGGAACGCGGTCCTTGCGCCAAGCGTGCACATCAGCCGAGCAGTCGCCCGGCCGATGCCACTTGCCGCGCCCGTCACCACGGCCACTTTGCCGGCGAGTGACAGGCGTTCCTCAAGGGCGGCAGCTATGCTCACACAGATTCAGTCTGTTTTGCAGGCTGCCCGTCGAACAGGAAACCGCGCCAGTTGTCGGCCTGGATGTCCTTGCACAGTTCCTTGAACTCCGGAATGCCGCCGGCATAGAATAGAACCTCACGCTTTTGCGCGCCTTCGACGTTCTTGTTCACCCCGGTAAACCACGAACTCGTCTTGCCCAGCAAGCCCTTGGCGAGCAGGTCGGAACACAGCTGGTTCCATTCCTTCTGCGCTTCCGGAGCGGCTTCGATGGTCTGAATGTTCCTGTCGAACACGTTCTGCATCAGCCCTTCGTTCCAGTCGATAGCGACAGCCGAACAACGCGGAATGTTGCAGAACACAGTGCCATTTTGCGGCCCCACCAGCGTGAAGAAGTTGGGGAAGCCATCGACCATCAGGCCAAGGTATGTGGCAACGCCTTCGTCCTTCCA
>DAICYJ010000107.1 GCA_027311705.1 Novosphingobium sp. | reverse complement strand
CCGCGATCCCGCACTGGCCGATGCCTCCGTTCATGTCGAACGAGGGCAACTATACCGGCAGCCTTGGCAGCCTGTGCCGCTGGCTGGCGGATCAGGCGACCGAACTGGGCGTGGAAATCTTTCCCGGCTTCCCCGCCGCCGAAGTGCTGTTCGATGCGAACGGCGCGGTGATGGGCGTCGCTACCGGCGACATGGGTATCGGCAAGGACGGCGAGAAGAAGGGCGATTACCAGCCCGGCATGGAGCTGCACGGCAAATACACTTTGTTTGCAGAGGGTGCGCGTGGTCACCTCACAAAACGGTTGAAGCAGCACTTCGACCTTGAGCGCGATTGCGAGCCGCAGATCTATGGCCTTGGCATCAAGGAACTGTGGGATATCGATCCCGAAAAGCACATGCCGGGGCGCGTGCTGCACACGCAGGGCTGGCCGCTTTCGGAAAGCAACAGCATGGGCGGCGGTTTCCTGTATCATCAGGCGAACAATCAGGTCGCGCTCGGCTTCGTGACCGCACTCGATTATGCCAACCCGTGGGTCTATCCGTTCGAGGAATTCCAGCGCTGGAAGCAGCACCCGGAAATCCGCAAGATCCTGGAAGGCGGCCGTCGTGTTTCCTATGGCGCGCGCGCGATCAACGAGGGCGGCTGGCAGTCCGTGCCGAAGCTCGCGTTCCCCGGTGGGGCGCTGATCGGCTGTTCTGCAGGCTTCGTGAACGTGCCGCGCATCAAGGGCAGCCACACCGCGATGAAAAGCGGGATGCTGGCGGCGGACGCGATCGTCGCCGCGATCGGCGCCGGGCGCGAGCATGACGAGATGGCCGAATACGACGCCGCCGTGCGCAACAGCTGGATCGCTAAGGAACTGAAGCTGGTCCAGAACGCGCAGCCGCTGCTCGCCAAATTCGGTGGCGAACTGGGCACCGTGCTGGCAGGCACGGACATGTGGGCACGCTTCCTGAAAATCAATCCGTTCAAGGCGATGAAGCACCACCGCGACAACGAGGCGACGATGCGCGCCGACCTGTTCAAGCCCATCGCCTATCCCAAGCCCGATGGCGTGATCAGCTTCGACCGGCTGACCTCGGTTTCCTTCTCGTACACCAACCACGAGGAAGACCAGCCCTGCCATCTGGTGCTGAAAGACGCGACGGTGCCGACGCGGATCAACCTGCCGCTCTATGCCGGGCCGGAAGCGCGCTATTGCCCCGCCGGTGTCTATGAATTCGTCGGCGTGGAAGAAGGCGCCCCGCGCCTGCAGATCAACGCGCAGAACTGCGTCCACTGCAAAACCTGCGATATCAAGGACATGACCCAGAACATCGACTGGGTAACGCCGGAAGGCGGCGGCGGGCCAAACTATCCGAATATGTGACCTGGGTCAGCACTCGCCTCTTTAGGGGAGCGATACCAAGACTTGGCGGCGCAGCCGGCTAGTCGTAGTTGAGAGGGGCGATTGCCCGCAGTTCCCCTCTCCCAACCCTCTCCCCTGAAGGGGAGAGGGCTTCAGGTTCACCTATGCACGAAACCGCCTTTGCCAAGATCAACCTGGCGCTGCATGTGCGGCGGCGGCGGGATGATGGGTATCATGAGCTGGAAACGCTGTTCGCATTTGTGGATGCGGGGGATGAACTGAGCGTTTCTCCGGCGGAGCGCGATACGCTGCGGGTGATGGGTGAATTTGCCGGTGGGCTTTCAGACCCATTCGGAAATATCGTCTCTAAGGCATTGAATATACTGCCGCGCGAGTGTGCGTGGTCGGTGACGTTGGAAAAGCGGTTGCCGGTCGCTGCCGGGCTGGGTGGCGGGTCGGCTGATGCCGGCGCGGTGTTCCGCTTGGTCGAGGCGGCGCGGCGATTGCCCGACGATTGGCGCGCGCGGGCGGCGAAGCTGGGGGCGGACGTGCCGGCCTGCGTCGAAAGCGTAACCTGCATCGGGCGCGGGACCGGGACCGAGCTTGAGCCGGTGGACAGCGAACTGGCGGGCACACCGGTGCTGTTGGTTAATCCGCGCGTGGCGCTGGCGACCGGGCCGGTGTTTCAGCGATGGGATGGCGTGGACCGGGGGCCGCTGCCCGATGGCGACGCGAGGGCGATTGCACTGGCCGGGCGCAACGATCTGGAAGCCGGCGCGCTCGACCTCGTGCCGCAGATCGGCGATGTGCTGGCGGCGCTGCGCGGGACCGATGCTTGGCTTGTGCGGATGTCCGGCTCGGGCGCGACGTGCTTTGCGCTTTATGACAACGAAGTGGCGCGCGATGAGGCTGCGCGAGCCTTGCCGGCCGACTGGTGGCAACTTGCGGGGAAACTGCGGTGAGCGAAGCCTTCCGCCTGATTGGAACGCCGCGTTTTGGCGGCATTCTGGTGGTTTCCGACCACGCATCGAACCGGGTGCCGGACGACATCGACCTTGGCATTGCACCCGAATTGCTGGGCCAGCACATCGCGGTGGATATCGGCGTGGCCGAGGTCGGTGCGGCGATGGCGCAGCGCGCAGGCGTCGCGGCCTTTCAGGGCAACGTCAGCCGGTTGGTTTGCGATTTTAACCGCGATGAACACGTGCCGACGGTGGTGCCGATCGCCAGCGACGGCCACGCGATCCCCGGCAATGCAATCGATCATGCCGGGCACGAGGCGCGGTTGGCCCGGTTTTACCGGCCCTATCACGATGCGCTGGCCGATCTGCTGGACCGGATGCCACAGGCGCTGATCCTGTCGCTGCACAGTTTTACCCCGCATCTGGCCAGCAGCGACGTGCCGCGGCCGTGGCAGGTGGGTGTGCTTTATAACGAGGACGACCGCGCCGCTCGGATCGCGATTCCTTTGCTTCAGGCGGAAGGTTTGGTGGTGGGCGACCAGCAGCCCTATTCGGGAAAGTTGCTGAATGCGACCATGAACCGCCATGCCGAGGCCGAAGGTCGCCCCTATCTGGGCATCGAAGTGCGGCAAGACCAGATCGCCGACCCTGCCGGGCAGACGCGTTGGGCGGAATTGCTGGCGCGCATTGCCAATGTAGTTGCGGTGGAAATCGAAGCGTAACTATTGCCCCGGTGGGTATGACTTCAGGCTGTTGCAATCGCCATATCCATGACGATTTATTGTTTCGAAAGACGCATCTCGTGCGTTAGGGGCGGAGCAAGTCGCCAACTATAACGAATCCCGAAGCGGAGTCCTTCGCATGCCTGTTTATCGTTCTCGCACCACTACGCACGGCCGCAACATGGCGGGCGCTCGCGGGCTGTGGCGTGCCACGGGCATGAAGGACAGCGATTTCGGCAAGCCGATCATCGCCGTCGTCAACAGCTTCACCCAGTTCGTGCCGGGGCATGTCCATCTGAAGGACCTGGGCCAGATGGTCGCGCGCGAAATCGAGGCGGCAGGCGGTGTTGCAAAGGAATTCAACACGATCGCCGTCGATGATGGCATCGCCATGGGCCACGATGGCATGCTTTACAGCCTGCCGAGCCGCGATCTGATCGCCGACAGCGTGGAATACATGGTCAACGCGCACTGCGCCGACGCGATGGTGTGCATTTCCAACTGCGACAAGATCACCCCCGGCATGCTGATGGCGGCTTTGCGGATCAACATCCCGGTGGTGTTCGTTTCGGGCGGGCCGATGGAAGCGGGCAAGGTCGTGCTGCGCGGCAAGGAAGTGGCGCTCGATCTCGTCGACGCGATGGTCGCCGCTGGGGACGACAAGTACACCGACGCCGAAGTCGAGAGCATCGAGCGGTCTGCCTGCCCGACCTGCGGATCGTGCAGCGGCATGTTCACCGCCAATTCGATGAACTGCCTGACCGAGGCACTGGGCCTTTCGCTGCCCGGCAACGGTTCGATGCTGGCCACCCACGCCGACCGCAAGGAACTGTTCCTGCAGGCAGGCCGCACCGTCGTCGATCTGTGCAAGCGATACTACGAGCAGGACGACGACAGCGTGCTGCCGCGCGCCATCGCCGGGTTCGAGGCATTCGAGAACGCGATGACGCTGGATATCGCGATGGGCGGATCGACCAACACGGTGCTTCACCTGCTGGCCGCCGCGCACGAAGCGGGCGTCGATTTCACCATGACCGACATCGACCGGCTTTCGCGCGGGGTGCCGTGCCTTTCCAAGGTGGCACCTGCCAAGAACGACGTGCACATGGAAGACGTGCATCGCGCGGGCGGGATCATGGCCATTCTGGGCCAGCTGGACCGCGCCGGGCTGATCCACACGCACCTGCCCACAGTCCACAGCCCGACGATGGCCGATGCGCTGAACAAGTGGGACATTTCGCGCACCAACGACCCTGCGGTGCAGGAATTCTTCAAGGCCGCGCCGGGCGGCGTGCCGACGCAGACGGCGTTCAGCCAGTCGCGCCGGTGGGACGATCTCGACCTTGATCGCATCGGCGGCGTGATCCGTTCGCCCGAGGCCGCGTTCAGCAAGGATGGCGGGCTGGCGGTGCTTTCGGGCAATATCGCGCTCGATGGCTGCATCGTGAAGACGGCGGGCGTCGACGAATCGATCCTGAAGTTTGCCGGGCCAGCCAAAGTCTATGAAAGCCAGGATGCGACCGTTGCGGCGATTCTGACAGGGCAGATCGTGGCGGGTGACGTGGTGGTGATCCGCTATGAAGGGCCGAAGGGCGGGCCGGGCATGCAGGAAATGCTCTATCCCACCAGCTACCTGAAATCCAAGGGGCTGGGCGCGGCCTGTGCGCTGATCACCGACGGGCGCTTTTCGGGCGGTACGTCGGGCCTTTCCATCGGCCATGTCTCGCCCGAAGCGGCGGAAGGCGGCACGATCGGGCTGGTCGAAGCCGGCGACCGGATCGAGATCGACATTCCCAACCGCACGATCCGCCTGGATGTTACCGATGCGGTGCTGGCCGAACGCCGTGCCGCGATGGACGCCAAGGGCGATGCCGCGTGGCAGCCGGCCAAGGCTCGCCCGCGCAAGGTTTCGACCGCGCTGCAGGCCTATGCCGCGATGACGACCAGCGCGGCGCGCGGTGCCGTGCGCGATCTGTCGCAGCTGAAGGGCAAAAATGCCAAAGGTTGAGGCCGTTCATTTGAGTTGTGGCGATGCCCAAGCATCGTAACGTAACACTTTCGCAGGTGCTCACCGTTGCGCAGATGCGCGACGCGGAAATGGCGCTGATCGACGCCGGAATCTCGGTCGAAGCCCTGATGGAAATCGCCGGGCGCGGCGCGGGCGAGTTCGTGCGGCGGATGGCCGCCGGGCGTGCCGTAACGGTGCTGTGCGGCCCCGGAAACAACGGCGGCGACGGCTATGTGATTGCGCACCACCTGATGGAACATGGCAATCCGGTGCGGGTGATCGCGGCGCGCGACCCCACGACGGACGCGTGCCGCAATGCGCGGTCGTTGTTCACCGGCGACGTGAGCGGACCCGATGCAGCGGTGCATGGCGATGTGTTCGTCGATTGCCTGTTTGGCAGCGGGCTGGTGCGGCCCTTGTCCGACGATTTGCTGGCGCTGCTGACCGGGCTGGCCGAGAACCATCACCTGAAAGTGGCGGTGGACCTGCCGAGCGGGGTGGAAAGCGACAGCGGCCTTTGCCTCAATGAAGGCCTGCCGCGCTTCGACCTGACGGTGGCGCTGGGTGCGTGGAAGTTTGCGCACTGGACGATGCCTGCGACGGAAACGATGGGCGCGTTGCGGCTGTTCGATATCGGTGTGGCGCACGTGCCGGGTTCGGCGTCGGTTTTGGGCAAGCCGTGCATCGCGGCACCTGCGACGGATGCGCACAAGTATCGGCGAGGACTGCTGGCCATCGTTGCGGGCGAAATGCCCGGGGCGACGCTGCTGTCCGCCGAGGCGGCGATGCGCGGCGGAGCAGGTTATGTGAAGCTGCTGGCGACGGTGCGGCCGGAGGGCGTTCCGCCTTCGCTGGTGTGTGACGTTACGGCCGATCTGGCCGCGCTGGACGATGATCGTGTGGCCGCCGTGCTGGTGGGGCCGGGGCTGGGCCGCAGCGATACGGCAAAGGCGCGGCTGCAGGCCGTGCTGGAACGCGGACGGCCTGTGGTGGTCGATGCTGATGCGCTGATGCTGCTTTCGCCGGATATGCTGAATGGCGCGCCTTGCGTGCTGACGCCGCATGAGGGCGAGATGGTCGCGCTGGAACGGACGTTCGAATTGGCCGGAACCGGGCTGCGCCGCGAACGCGCTGTGGCTTTGGCGCAGGCCAGCGGCGCGGTCGTTTTGCTGAAAGGGCCGGACAGCCTGATTGCCGCGCAGGACGGGACCGTTACGGTTTCGCCGCGCGCGTCGAGCTGGCTTTCCGTGGCGGGCAGCGGCGATGTGCTGGCGGGTCTGATCGCGAGCCGGCTGGCGGTCCATCGGGATCCACTGATGGCGGCGCGCGAAGGTTTGTGGCTGCATGGCGAAGCTGCGCGGCGCGCGGGATCGGCCTTTGCCGCAGAAGATCTTGCGCGGATGGTGCCCGCAGCCGTTGGGAGCACCCTGAAGTGAGTGGGAACGTCGTGAGTGATAGCGAAGTGAATGCCGGACTGATCGTGCGCGTGGCCGCGAAGGGCGAGGGCGCGACCGCCGATGGCCGTTACGTTGCGCTCGCGGCGCCGGGCGATGTGCTGGAAGCGGACGGCTCGCTGACGCTGGGGCCGGACCATGTGACGCCAGTTTGCCGTCACTTTCCGGCCTGTGGCGGATGCCAGTTGCAGCATCTATCAGAAGCCGCGCTGGCCGCTTACGTCAGCGACCGCGTGGCGGGGGCTGCGCTGGGCCAGAACCTCGATCCGGGCAAACTGGCGCCTGCGCACCTGTCGCCGCCGAACTCGCGCCGCCGCGCAACGTTACACGCGCAGGCCATCGGCAAGCGGGTGGTTATCGGGTTTCGCGAGCAGGGCTCGCACAAGATCATCGACATGCGCGAATGCCATGTGCTGGTGCCCGAACTGTTCGCACTGATCGCACCATTGCGCGGGTTGCTGGAAGCGTGGAACGACCGCAAGCTGCTCGCGGATATCGAGATGACGCTGGCGGATCAGGGCGTGTCGCTGGGCGTGCAGGGGCTGAAGGCCGACAATCTGGCGCGCACCGAATTTCTACTGGATTTCGCGCGCGACAACAAGCTGGCGCGGATGACGCTGGATACGGGCTATGGTGCGGAAGCGGTATGGGAGCCGGAACCGGCGACGGTGACGCTGGGCGGCACGGCCGTTTCGCTACCACCGGGCGCGTTCCTGCAGGCGACCCGCGATGGCGAGTCGGTGCTGATGGCTGCCGCGCGAGAATGGCTGGCGGAGGCGACGAGCGTGGCCGATCTGTTTTCCGGCTTGGGCACGTTCGCATTCGCGCTCGCCGGGCCCAAGACCAAGGTGCTTGCGGTGGAAGCCGCGCGCGATCCGCATCTGGCGTGCCAGTCTGCCGCGCGGGCACAGGCGCGACCGGTGCATTCGCTGCACCGCGACCTGTATCGCAATCCGCTGCGGGTGGAGGAACTGGATCGGTTCGCCGCCGTGCTGCTCGATCCGCCGCGTGCCGGAGCGCGAGAACAGGTGGAGCAACTTGCGGCATCCGCGGTGAAGCGCGTCGTCTATATCAGCTGCAACCCGGCCAGTTGGGCGCGCGATGCGACAACGCTGATCGACGGCGGCTACCGGCTGGCAGACTTGCGCCCGGTGGGCCAGTTCCGCTGGTCGACCCATGTGGAACTGGCCAGTTTCTTCGTGAAAGACGCCTAGAACACCGCCATCGCGGCGTGGGTGATCAAAGCCGTGAGGATCAGACTCGACAGCGCGAACAGCACAAACCGCAGCGTCACCTTGTTGACGGTCGCCTGCACCACGCTGTGGACCACGCGCACGGCGACATAGGCCCAGCCGAGCGTGGCGTTCAGCCCATCGCCCTGCCCGACGATAGCAAGCACGATGGCGATCGCATAAAACACTGTAGGTGCTTCGTGCAGGTGATTGAAGTTGTGTGCTTTCCACTGAACCGACGCGGGCAGAATGTGGTCCAGCGTACGCGATGGATCGCGCGCGAGCACATCCGGATTGACCTTGGCTGCGCTCAATGCCGGGATGCGGGTGGCGTACATCCACACCCACATCACCATCGTCCAGATCGCCAGCGCGACCACTGGTTTCAGGATATCCATTCCTGTCATGCTGCATTCTCCCCCGTTTTGATTTTCTCTCGTCTTTTCAGGGCAGCAGTGTGACCATCGCCGCGCGGATCGCAAGTGCCATCAGGCAGGTGGTGGAAAGCGCGAACAGCATGAAGCGCACCGGCACGCGGTTGACCGTTGCCTGCCACAGCGAATGAACAATGCGGATGCCGACATAGCCCCACGCCAGCGCCACATCGGCTGCGCCAGCCCCGGCAATCGCAAGGGTCGCCACGGTGGCATAGAACAGCGTCGGCTGCTCCATCAGGTGGCTATAGTTGTGCGATTTCCAGTTGATGACATCGGGAATCACGCCTTCCAGATCCTGTCCGCGCCCACCGGGCATGGCATTGCCGATCCCGCCGAGCTTCGACAGGGCGGGCAACCGGCTGCCGGCCATCCAGACGAGCATGATGAGCGACCACAGGACCAGGACGGTAGCGGGCGCGAGCATGGCGTGTTGCAAGATAAATCCTCCCCATTGCAGCGGAAGGGAGAATGCCAGTGGAAACTAGATTGTCAATTGCAACCTATCGGTTCAGCGTGGCCAGCCGGTAATATCCCAGCGGGCCGCGCCGGACGCTGGCGGTGAGGCCGTGGCGCGCGGCGAGGCCGCCCACCCAATCGGCCAGCCCGTTGCGCGGGGTGACATGAAATGCGCGAAGCCAGCGCAGCATCAGCGCTCGCAAGGGAGAGGGCAGGCCCGCGAAATTTCCGAAATCGACGACATGGAGCGATCCACCGGGAGCGAGCAGGCCGGCCGCGTGGGCAACAGCGTCGCGCCACTGCGGGATCATCGACAGCGCGAACGAGATCACCACGCGGTCGAACTTTTCTTCGCCAAACAGGGCCACGGGATCGAAGTCCGTCGCGTCGCCCAGCGCCAGCACCGCGCCGTCGCCCAGCCGCTCGCGCGCGGTTTCGAGCATCTCGTGCGAGATATCGAGCCCGCGCAACTGCACCCCCGGCCAGCGGCGGGCGATCAGCGCAAGGTTGCGCCCGGTGCCGCAGCCCACTTCCAGCACGCGCATGCCGGGCTGGCAGGCAAGCCCGTCAATCATCGTGTCGCGCCCGAACAGGTAATACTTCCGCGTCGCGTCGTAGATGTGCTTCTGGCGGCGATAGATCGAATCCATCAATGCGCCATGTGCCGGGGCCGCCGCGTCCATCAGGCCAGCTCGTAAAGGTGGACACCGCCGTAGATCGATGATCGATCGCGCGCGGTGTAATCGAGCGAAGCGGCGGCGTGGTAGTTCCACTGGCGCAGCACCTCGTCGGCCACGCGGCCCGGCAGCAGGCTGGGCTCGGCAGCCGTGCGGAACAGCACGCGCGAACCGGGCCGCGCGGTACGGGTAATCTCGCGCCACAGGGCGTTGAGCTGGTCGTCGGTCATCCAGTCTTGCGCATCGAGCAGCACGTAGCGATCGAGCGAACCGGCGGGCAGGGTGGCGAGGTGTTCGGTCAGGTTGGCGTGGCGCACGTCCACCCGATCGGCCCGATCACGCACCGCCTGCCAGTTCGCTTCCTGCAGGTATGGTGGCAGCGGGCAATCGGCGGCGCGGCCATATCCGCGCGAAAATGCCTGCCAGGCGAAATAGTTGTCGTTCACCGCGAAATCGCAGGCGAGTTTTTCGAGCCGGCGACGCAGCACTTGCGCCATGGGCTGGTCGCCCGCCAGCGCATCGAACTGCGCGGGCGGAATGCCGAGGCCGAACAGCGATGCGGGCTGGTCGGTCAGCCACCGGACGAACTTCTTGTCGAACACCGGCGCCAGTTCCTCCTCGAACAGGCGGCGCTGCTCCTCGATGGTCGTGGCCGAAAGGATCACGCCAAGGTCAATGCGATAGGCCTTGGCGAGCAGGTGGGCGACGCCGATGAACCCGCCGAGCAGCCCGCGCTTGTAGATCCCCTTCTGGAAACCGCCGATGCGGCGGCGGAACATCACGTCGCGCCCTTCCCAGTATCGGCGCGTGGTCTCGTCGAGGTGCGGGGCGACATAATCGTGATAGGCGGCGACGTTGGTGGCGCTGTCGGCTTCGGCGAAGAAGCGCCGAAACTGGGCATAGCCGGGCAAGTGGCGGGCCGACGCAATCTTCAGCTTGTTCAACGCGATGTGTGCGGTGTTGAGGTCGATGGCGGTGATCGCAGCGGGATTGGCGACGAGGTAGGACAGCACGTTGCAGCCGCCGCTGGCGATGGCGATCAGCCGGCTGTCCGGCGTGATCTGCAGCGCCTCCATGTCGACTTCCGGATCTTCCCAGATCTGCGCATAGACGAGGCCGCGAAAGGCGAAGGCAAAGGCGTGGTCGAGCAGCTTGTTGGCCATGCCCGCACCCTTGCGCACGACTGAACGGGTGAGGGGGTGTGAAGCTTGCTCTGGCTTTGCCATGACTTTTGATCCTGCGGCTATGACGAAAAGTTATGTGCCGCCCCTAGGTCCGCTCCGTTGCGGTATTATGGCAGCGGTGTGTCGGCCATTATCGGGTCTTGGGTTTGGCGCGCCGATGGCCTAAAGGCGCAAGCCGTAACGCCGTGATCGCCTTCGCCCGCGAAGCCGCGCGGCCCGTTCAGCCCTGTTCGTTTGTGGAGATTTCATGGCCAAGGTTCTCGTTATCGGCGCCGGTGGCGTCGGCTCGGTCGCCGTTCACAAGATGGCGATGAACAGCGATATCTTCACCGAAATCGCGCTCGCCAGCCGCACCAAGGCCAAGTGTGACGCCATCGCCGCTTCGGTGAAGGAGCGCACCGGCGTGGACGTGGCGACCTATCAGATCGACGCGGACGACGTGGCGGCGACAACCGCGCTGCTGAACGACGTGCGTCCGGTGCTCGTCGTCAATCTGGCGCTGCCCTATCAGGATCTGCACATCATGGACGCATGCCTTGCGGCGGGCGTGAACTACATGGACACCGCGAACTACGAGCCGATCGACGAGGCCAAGTTCGAATATCACTGGCAATGGGCCTATCAGGAACGCTTCAAGGCGGCCGGCCTGATGGCGCTGCTGGGGTCGGGCTTCGATCCCGGCGTGACCAGCGTGTTCGCCTGCTGGCTGAAGAAGCACAAGCTGGATACGATCCGCACGCTCGACATTCTCGATTGCAACGGCGGCGATCATGGCCAGCACTTTGCCACCAACTTCAACCCGGAAATCAACATCCGCGAAGTGACCGCACCGGCGCGTCACTGGCTGAACGGCGAGTGGATCGAGACCCCGGCGCTGACCATCCGCGAGAACTTCGATTTCGAGGCGGTCGGCCCCAAGAACATGTACCTGATGTATCACGAGGAACTCGAAAGCCTTGCGCATCACTTGCCTGAAATCGAGCGCATCCGCTTCTGGATGACCTTTGGCGACGCCTACATCACGCACCTGACGGTGCTGCAGAACGTGGGTATGACGCGGATCGACCCGGTGATGTACAACGGGCAGGAGATCATCCCGCTCCAGTTCCTGAAGGCCGTTCTGCCCGAACCCGCTTCGCTGGGCGCGACGACCAAGGGCAAGACCAACATCGGCGACATCGCCACCGGGCTTAAGGACGTGGTGGAAAAGACCTTCTACATCTACAACATCTGCGACCACGAGGACGCCTATGCCGAAACCGGCAACCAGGCCGTCAGCTACACCACGGGTGTGCCCGCGATGATCGGCGCGGCGCTGATGGTGCAGGGCATTTGGTCAGGCGCAGGCGTGTTCAACATCGAACAACTGAACCCCGATCCCTACATGGACATGCTGAACGAGCACGGACTGCCGTGGCAGGTGAAGGAACTGGCAGGGCCGCTGGGGTTTTGATCAGCTTGGATGCAGCGTCCCCGCGAAGGCGGGGACCTCTCTCGGTCACGCGCAATACTTTGCAGGCCTGAGGCCCCCGCCTCCGCGGGGGCGCAGTTGGGATAGAGTTATGGAAACCAGAGCCGGCGATCCGGGCGCTTTCGCCCACTTCGACCTCAATCGCGTCGATAGCCCTGCGTTCGTCGTCGATGCGGCGGCGCTGCGGCGCAATCTGGCGGTGCTGGCCGACGTGCGCGATCGGGCCGGGATCAAGGTGCTGGCCGCGCTCAAGGCGTTTTCGATGTGGCGGGTGGCACCGATCATCGGGGAATACCTCGATGGCGTCTGCACCTCCGGCTTGTGGGAAGCCCTGCTGGCCGCCGAGCGCTACAAGGGCGAAATCGCGACCTATTGCGCGGCCTACAAGGCGGAAGACTTACCTGAAATCCTGCGGCTTTCGGACCATGTGATCTTCAACACGCCAGGCCAGCACGAACGCTTCAAGGGCGAAATCGCGGCGGCGAGGGCGCGGGGTGACGTGTTCGACATCGCCTTGCGTATCAATCCCTTGCACGCCGAAGGTGAGGTTCCACGTTATGATCCTTGCGCGCCGCACTCGCGCCTTGGGTTCCCCGTGGACCAGCTGACCGAGGCCCATCTGCAAGGCGTGACCGGCCTGCATTTCCATTCGCTGTGCGAGCAGGATTTCGAACCGCTGGAGCGGACGTGGAACGCGTTGCTGCCGCGGATCGAGCCTTTTCTGCCGCAGCTGCAATGGCTGAACTTCGGCGGTGGGCACCACATCACCCGCGCCGATTACCAGCGCGACGACCTCGTGCAGTTTCTGAAGACCGTGAAGCAAACTACCGGTTGCGAAATCTATCTTGAGCCCGGCGAGGCCGTGGCGCTCGATGCAGGCATTCTGGTGGGCACGGTGCTCGATGCGCACTGGAACGGGATGCCGCTCGCCATCACCGACATTTCGGCCACGTGCCACATGCCCGATGTGATCGAGGCACCCTATCGCCCGGCGATGCTGGGCGAACTGCCGATCGACGAATACGAGGACGGCGGCGAAGGCGGCGCTCCGGTGCGGCTGGGCGGGCCATCATGCCTCGCTGGCGACGTGATCGGCGACTATCGCTTGCCCGTACCCTGCGAACCCGGCGCGCGGTTCGCGTTCCTCGATCAGGCGCACTACTCGATGGTCAAGACCACCACCTTCAACGGCGTGCCGCTACCCTCCATCTGGCTGTGGGACAGCGCGACCGACGCGCTCGAACGAATCCGCAGCTTTTCCTACGAGGATTTCCGCGACCGGCTTTCGTGAGTCTGCGCGGGCAAGGGCATCGTTTCCTTGCGCGAAACCGTCGCATTGGTGTCACCAAAATCCGCAGATTTCTGCGGGATTGGCTGATTTCCGCCATTCATTGTTTCAGTTTTTTGACAGTGACGTGAATCGCCCCTTTTTTCACTTGATGTTCAGGCCAACAGCCCTATTTACCCCCTCTCGCTGCCCCATGGGGACTTCCAAACCGCAAGGCAGCTTTGTTCACTGTTCCGTTTGGGGGTCCCTTGAATTGCACATCTATCCTGACGCACTGGCTGTAGTTGGCGCTTCCGCGCCTGACCAACCTGCCATTCTGAATCGTCCGCACGCTGCGGCGCGCGCCGCCCGTTTCTTCGTCGAGAAGTTTCCGGGCCGCTCGCTCTATGCGGTAAAGGCGAATCCGTCCCCCGATCTGCTGCGTATCCTGTGGGATGCGGGCGTAACGCACTATGACGTGGCCTCGATTGCCGAGGTGCGTCTGGTTCGTTCGACCCTGCCCGAAGCGACGCTGTGCTTCATGCATCCAGTGAAGACGCCGAGCGCCGTGCGCGAAGCCTATGCCCAATATGGCGTGCGCGTGTTCAGCCTCGATTCGATCGAGGAACTGGAAAAGATCCGCATTGCCACAACCGAGGCCAACGGCGGCGAAGCGCCCGAAGACCTGACGCTGTGCGTGCGCCTGCGCGTGTCGTCGGAATATTCGGAGCTGAGCCTGGCCAGCAAGTTCGGCTGCGACCTGACCGGCGCGGGCGAGCTGCTGCAGGCAACCCGCCAGGTGGCGGATTCGCTGGGCATCTGCTTCCACGTGGGCAGCCAGTCGATGAGCCCGCACGCCTATGTGCAGGCGCTGGAACGCGCGCGCGCCGCGATTGTGGATGCGGCGGTCACCGTCGACATCATCGACGTGGGCGGCGGCTTTCCGTCGATCTATCCGGGCATGGAACCGCCGCCGCTGGAAGATTACTTTGCTGTGATCGACCGTACGTATGAATCGTTGCCGGTGTCCTATTCGGCCGAATTGTGGTGCGAGCCGGGCCGCGCGCTGTGCGCGGAATACAACTCGATCATCGTGCAGGTGGACAAGCGCCGCGGCACCGAACTCTACATCAACGACGGTGCCTATGGCGCGCTGTTCGATGCTGCACACGTGGGCTGGCGCTTTCCGGTAAAGGTGCTGCGCGCCGGTGCCAACGACGACGACGCACCCGCGATGGAGCCGTTCAGCTTCTATGGGCCGACCTGCGACGATATGGACCACATGGACGGTCCGTTCGAACTGCCGGCGGACATCAAGGCGGGCGACTATATCGAGATTGGCATGCTGGGCGCTTATGGTGCGGCGATGAAGACCGTGTTCAACGGCTTCGGCGCGACCGACGTGTTCGAAGTGACCGACGAGCCGATGTCGAGCCAGTATCGCGGTGACCGCCGCGATCCGCGCGTGACGGACAACGTGGTCTCGCTCCGCTAAGCTTACTTCATCAGTATAAACAGAACCGGGTCCACCGAGTCGCATGGAAAGGCCTCGCCGGTATGGCGGGGCCTTTCGTTTATCGGGCAAACCTTTGCCAACTCCGACGATAGTTGAATGCTGCAACCCATCGGGCTCTACGTAGTTATCATGCGAGAGGTGAGGAGGCTGCCTTATGCACATGAACTACGCGATCGCATCCCCGCGTGTCGAACGGCTGGAGATTGTCGCCAGCGCTGAAATTCTCTCGCGCCATGAACTGATCAATCCCTGCGTCTGGCGGCAGGGCGAAACAGTGCACCTGATGGTTTGCGCCGTGCCCCGGCATGTCGGACCAACAGACCCGACCGGTGAGATTTACACGGCAACCTCCGCCGATGGTCGCACTTTCTCGCTCGAGCCCATGCCGGCGATCACGCCGGGCCTGCACGCGGCCGATCTGGGCGGGGTGGAAGACCCAACCGTGCTGCCCGGCGCGGACGGCCGGTTCATGACTTTCTACACCGGCGTGGACGCGGGCCGCGTGGAACGGGCGCTGCTGGTGGCGGAAGGGTCGGACCTGTCGCGCTTGTCCAAGCGGCCTGTGGCCTTGTCCGCGCCGCCCATGCAGCAGTACATTCGCCGCGCCACGGTGACACAGGGAGCGGACGGCCGCTGGCGCATGTTCTATGAATACATGCAGGATCGCGCCGCCCGCATTGGCCTTGCGCTGGCGGACGAACTTGATGGGCCTTGGAAAGCCGTCGCCGCGCCCTTCGCCGCCCGGCCCGGTTCATGGGACAACTGGCACCTGTCGACCGGGCCGATCGTGGCTCGCCCCGGTGAGCCTCCGGTGATGTACTACAATGGCGCCGGGCCGGATGCGAAGTGGCGGATCGGCTGGATCGCCTTCGACGAAGCGTTCGGCAAGGTCGTCGCCCGCTGCGAACAGCCGCTGCTTGAACCCGGTGCCGCCGATCAAGGCAACGCGGCCGACGTTGCCTTTGCCGCTTCGTGCCTGACAGACGGCGACAAGATCTGGCTATACTACTCTTCCGAAGATCGCGTGCTCAACCGCGTCGCCGTCACGGGCATTGCTACGTGACGGCCTAGCTCCGCGCGTTCGCTAGGCTCCATGCGCCAGGCTCCATAAGAACGGCGTTCAGGCGGCCTTGCGCTTTTCCAGTTCCAGCCGCTGCCAGATTTCCACCAACGCGCCGGTCAGTTCCACCATCATCGCCTCGGTGTGCGCCGGGCCGGGAGTGAAGCGCAGACGCTCCGTGCCGCGCGGCACGGTGGGATAGTTGATCGGCTGCACATAGACGCCGTATTCGGCGAGCAGTATGTCGGCCACCTTCTTGGCACGCACCGGATCGCCGACCATCAGCGGCACGATGTGCGTGGTGGAGGGCATCACTGGCAGGCCAGCCTCGACAAAGGCCTTCTTCAGGAAGGTGGCGGCGGCCTGCTGGGCCTCACGCTCCACACTCGACGCCTTCAGGTGGCGGACGCTGGCGAGCACGCCTGCGACCAGCACCGGTGACAGCGAGGTGGTGAAGATGAAGCCTGGCGCATAGCTGCGGATCACATCGATGATCCGGGTGTCGGCGGCGATATAGCCGCCCATCACGCCAAAGGCCTTGCCCAGCGTTCCCTCGATGATGTCGATGCGGTGGGCCGCTTCGTCACGGTCCGAAATGCCGCCGCCGCGCGGGCCGTACATGCCAACGGCGTGGACTTCGTCGATGTACGTCAGCGCGTTGTACTTTTCCGCAAGGTCGCAGATCGTGTGGATCGGGGCGACATCGCCGTCCATCGAATAGACGCTTTCGAACGCGATCAGCTTGGGCAGAGAGGGATCGGTTTCTGCCAGGAGTTCTTCCAGGTGGGCGACATCGTTGTGCCGCCACACGCGCTTTTCGGCGCCCGAATTGCGGATGCCGGCGATCATACTGGCATGGTTCAGTTCGTCGGAAAAGATCACGCAGCCGGGCAGGATCTTGGCGATGGTCGACAGCGTGGCATCGTTCGAGACATAGCCGCTGGTGAACAGCAGTGCGCCGTCCTTGCCGTGCAGGTACGCCAGTTCCCGTTCCAGATCGACGTGATAATGCGTGTTGCCGCCGATGTTGCGGGTGCCGCCGGAACCGGCTCCCACATCGTGCAGCGCCTCTTCCATCGCGGCGATCACCTTGGGGTGCTGGCCCATCGCAAGATAGTCGTTCGAGCACCACACCGTGATCGGCTTGGGTCCGTTATGCCCGGCAAAGCAGCGCGCATTGGGGTACGAACCCTTGTTGCGCAGAATATCAATGAAAACGCGGTAGCGGCCTTCGGTATGCAGACGCTCGATCGCGGAATCGAAAACCTGTTCGTAATTCACCCGCCGCTCCTTATCCTGCTGGAGACCGGTTCGTCTCCTGCGGCGCTCGATCCCCTCGTGACTGAGGCTGGGCACCGTCCGGCGATGGGCCGGCTTCTACGCCTGTTGAAACCCGTTGGCCAGCCTCAATTATTGGGCCGGCTGGGGCGCCGGGGTGGCCGTGGCATCGCCCGGCGCGGCGTCGTCCGCATCGGTGCGGTCATCGTCGTCCGCCTGCTTCTTGTAGACGAAGCCGGTGGCAAAGCGCGGGCCAGAGCGCGGGCTCTGGAACCAGGTCAGGTCGTGCGAATAGACCAGCGTGAGGCGCGGATTGGCCTTTTGCAGCGCGGCCAGCCCCTTGATCCACGAAATCGTGGCGTTGCGGTCCTCGGGCATCACCCAGTCCGACATCAGGCGCGATCGCGGGCGCAGCCAGCTGACGTTTCGGCGCATCGAGGCGGTATCGCCGGTGAACAGGTACTCGCGCCCGTCCTGCAACTGCACATAGATCATCTGCGCGGCAGGGGTGTGGCCGGGGGTATGCAGCAGCACGACACCGGGCGCCACGGCGGCATAATCGCCGAACACCAGCGGCGCGGGCAGGCGGGCGGCAGCGGCGGGCGCGATGTTGCGGATGCCGTCCACCAGCTGCGGCGTGACGACGGCCTTGGCGGCGAGGGCGGGGAAAGCGGGCGAGGCAAGGAAACCGCCGATATGATCGCGGTGTTCGTGGGTGAACACGATCATCCGCGCCCGCTGCATCCAGCCATCGACGGCGCGCTGCGCCTGCGGATTGAACGAGCTGAACCCGGCTTCGCGCGCTTGCGCCTCTGACATGCCGCTGTCGATCACGGTATCGCCGCCGGGCGTGATCAGCCGGAACGCGATGGCCCCGACGAAATCCTGCTTCAGACCGCCGCCCGCCACCAGCACGGCACCGGGCAGGCGGCGCACCGCCACAGGGGCATATTCGATCGAGGCCGGCCGCGCGCCCGGAATGTCCTGCGCCGCCTGACGCAGCCGGCCGATATCGATCGCTTGCGCCGGAAAGGCACCGGTGCGCGCATCGATCATCAGCCAGTAATATGGCAACGCAATCAGCACCACGAGGATGATGACGATCCTGGTCCACAGCCCCATGAGCGTGCCCTAATCCCTTTTCCGCCTGATTGCCGTCAGAATTGCACGACGTTGTGCAAGCCCTGCTCATCGAGCGCCGCTCTTAGCGCCGCTGGCTCGCCGCCGTCACGCGTGAAAAGCGCGAAATCCGGCTTTTCCCGCGCAAAAGGCTGGCCTTGGGTGAGGAATGCGATGCGCCGGGCGATCCCGTCGGAGCCATCGACGAAGGCGACACCGGGGCCGAAAGCGGCCGCGAG
>DAICYJ010000032.1 GCA_027311705.1 Novosphingobium sp. | reverse complement strand
AGGCAGAAACGGCGAGGTTTTCAACACCCGCGCCGGTCATGATGGTCATGCCCTGCTTGGTCAGCGCCTTTTCAAGGAAGGCCGATACGTCAGCATCCTCGACCGGCACGACCCGGTCCATCATTTCGACGACCGTAACGTCCGAACCCATGTCATTGTAGAAGCTGGCAAATTCGATACCAATCGCGCCCGATCCGATGACCAGCAGCTTAGCTGGCAGTTCCTTGGGCGTCATGGCGTGGCGATAAGTCCACACCCGCTCACCATCGGCCTTGGCAAAGGGCAATTCGCGCGCACGCGCGCCGGTGGCGACGATCACGTGCTTGGCCGAAATCGTCTCGGTGCCCCCTTTGCCATCTGCGCCGCCGGTCACTTCGACGCTCGTCGCGCTCTTCAGCACGCCATTGCCCATGTGCACGGTGATCTTGTTCTTCTTCATCAGGTGCGTCACGCCCTGATTGAGCTGCTTGGCCACCCCGCGCGAGCGTTTGACCACCGCATCCAGATCGGCCCGGATGTTGTCTGCGGCCAGACCGTAGGAAGCGGCGTGCTTCATGTGGTTCAGCACTTCGGCCGAGCGCAGCAGCGCCTTGGTCGGGATGCAGCCCCAGTTGAGGCAGATGCCGCCCAGATTCTCACGCTCCACAATCGCGGTCTTGAGGCCCAACTGCGCGCAGCGGATCGCTGCGACATAGCCACCGGGGCCAGAACCGAGAATGATGACGTCGTATTGATCAGCCACGCAAATGCTCCTGTCAGTCTGTCTGCGGCAATGGCCGCGGTTTGCGTTCGTCGTCAATTGCGACAAAGAAGAAACGGGCCTCGGTCACTTTCTGACGGTCTTCGCCAGTCCGGGCACGCCGCCAGGTTTCGACATCAATGGTCATCGAAGTGCGCCCGGCCTTGGCAAGCCGGGCATAAACGGACACTTCGTCACCGATGTGGACCGGGTGATGAAAGGACATGCCTTCCACCGCAATCGTCGCAGCGCGGCCCTTGGCCCTGCGCGCCGCAACGATCCCTGCGGCCATATCCATTTGCGCCATCAACCACCCACCAAAGATGTCACCGGCGGGATTGGCATCAGCAGGCATAGCTGTGATGCGGATGGCCGGTTCGCCTTGTGGTAGCGGATCAGCCATCGCTATGCCCCTGCAACTAGGATCAGGCTACCAGACCCAGCGGGTTTTCGATCAAGGCCTTGAATACCTGCATCAGTTCGGCCCCGTCTGCCCCGTCAATCGCGCGGTGGTCAAAGCTGCCGGTGGCCGACATGACCGTGGCGATGCCCAGGGCGCCGTCAACCACATAGGGCCGCTGCTCGCCCGCGCCGACCGCCATGATCATCGCCTGGGGCGGGTTGATCACCGCATCGAAGCTCTTGATGCCGAACATGCCAAGGTTGGAAAGCGAGGCGGTGCCGCCCTGATATTCGTGCGGCTGTAGCTTGCCCTCGCGCGCTTTGCCGGCCAGCGCTTTCATCTCGGTGGCGATGGCCGAGACGGATTTCGCTCCGGCATCAACGATGATCGGCGTGATCAGGCCCGAAGGCGCAGCCACGGCGACCGATATGTCGGCGCGGCTATAGGTGCGCAGTTCATCGCCCGCAAAGCTGACATTGCACTTGGGCACTTGCACCAGCGCCTTGGCCAGAGCCTTGATAATCAGGTCGTTAACCGAAAGCTTAACGCCCTGAGCCTCCAGCGCCTTGTTCAACTGGCCGCGCAGCTTGAGCAGCGCATCGAGCTGGATATCCACGGTGAGGTAAATGTGCGGGATCGTCTGCTTCGCCTCGGTCAGGCGGCGCGCGATAGTCTTGCGCACGTTGTTCAGCTTCGTCGCCTCATACGGGATGCCGAAGTCCGGGATTGCAGCCGGAGCCGGAGCGGCGACTGGTGCAGCAGCGGGCGCGGCGGCGGCGGCAGGCGCGGCCACGGCCACAGCAGGCTTGGCCCCTTCAACATCGGCGCGGACGATGCGGCCGTTCGGGCCAGAGCCCGCCACGGCAGAAAGGTCCACGCCCTTGTCAGCCGCAATACGCTTGGCCAGTGGGCTGGCAATCACGCGGTCACCCTTGGGCGCTGGAGACGAAGCCGGAGCCGGTGCGGCGGCGGGAGCAGCCTCAACCTTTGCCGCAGGCGCAGGTTCGGCGGCTTTGGCGGCAGGAGCCGGGGCGGCAGCGGGCGCAGGCGCGCTGGCATCTTCGTCTTCACCCATGATCGTTGCGATCACGGTGCCGACCTTCACGCCTTCGCTGCCCTCGGACACGTCAATCGAAACGACGGTGCCTTCGTCAACCGCTTCAAATTCCATCGTTGCCTTGTCGGTTTCGATCTCGGCCATGATGTCACCAGAGGAGACTTTATCACCCACCTTGATAAGCCACTTTGACAGGGTGCCTTCCTCCATCGTCGGGGAAAGCGCTGGCATCTTGATCGCGATGGGCATGGGTATCTGGTTCCGTGTCCTGAGGCGCAGGAAAAAAGGGCTGCCGTAGCGGAAACCTTTCCTGCATCTTTTGTCCCGCCCATTTCACCAGCATGGCGCGTCGGGTCAAGTGGCTTGGCGCTTGCACCGCATACGAATTTGCCGATATCACGCATGCGGAAGGATCAATCCCATGCCTCAACGTATCTATATGGTCATCATGGACGAGACCGACGAGGCCAAGGGTGCGCTGCGCTTTGCATCGCGGCGTGCAGTGCGTACCGGGGGGGCGGTCCATATCCTCGCGCTGGTCCCGCGCCAGCAGTTTGTGGCGTTCGGCGGCGTTCAGGCCACGATGGAACAGGAGACCCGCGACAGGGCCGAAGTGCTGGCGATGTCAGCCGCGGGTAGCCTTGCAAGCGAATCGGGCCTGACTCCTGTGATTTCGGTGCGGCAGGGCGATGGGCCGAAAGTGGTGCGCGAATATCTGGGTGAGCACCCGGAGATTTCCGCGCTGGTGCTGGGCGCTGCGGGAGGGAGCTCGCCCGGCCCGCTGGTCACGCACTTTGCCGGGATTGCCGGGCAATTGCCCTGCCCGCTGATGATTGTGCCGGGTGCTATCTCGGATGAAGAGATCGACCGGTTTAGCTGATCTTCGCCATTCCCGCGCAGGCGGGAATCCAGTGGATTTGAAAAGGACGTCGCGATGCGACGATGTTTTTGGAGTGCTGGATTCCCGCCTGCGCGGGAAAGACAGATGGTTTTTTCCCGACAGTGGGTAGTGCAACACGCCCTCCCCCGGCCCCTCCCGCAGGCGGGAGGGGGGATGAAATCACCGTCAGTGTCTCGACTTCGCTCGACACGAACGGGTTACAGAATGCTACTTTTTGCGACCCTGATGGCGAATGTTGGAGGGGCGGCCGCGTTTTCCGGCGGTGAATTGGCCTTGTCGGCGGGCCTTGTGATCAGTCCTTGCGCCGCCGCGGCGTTCGATTCGCTGGACGCCTTCGGCTACGTCGACGGGTTCGAACTTGAGCGCGCCGGTCAGCGGGTTGGCTTCGGCGAGGCGCAGTTTTAGGATCTGGCCCATGACGAATTCTTCTCCAGACAGTTCGCCAATAAGGCGCTGGGCCTTTTCATCATAATTGAAGCGCTCTGCACCCAATGTGGAAATGGGCACGAGGCCATCGCCGCCAAGGCCGATGATCGTGGCGAACAGGCCGAATTTCTGCACGCCGGTAACGCGTGTGTCGAACACTTCGCCTACCTTGCCGGAAAGCCACGCCGCCACATAGCGGTCGATGGTATCGCGCTCGGCCTCCATCGCGCGGCGTTCGGCATTGCTCAGCGCTTCAGACACGCGGGCGAGATCGGCGCGGTCCCGGTCTGACAGGCCGGAGGTGGCGGGCAGATCGGCCTTGGGGCGGGGTTGCTCCAGTCCATAGGCATCGACGAGTGCGCGGTGGACCAACAAGTCCGAATAGCGGCGGATCGGCGAGGTGAAATGGGCATAGGAGCCAAGCGCGAGACCGAAGTGCCCGGCATTGCGCGGGCCGTAATAGGCCTGAGTCTGGCTGCGCAGGACGGCTTCCATGATCAGCGCCTTTTCCGCTTCATCCGCGATGTCTTTCAACATGCGGTTGAACAGCGATGGGGTGATGACCTGCCCCAGCGACAGCTTCTTGTCGAAAGTGGCAAGGTAGTCTTTCAGCGCCGTCAGCTTTTCGCGGCTTGGCGGTTCGTGGATGCGATAGACGACCGGCGCGACTTTGGCTTCGAGCGCCTTGGCGGCGGCGACATTGGCCGCGATCATGAAGTCTTCAACCACGCGGTGCGCATCGAGCCGTTCGCGGATGGCGATTTCGGCGATCTTGCCCTCGCTGTTCAGCACGACGCGGCGTTCGGGCAGGTCGAGATTTAGCGGATCGCGGGCGTGGCGGGCTTTTTCGAGCAGTTTCCACGCGGACCAGAGGTTTTGGAGGACGGAGATGTTTACGGCTCCGCCACCACCCCCAACCCCCTCCTCTAAAGAGGAGGGGGCTATTGAAGGATGCCCACGTTCCTCTGAAGAGGAGGGGGCTTTTATCTTCTGCTCCCCCTCCTCTTCAGAGGAGGGGGTTGGGGAGTGGTGGCCACCTGTTTCATCAATCCGCCGCTGCGCCTCTTCATAGGCGATGACTTCGGCGATGCGCACAATCGCGCGGGTGAAGCGCCAATTCTTGATGTGGCCGGAACTGTCGATGGTCAGGTGGCAGGCCATGGCAGCGCGGTCTGCGCCGGATTTGAGCGAGCAGACATCGGCGCTGAGCACTTCGGGCAGCATCGGCACAACGCGATCGGGGAAATAGACCGAATTGCCGCGCTTGCGCGCTTCGCGGTCAGTCTCGCTGCCGGGGCGGACGTAGAAGCTGACATCGGCAATGGCAACGAGGGCTTTGAAGCCCCCTTCCCCGTCGGGTTCGGCCCAGATCGCATCGTCATGGTCGCGCGCATCGGCCGGATCGATGGCGACGATGGGCAGATGGCGCAGGTCTTCGCGGGTGTCTTCGCTGAGCGGCAATTTGGCGGCCAGTTCGGCCTGTGTCACCGCGCCTTCGGGGAAAACGAAGGGGATGCCGTGTTTGTGAATGGCGATCAGGCTGAACGCGCGCGGGGCCAGGGGATCGCCCAGAACGGCGACGACTTTCATGCCTGCGCGCGGGGAGCGGCCATTGGGTTCGGCCAGGACCAGCTGGCCCTTTTCCGCGCCGCCAAGATCGGAGATCGGCACGGCGTTGCGCACGCGCTTGTCGACCGGGGCGAGCCAGCCTTTGCCAGTGGCGTCGAGTTCGACGACGCCCATCATCTGCTCTTCGCCGCCCTGAAGCTTTTTCATCGGGTGGGCGATCCAGCCTTTGCCCGCTTCTTCGGTGCGGGCCAGCACGCGGTCACCGGTGCGAAGGGCAGCGGTGCGATCCCGCACTTTGCCGCGCGGTTCGATCACGCGGATGCGGGGTGGCGGGCTGGCATCATCGGGCTGCCAGCTGTCGGGCACGGCGATGGGTTCGCCCTCGTCAATCTCGACAATGCGCAGGACGGTGACTTTGGGCACGCCGCCCATGGCGTGAAAGGCGCTGCGGTTGCCATCGATCAGGCCTTCGTCGGCCATGTCCTTGAGCAAGGCCTTGAGCGCGATCTTCTCTGTGCCTTTGAGGCCAAAGGCCTTGGCCATTTCGCGTTTTCCGGCCGGTTCATCGGACTGGGCGATGAAATCTAGCACCTGCTGGCGCGTGGGGAGGCCTTGGGGAAAACGGAGTTTTGTCATCGTTGGCATGTGGGCGTTATAGGCCGCCAAGGCAAGCAATTGGGCGCCATGTTATCGTCATTGCGAGCGAAGCGAGGCAATCCAGTGCTGTGTGGGGCGACTCTGGATTGCTTCGCTTCGCTCGCAATGACGAATGGGTGGGTGAGATCAAGGCTTGGCAATTGCCGAGATTAGCGGCGCGAACTGGCCGCCAGGGACGGCCGAAGCGATGGGGCTTTCCGAGCCGTCTGCCGCGACTGCGTTGACGCCGAACAGCCAATCATCGGCGCGGACGCCGGGAAGGCTGGCTTTGGTGTCGGCGGTTTCGAGCAGTTTGGTTTGCCACATCGGCGCATCGGTGCGGCGCTGCCACAAGCTGTAGCGGACCGCGCCGGGGACGGGCTGCCATTCGATATCGGTGCTGGGCTTGACCGCGCCCTTCACCACCGGGGCGGGCGGCATGGGCGTGCGGGCGAGTTTGGCCAATGCGCGCACGTTGAGCCGGGTGACTTTGGCGAGGTAGGGGAAGTCCATTTCGTCGACCGTATCGCCGAATTTGACGCCGCCTTCGGTGCGCAAGTCCTGATGTTGGTGTTCGTAATCTTCGACCGCCACGGTAAAGCGGACGGCGGGATAGCCCTTGTCAGAGAACGGCAGCTGGTCTCCGCCCCGGCCCATCCGGTCAGCGCGCCAGATCTGGCGGACGGCGAGGCCTTTGGCGGTGTCGGCTTCGGCAAGTTTTGCCACCCAGCGGGAGATGTTGCGCGAGGGGCTGTCGTTCTCACCCCCAAAGCGGCGCATCTGGGCGCGCAGGGCATCGGTGGAATCGGCGCGGAGGGCTTCGGACAGGACGCGGACATTGGCGTTGTCGCGATAGCCGTCAGAGCCGGTGGAGCCGCCGACGATATCGTTGTTCAGAACGGCCTTGACGGTCCAGCCTTGGGCGGTCGCATAATCTGCCAGCAATTTGCCGCCGAGCAGGCCCTGTTCTTCGCCCGACAGGGCGGCATAGACCACGGTGGTGGGGAATTTCTCGCGGCTGAGGGCGCGGGCCGCTTCGAGGACGAGCGCGGTGCCCGAGGCGTTGTCGTTTGCGCCGGGAGCGTCGCTGGTGGCATCGAGAATGTTTGAGACGCGGCTGTCGATATGGCCTTGGACGATCACGACTTCGTTCGGGCGTTCGGTGCCGCGCTGGATGGCGACGACATTGACGAGGCGGGTCGGCGCAGGGACGCGGTCGCCGGTGACGACGGTTTCGGGCAGGACGATCTCAAGGCAATTGCCGCAAGCCGCGCTGGTCTTGCGGAATTCGCTTTCTGCCCAAGTGCGGGCTGCGCCGATGCCGCGTTTGGGATCGGTTTGCGAGGACAGCGTGTGGCGGGTGCCGAAGCTGACCAGCTTTTCCACATCAGCGCGCAGGCGGGCTTCGGAAATGGCATCCTCGGGCGCGGCATAAGCGGCGGTGGAGGCGAGGAGCGGGATCAGGGCGAGGATGGTTCTCATGCGGTGGACCTTAACCGGCCTGCGCCAACCGCCAAGCCCCCCCGACAAAAAGGGTGGACGGCCAATGGGATTCTGAGGTCTGGGCGCGCTGGGGCGAAAAAGATGAATGCGCGCAGAGACGCGGAGGCGCGGAGAAAAGGGAGTAATGGCAGGAGAGAATGACGGCCTTGCCACAGGGCAGCATCATTTATCCTGCCCTTCTCCGCGTCTCCGCGTCTCCGCGCGAAACAACTTCAATACGAGCGGGCGATCAGGATGGTTTCGGTCGCAGGCGCGCCGGTGAAGGGGCAAGTGCCGGTGGGCATGGGTGCGTTCAAAGGCGTGTTGCGGATGGTGAGTTTGAGCGCCTTGAGCTGTTCGACGACGGCATCGAGCGCGGAACCGGTGGGCTTGGACCAGCCCATTTCGACCCAGCCCGGATGCTTGTTGCCCTCGGCGAAGTAGGCTTTCAGGCCGTCGAGATCGGTCACGCCACGCTCGATCTGGGCATCGCGGCGGGCGCGGGCTGCTTCGTGGAGCGCGGTCTGGATGGCTTCGAGTTCGGACGCGGCGCTGGCGATGAAGGCTTCTTTCGACTGGCCGACGAAGTTTGGCTTGGCGTCAAGCCGCCAGAGCTGATCGCGGCGCAGGGCCGAAACCTGACCGCCTTCGGCATCGCGGCCGCCGATTTCGAGGATCAGCGGGACGCCCTTCTTGACCCAGGCCCAGCGCTTTTGCGTGGCCTTGCCGGGGCGCTTGTCGAGCAGGACGCGGATACGTTCGCCGAAGGCACTCTGTTTGGACAGGGCGGCGCGGATTTCTTCGCAATAGGCGAGCAGCGCATCATCGCCGTCATTGTCGCGCAGCATGGGGAGGATGACGATCTGCTGCGGGGCGATCTGCGGGGGCACGCGCAAGCCATCGTCATCGCCGTGCGTCATGATCACGCCGCCGATCAGGCGGGTGGAGACGCCCCATGAGGTGGTGTGGGCGAGCGCCTGCTGGCCTTCCTTGTCCTGATAGCGGATGCCGGCGGCCTGTGCGAACGTGGTGCCGAGGTAGTGCGAGGTGCCGGCCTGCAGCGCCTTGCCATCCTGCATCATCGCCTCGATCGAGAAGGTCTCAACCGCGCCGGGGAAGCGCTCATTCTCGGGCTTGGGCCCGGCGATGACCGGCATGGCGAGCGGGCCTTCGGCAAAGGCGCGGTACATTTCGAGCGCGCGCAGGGTTTCGGCCATAGCATCGGCCTGATCGGCGTGGGCGGTGTGGCCTTCCTGCCAGAGGAATTCGCTGGTGCGCAGGAACATGCGCGTGCGCATTTCCCAGCGCACGACATTGGCCCATTGGTTGACCATCAGCGGCAAATCACGCCACGATTGCACCCAGCGCGCCATGGCTGCGCCGATCACGGTTTCAGACGTGGGGCGCACGACCAGCGGTTCTTCTAGCTTGGCTTCGGGATCGGGCGTCAACCCGCCCTTCCCGTCAGAAATCAGGCGGTGGTGGGTGACGACCGCCATTTCCTTGGCAAAGCCTTCGACGTGCTCAGCCTCTTTGGCGAAGTAGGACAGCGGGATGAACAGCGGGAAGTAGCAGTTTTCGACGCCAGCATCCTTGATCTGCGCGTCCATCAGTTTCTGGATGCGTTCCCAGATGCCATAGCCCCACGGGCGGATGACCATGCAGCCGCGGACGCCGGATTCCTCGGCCAGTTCGGCCTCGGCGATCACGGCTTGATACCACTGGGCGAAGTCTTCGGCGCGCTTTACGTTGAGCGCGTGCTTTATGGCTGGCTGGTTCATGGGTTTGCGCGTTAAAGCGCAAAAGCCATGACCGCAATGCCCGGCGTGGGCATTGCGGGGTTCAAATCAGCTGGAAAGCTGATCCAGCTTCTTTTGCATTTCGGCCATCTGTTTGCGCAGGGCATCGAGATCATCAGCTTCGGCGCTGACAGGTGCCTGTTCGGCCGGAGCCTGGGCTGGAGATGCAGGCACAAACGCGGCGGCGGCAGCCTTGAACATTTCCATGTTGCGCTGGGCAATCTGGGCGAGCGGGTTGGCGCCGAGGCTTTCCTCGATCGCTTTGCGCATCTTGGCCTGGTTTTCGCGGAAATGGTCCATCGAGGCTTCGAGATAGCTGGGCAGGAAAGCCTGCATCGAATTGCCATACATCGAGATCAACTGACGCAGGAAGTTGGTGGGCAGCATCTGCTCGCCCGCGGCTTCTTCGTCCATGATGATCTGAGTCAGGATCGCGTGCGTGAGATCGGCACCCGTCTTGGCATCGAGGACTTTGAAGTCGACGTTTTCCTTCACCATCTGCGCGAGATGGTCGAGCGTGATGTAGCTCGATGTGCTGGTGTTATAGAGGCGCCGGTTAGCGTATTTCTTGATTATAACCGTGCCGCCATTCTTGGATTCACTGGCCATGGTATGGCTTCCTACTGCGACGTTGCTATGTATTAGCACGTGCAGTATGTGCGGCGCAACATATCTTAACAAGTACCGTTAAGAACCAGATTGACGTGAAAATCTTTGGCCCATCAGGGTGAGCAATTCATATTGTGAAAGCCCGGTTTGCTGCGCCGCAAGGGGCAGATCATAGTCCGCCGCCAGCCAATCACCCTCCGCACAATCGGGGCAATCGGACAGATCCACTATGGTCAGATCCATCGAAACGCGGCCCAGCGTCGGAATGCTGCGGCCTTGCCATGAAAAGCGGCCCTTGCCCGTCCAGCAGCGCAAGTAGCCATCGGCATAGCCGAGCGAGAGCACGCCCACCCGCATCGGCGCAGTTGCGGTGAACAGGGCGTTGTAGCCGACCTTGTCGCTGGGCTGAAGCTGGCGGACTTGCAGGACCATGGCCTCGGGCCGGGCCACGGGTTGAATGACGCCTGCCAGTTCGGGACGGACGATGCCACCGTAGAGCGCAATGCCGGGCCGGGTGAGATCCGCATGAAAGGCCGCGCCCAGAGCTATGCCGGCGCTGTTGGCAAAGCTGTAGCGGCGTGCGGCGATGGCAGCGCGCACATCGGCAAAGCGCAGGCGTTGGGCCTCGTTCTGCGCAACGTCCTCGTCCGCGCTGGCAAGGTGGCTCATGCAGATATCGATATCGAGTGCTGCAATCGCCGGGTCTGCCAGATGGCAAAGTTCGAGCCCGAGGCGGTTCATGCCGGTATCGACCATCAGATGGCAGGGGCCGCCGCCCGATTGCGCCCAGAGCTGGATCTGGGACAGGCTGTTGAGCACGGGCCGCGTGCCGGTGCTGCGGGCAAAGTCGGCCTCGTCACGGTTAACGGGGCCGTGCAGCACAGCTATGCGCTCTGCCGGAACGTGCGGTAGAAGCGCTGGCACTTCCGACCAGTGCGCCACGAAGAAATCGCGACACCCGGCTGCGGCAAGGAGCGGCACGACGCGGGCGGCGCCGAGGCCATAGGCATTGGCTTTTACCGCAGCGCCAGCGGCAGCCGTGCCCGACAGCGCATCGAGCGCGCGCCAGTTTGCCGCCAGCGCTGCGCTATCGAGCGAGAGGCGCAGGGTGGCGGGCGGCGCTTTGATTTCAGTCGTCGGCAAAGTCAGTCGCCAGTCCCGGCTTCAGGCCCCAGATCGCCACGAGGAACGCGACCAGGACGACGACCCACGTGTACCAGAGCCCTGCATAGGGATCGCCGGTGCGGGCCACGATATAGCTGGAAATCAGCGGCAGAAAGCCGCCGAAATAGCCGGTGCCAAGGTGGTAGGGGATCGACATCGAGCTGTAGCGGATGCGCGGTGGGAACATTTCCGACAGCAGCGCAGCGACTGGGCCATAAGTGGCGCCGGACATGGCCATCAGCAGGGCAAGCGCGACAAGGACTAGCGCCAGTCTGCCCGCCGAGGGCTTCACTTTGGCAAAGTCATAGCCGTGGGCCGAAAGATCGGCCTGCAACGCCTTGATCCGCACGGCGGCTTTTTCCGTCCACGGATAGGTGGCGATCGCCATCGGTGCGCCGCCGACAGTGGCGGTGAAGCTGGGGGCGGTATCAAGCTGGTAGCTGATGCCCGAGGCGGAAAGATCGGACAGGAGCCGGGCGCAGTTGCTGGATTGTTCGGAAGCAAAGGGGCTGTAATTGCAGTCTGGCCCGGCCACGACCACCGGATTGCGCTGTGCGGCCGCTGCGAGTTCGGGATTGGCGGCAGACCCGAGCAGCCAGAAGGTGGGGAACAGCAGCAGCAGCGTGAGCGCATAGCCGATCACGATCGGCTTTTTGCGCCCGACCCGGTCCGACCAAGCACCTGCGATCAGATAGAATGTCATGCCGATGGCCCCGCCGATGCCGATGATGATCTCGGCCCAGGTATCGTCCATCCGCGCTGCTGATTTGAGGAAGCCGAGGCTGGTGAACATGGCGGTGTACCAGATCACTGTCAGCCCTGCGGCAATGCCGAACAGCGCAATGAAGATGCGGCGCTTGTTGCCGGGGTAGGTAAAGCTTTCGACAAAGGGGTTTCCGGCCAGCTCGCCGCTTTCCTTCATCGCCTTGAACACCGGGCTTTCCGACAGCCTCAGCCGCATCCACAGCGAAATGGCCAGCAGCACGATGCTGAGCAGGAAGGGCACGCGCCAGCCCCAACTTTGCCAGACTGCGTCGCTCATCAAGCCTTTGCTAGAGAGCACGACGATCAGGCTGAGCACGAAGCCGCCGACGACGCTGGCCTGAATATAGCTGGTGTAATAACCGCGCCTGCCGCCCGGAGCGTGCTCAGCCACATAGATCGCCGCGCCGCCATATTCTCCGCCCAGCGCCAGGCCTTGGAGCACGCGCAGCAGCAGGACGATGGCGGGCGCGAACAGGCCGATGCTTTCTGCCGAGGGGATCAGGCCGACCCCGGCCGTGGCGATGCCCATCAGCGTGACGGTGACGAGGAACGTGTATTTGCGGCCCAGCTTGTCCCCCAGATAGCCGAACAGGATGGCGCCCAAGGGGCGAAAGCCGAAGCCGACCGCAAAACCGGCCCAGACAAGCAGGACCTGCAAGGTGGCATTGTCAGACGGGAAAAAGGTTTTGCCGATGATGGCGGCCAGCGTGCCGTAGATGAAGAAATCGTACCATTCGAACACGGTACCGGCGGAACTGGCGGCAATGACAAGCCGTATGTCCGATGCACTCGGCTCGATCTTATGTTCGCTCGACACCGTTGCAGTCACGCCAAAATTCCCCCGGACCATGCTTTGTTGCTGCGTGCTGTAGCCAACCGCTTGGCCTGACGGCAAGCCCTGCCTTTGTTCATTCTGCGAGGCCCGAGTGCGGGGGCTTATGTCGCTTGCCAACACGTGCCCTGCCTTGTCGTCATTGCGAGCGTAGCGAAGCAATCTAGAGCGGCCCTGTGCGGACTCTGGATTGCTTCGGCGACTTCGTCACCTCGCAATGACGAGGCGATGTTTCTATGCGTATCAACGCTATCTCGTCAGTCTGTAGGCAGGGCAGCAAGCGCGGCATCCCATGCCAGCAGGATTGCGCCATGGCGCGCAGGATAAGCGCGGGCCGGATCGAGCAGGGCGAGGCCCGGCCAATCAGGCTGCGCACCATCACCTGCAAGCCAGAGCGCAAGGCTGGCGCGCGCTTGGGCGATGGCGGCGCGGGTTTGGCCTTTTGCGCCGCGCACGAATTGGGCGGCGGCGGCCTGACCAATGGCGCAAGCGTGTGGGCGCAAGCCCAGCGCAGTGATTGCGCCGGTTGCATCGGTTTCGAGCGCCAGATCGAGCGTGCTGCCGCAACTGCGGGAGCGGGCCGTGCCGGTGTAGGGCAGATCATCGCGCCAGGGGAAGGCGGCAAGCTCCATCGCTGCGGCCAGCACTTCAGGCGTGTAGAGCCCCCTTCCCGCGTTCGAGACACCCGCGCTCAATTCAATCGCCCAGCACTTGTTTGCGGGCCTTGGTGCGGGCCGCCTCACGCGCTTGGTCTGCGGCCTGCTCGCGCCGTTCGGAGATCAGCGTGAGCAGTTCTTCGCTGGCGGCATTGAGGAGCGGATAGGTGCGGGCCTGCGTGATCCATTGCGGGCGGCCATCTGCACCCCACGCCAGATCATAGCCGAACACCGTGATCGAATAGCCCAGCACGACAATGATGAAGCCCTTCAGCGCGCCAAAGCCGAACCCCAGCAGGCGATCGATTGGGCCAACCACCGAATCGCGACTGGCACTGCCCATGCGGCGCGCGATCATGCGGGTGGCAATGTAGGGCCCGAGCAACAGCAGCACGAAAGCCAGCACGCCCGCGCCCGTCTCGGTCGGCAAATGGGCGGAGAGCCAGACGGTCAGGTCTTCGTGGAGGTAATGCACGGCCAGCAAGGCCAGACACCAAGCGGCAAGCGACAGGACTTCTTCGACGAACCCGCGCAGGAAGCCGCCGACGGCACCGATGCCGACAAGGATCAGGACTACATAATCAAAACCGGTCATGTCCTGCGAGGTCCTATGACCCGCCCATTATGCGGTCAATCAGATTTGGGAGCAGGCGGAGCGGCGAATAGCGCAGGCCTTCGACTTTTTCGGCCCCCGCCTCAGGCCCGCAGCCCAGCTTGAAGCCGAGTTTGGCCGCTTCGCGCAGGCGGACCGGGGTGTGGGCCACCGGGCGGACTTCACCGGCCAGCGAGATTTCGCCAAACCAGATTGAAGCAGGCGGCAGCGGTCGATCCGACAGGGCCGAAACCAGCGCGGCGGCAACGGCCAAGTCTGCGGCAGGATCGGTCAACCGGTAGCCGCCTGCAACATTGAGATAGACTTCGGCGGTGGAGAAATTGAGCCCGCAGCGCGCTTCGAGCACGGCCAGCAGCATGGCCAGACGGCCCGAATCCCAACCCACGACGGCGCGGCGCGGGGTTGCGCCGCTGGCAAGGCGGACGGTGAGCGCCTGAATTTCGACCAGAACGGGCCTTGTGCCTTCGAGCGCAGGGAACACGGCGCTGCCCGGAACCTGATCTTCGCGGCCAGACAGGAACAGCAGCGAGGGATTGCCGACCTCTTCCAATCCGGCCCCGGCCATTGCGAAGACGCCGATTTCATCGACCGCGCCAAAGCGGTTCTTGATCGCGCGCAGGATGCGGTACTGGTGGCTGCGTTCGCCTTCGAAGCTCATCACCACATCGACCATGTGTTCCAGCACGCGTGGGCCGGCGATTGAGCCGTCCTTGGTCACGTGGCCGACGAGAACCAGCGAAACGCCGGTTTCCTTGGCATAGCGGATCAGTTCGAAAGCGCAGCCGCGGACCTGGCTGACCGTGCCGGGCGCGCCTTCGATCTGATCGGAGTGCATGGTCTGGATCGAATCGATCACAAGCAGATCGGGCGTGGGCATCGTGCCCAGCGTGGTCAGGATATCGCGCACCGACGTGGCAGCAGCGAGCTGAATCGGAGCCTGGCCCAGCCCCAGACGATCCGCGCGCAGGCGGATCTGGTCAGACGCTTCCTCTCCGCTGATGTAGACGGCCGAGCCGCCCGACATCGCGACTTTGGCAGAAGCCTGCAGCAGCAGCGTGGACTTGCCGATGCCGGGATCACCGCCCATCAGGATCGCGCAACCGGGCACGAGGCCGCCGCCCAGCGCACGGTCAAATTCGGCAATGCCGGTGGTGCGGCGTTGCGGCAGCGTGACAGGTTCATTCAGGTTGACGAAGGCGACGCGGCGGCCCCCGCTCGACAGATCATGCTTGGCCGAGAAGATCGTTTCGGGCGCTTCTTCGACCAGCGTATTCCATTCGCTGCAATCAGCACACTGGCCCTGCCAGCGGTTCGAGACGCTGCCACAGGCCTGACAGACATAGCGGCGTTTGGGTTTGGCCATGCCCACCGATTACCAGAACATAGGTGGAACGCAAGCTGGGTTCCGCCGATTTGGTAGCAATTTCCTAACCATGAAGGCTGGCAGCATCCTTAACGTCCATTGACTATGATCAGGCGCAATGGCCCGCAGATCATCCCTGCTTCTTGGCATTGAGCCAAAAATGTATCGGCACTTCGCAGCGCTGACGCTGGCGATTTCGGTCATGATTGCGCTGTTTGCCGATGGCGAGACGCAGCAGGCCATCGCCAAAAGTCAGCAGGAGGCTGAGTTGAAGCGGGCCGAGCAGAAGAAGTTTGGCCCCAAGAAGCTGGTGGACAAGCGCAGCGAAAAGACCAAGCAGTTCAAACCGAACGGCTTTCACGATCGCTTCGATGCGCCGATGGATGATAGCGGCGGCGGCGATGGAGGCGGATTTGTGCCCGCAGACATGACGATCAGCCCATCGCCAATCATCGTCGAAGTCGATCAGGCTGCTCTCGCCCACATGACTCCGGCCCAGCGCGCGGCCTATTTGAAGATGCTAGAAGCCGAAAAGCGTAAGCGCATGGCGCAAGGGCCAGTCGTGCCCACATCGGCGCAGATCGAAGCGCTGGCCGCGCAATCGGCGGCGCGTTCCGGTTCGGAAAAGCCGGAATAGGAAATGGTGCCCCTGGCCCGACTCGAACGGGCACGTATTGCTACAAACGATTTTGAGTCGTTCGCGTCTACCATTCCGCCACAGGGGCATGCGATGGCACGGCCCTTAGCCAGTGCCATCGCAATCGGTCAAGCGTTACGAAGCGCGCCGACCAGCAACTTGTGAAGCTTTGAATGCAGCGCATCGTTTCCGGCAAGGACGGTTTCGTCGCAGATCGGCTGCGAGCGGCCCTTGTAGTCCGAGACGAACCCGCCCGCTTCACGCACCAGCAGGCAGCCTGCAGCCGTATCCCACGGATAGAGGCCGCTTTCCCAGAAGCCATCGAAGCGCCCGGCGGCAACCCATGCGAGATCGAGGGAAGCGACACCAAAGCGGCGGATCCCGGCGATGCGGGGGCCGAGTTCGGCGTAGATGCGTGTCCATTCGTTGATGTCACCGCGGCCCGCAAAGGGAATGCCGGTGGCGATCAGCGCTTCGTCCATGTGGCGGCGCGCCGAGACGCGCAGGCGGCGGTCCTGCAACCATGCGCCTTGTGCCTTTTCGGCCCAGAAGCTCTCGTCGGTGATCGGCTGATAGACCAGTGCCGCGGTAACATCGCCCCAGCCCGAACCATCAAGCTTTGGTTCCTGCACCGCGATGGAGATGGCAAAGTGCGGGATGCCGTGGAGGAAATTGGTGGTGCCATCCAAGGGATCGATGATGAAGCGGGGCTTGCCCTCTTCGCCCGGAATCTCGCCGCCTTCTTCCATCAGGAAGCCCCAGCCCGGACGGGCCACGCGCAGTTCGTCCCACAGTGTACGTTCGGAATGCTGATCGGCCTTTGAGACGAAGTCTGCCGGGCCTTTCTTGCTGACCTGAAGATGCTCGATCTCGCCAAAGTCGCGGCGCAGGCGGCCGCCCGCCTTGCGCGCCGCGCGTTCGATCACGCGCATCAGGCCTGAAATGGCTGCCATCTAATCAGCCCACCTTGCCGACATAAGTGCGTTCGTAAACGTCAACGATGATGCGCGTGCCGCTGCCGATATGCGGCGGCACCATGACGCGCACGCCGTTGTCGAGGATCGCGGGCTTGTAGGACGACGAGGCGGTCTGGCCCTTCACCACGGCATCGGCTTCGACGATGGTGGCTTCGACCTGATCGGGCAGCTGCACCGAAATCGGGCGGTCATCATACATTTCGAGCAGCACGGTCATGCCATCCTGCAGAAACGCGGCGGCATCGCCGAGAAGATCGCTGGGCAGCGTGATCTGATCGTAGTTTTCGACGTCCATGAACACCAGATCATCGCCCTCCGCATAGAGGAACTGGAAGTCCTTGGTGTCGAGGCGGACGCGCTCGATCGTGTCCTGGCTGCGGAAGCGGACGTTCGTCTTGCGGCCATCGATGAGATTCTTCATCTCGACCTGCATGAAGGCACCGCCCTTGCCGGGCTGGGTATGCTGGGTCTTGGCGACCTTCCAGATGCCCTTTTCGTATTCCAGGATATTGCCCGGACGGATGTCCACGCCGCTGATCTTCATGATGGAAAGAGCCTTACCGTGAGTAGGGAAGCGCGGCCCTTAGCCGACCAAACCGGTTGCTTCAAGCGCGATTGCCTGAAACGGGGCAGGCATGCTAGCGCGCAAGGCATGACACACAGGACCCTTGCTGCCATCGCCATGCTGTTCATTGCCAGCACCGCCCAGGCCGTGCCGGGCGGAAAGCTGATGACTGTGCAGAAAGGGCCGTGGACCTGCGAAATTCCAGGGGACGCCAATACGCTGGCGGTCGAAAAGCCTGAGCTGGGGTTCGAGGCTATTGCAGATTCGAGCTATGTGGCACCCGATGGGACGACCGGATCGTATCTGCGCTTGGCCGACCGGCTGACGCTGACCAGCGGGGTTTTTGCCGGGCGGCGCTTTGTCATGGATGGCGAGGAAATTCTGCGCGAACTGGCGGCGGACGATAAGCCGCTGGGCCTGCGTTGCGTTCACGCTGGCCCGATCAGGATCGCTACACCGGGCTAAACTGACGCGCTGTCGCGTCGCATCCGCCAGTATGCGTAGGCGATAATTCCGGCAAATGCGGCCACGCCCAAAGGAAGGCTGGCCGGGAAATCTTCGACCACGGCCAGCGCTTCGGGATTGTCGGTGCCGGCAACGATGGCGGCAAAGGCGATGTTGAACAGGCTGTCGCCCACGATCAGGCCGGTGGCGGTAAGCACGCCCATGCGTTCGGCAAATTCGGGCGCGGATTGGCGCGCGGCCCAGCGGTTATACAGGTGGCCGAGCACGGTGCCGAGAATGACCATCATCGTGACCTGCGTCGGCAGATACATGCCCATGCCGACCGCAAGTGGCGGGAGCGAGCCTTTGCCCGAACGTTTGAGCAGTTCATCGACCGCGATCACGCCCGCGCCGATGGCCGCGCCAAGGCCGACGAGGCCCCAATCGAGGCTGCCGCCCAACACGCCCTGTGCGATGGCCGAGATCAGCGAGGCTTGTGGGGCCGACAGCGCATTCTCCCCCGCCCCGGGCGCGCCCTGAAAGCCGAACGTGGAATTGAGCAGATCGAGGATCGGCGGGATCACCAGCGCGCCGAACAGCACGCCGAGGATCAGCGCGACTTGCTGACGCCATGGCGTTGCCCCGACCAACTGGCCGGTCTTGAGGTCTTGCAGATTGTCGTTGGAAATGGTGGCCACGCCAAAGACGATGGCGGTGACGAACAGCGCAAAGGCGACGAGGGCCTTGGTATCCTCCTCGCTGCCGCTCTGTCCGAATAGGCCGAGCAGGAGCAGTGAAATGCCGAGCGCGGCGAGGATTCCGACGCCGGAAATTGGGCTGTTCGATGCGCCGATCAGGCCGGCCATATAGCCGCAGACCGATGCGATCACGACGCCTGCAATCAGCACGTAGACGACCGATGCCAGCAGCGTCAGGCCGAGCGCATTTGCAACCGGGCCGCCGACAGCGAAATCGGCGAGCAACAAAGCGATGGGGATCATCGACGCCAGAATCGTGCCGCCGACGATGCCGATGGGAATGTCGCGCTCGGTAATGTCGAGGCTTTCGTTGCCGCCGCTCTTGCGCGATGCATTGGCGGCGATAGCAGCAGTCACACCGCGCACGATGGGGCCGATCACGCGCAACAGCGTCCAGATCGCGGCAATGCCGATGGTGCCTGCGCCGATGAAGCGGATTTTCTGGCGGAAAACGGTGCCGACATATTCGGCAAGCTCGGTGTCTGCGGGGATGCCGCCTGCGGTGAGTTGTGGCAGCAGCACGCCAAAGCTGATGACGATGCCGATCAGCATGGCAATGCCGACGGCGAGGCCGACCAGATGGCCGACACCCACCAGCGCCAGCGACAGGCCGCCGAACAGCATCGTGCCGCCCGAGCCGACCTTGAACGCGCCGCCCACTTCTTCGGCCGCCAGCTTCATCTTGGCCAGCAAGGGGTAGAGTGCGGCGAGCAGGCCACCGGCGGTGACGGCGGCAAGGCCCTTGCGGTTCTCCTCAGCCCCGCCGACGCCAGCGCCGACCTTGAGCACTTCGGCAGCGGCGACGCCTTCGGGATAGGGCAAGTCCGACCCAGTGACCAATGCGCGGCGCAGCGGCACAGAATACATCACGCCCAGAATGCCGCCGACCGCGATGACGGCGACCGATTCCCAATAGGGGAAATCCGCCCACCATCCGACCATGACCAGACCCGGCAGCACGAAGACGATGGCCGAGAGCGTGCCGGCAGAGCTGGCGATTGTCTGAACGATGTTGTTTTCCTGAATGGTCGTGCCGGAAAACGCGCGCAGCACCGCCATCGAGATGACAGCGGCGGGGATCGATGTGGCGAAAGTCAGGCCGATGCGCAGGCCGAGATAGACATTGGCAGCGGTGAACACGACCGTGAGGATCGCGCCGAGGATAACGCCGCGCAGCGTCAATTCTCTGGGTGATGCAATACCGCTCATGCCTGCTCCGTGATGTTCGACCGGCGTCGTGTGTGGCACGATAGAACGGTGGTGGAAAGCAGAGCAGCGCGCAACGGTTACCCCCTGCCCATGTCCCCACGATCAATCGTCAGGGGTGACTCGCGGATTGGCGCGGATGGCTTCGAAAAAGGCCGCGACATTGGCGGCTTCATCGCCATTCCACACCGCGTTGCTGACCGCGAGGAAATCGGCGCCCGCTTGAATTAGCGGGGGGCAATTGGCCGGGGTGATGCCGCCGATGGCGACGCAGGGCAGTTCGAAGATTGATTGCCACCATTCGAGCAAGTCGAGCCCGGCGACGTGTTTGGTTTCCTTGGTGCTGGACGGGAAGAACGCGCCGAACGCGACATAGTCTGCCCCCTGATCGCCCGCGTCCATCGCCATGTGGCGGCTATCGTGGCAGGTGACGCCGATTTGCGCGTTGCGGCCGAGCCGTTCGCGCGCGTCCTTAACGTCGCCATCGTCCTGCCCGAGGTGGACGCCATCGGCACCGAGGCGTTTGGCAAGGCTGATCGAATCGTTGACGATGAAGGCCACATCACGGTCGGCGCAAATGCGCTGCAGCGGTTCGGCGAGCGTGGCTGCGGCGTGTTCATCGATGCCCTTAACCCGGAACTGGAAAGCGGCGACCGGACCTGCATCGAGCGCGCGGGCGAGACGTTCGGGGAAAGTGCCGGAAACATCGAGCGGGGAGATCAGATAGAGTTCGGAGGAAAGCTTGGCCATGGACGCGGCCTTATCGGCGCGGATGGCCTGCTGCAAGCAAAACGCCCTGCCTTGGTTGTGGGGGTTGCAAGCGGCGCTTAATTCAAGAGAAAGAGTTTCGCGCAGAGGGCGCAGAGGAAGGAGAGACGCAGAGAGGTTGTGGCTGCGGCGGAGCCGCTTCACGAATTCAGCCGCTGCGTTTTTCGCAAGGACGAGAGTGAGAGATGGCCTTACGGCCAAACGCTCCATCTCTGCGTCTCTGCGTCCTTCGCGGTCTCTGCGCGAAACATTCTTTCGGCCTCGGTCAAACTCTTCGCCAAAATAAAACGCCCCGCCCCAGCTGTGCTGGTGGCGGGGCGTGCCTTTGCCGTCCTCTCAAACGGAAGCCTTATGCAGCGACAAGGTTCTTTTCTGTCGATCCTGCGAAGATTTCGTCGATTGCAGCGCCGAGGGCAGCGTCGAACTCGGCGTCGGTCATCTGGTGG
>DAICYJ010000103.1 GCA_027311705.1 Novosphingobium sp. | reverse complement strand
CCTTGGTCATGGCAAGCCGCTGTACATGCTGCTCTATGCGCTCGGTATCATCTTCTTCAGCTTCTTCTACACCGCCGTGGTGTTCAATCCTGAAGAGACGGCGGACAACCTGAAGCGCAATGGCGGCTTCATTCCCGGCATCCGTCCGGGCAAGAACACCGCGACCTATCTCGATTACGTGCTCACGCGCATTACCGTGCTCGGCGCGGCGTACATCACCACGGTCTGCGTCATTCCGGAATGGATCATGGCCGAAACGGGCATCGGCACGCTGTTCTTCGGTGGCACCAGCCTGCTGATCGTGGTGAACGTCACGGTGGATACGATTACCCAGATCCAGTCGCACCTGCTGGCGCACCAGTATGGCGATCTGATCAAGAAAGCGAAGTTGAAGGGCCGGACGCGCTAAGCGCCAAAGGTCGCGAATGGGGGACAGCCAGAGTGAACATCATCCTGTTGGGGCCTCCGGGCGCGGGCAAGGGCACCCAAGCCCAGCGTCTTGTCGAACGGCACGGCATGAAGCAGCTTTCCACCGGCGACATGCTGCGCGCTGCGGTCAAGGCCGGCACGCCGGTCGGGCTGAAGGCCAAGGCCGTGATGGACGCGGGTCAGCTCGTGTCGGACGAGATCGTTTCGGCGCTGATCGGCGATGAACTCGATGCCATGCCGGCAGACCAGGGCGCGATCTTCGACGGCTATCCGCGCACGGCACCGCAGGCAGAATCTCTCGACGGCATTCTCGCCAGCCGCGGCCGCCAACTCGACCATGTGATCGAGTTGGACGTCAACGAGGACGCGCTCGTCGAACGCATCACCGGCCGCTTCACCTGCGCCACGTGCGGCAAGGGTTATCACGACACGTTCGAGCAGCCCAAGGTTGCAGGCACCTGCGACAAGTGCGGCGGTCACGAGTTCAAGCGCCGCCCGGACGACAACGAGGAAACCGTGCGCACGCGCATGGCCGAGTACCGCGCCAAGACCGCGCCGATCCTGCCGCTTTATGAAGCGCGCGGCATTGTCGCCCGTGTCGATGGGATGGCCGATATGGACGATGTATCGGCTGCAATCGAAGTCATTCTGTCGTAACATGCGCACGCGCCGGTCGTCGGCGCGTCGGGGCAAAAAAAGGGGGCAGTGCATGCGGTCATGGAGTCATGCCGGTGCGGGGATACTCCTTTTGCTGGCCGCCGTGCCTGCGCAGGCCGAAGTCGTGTCGAAGTCCGATGCCGGGTTCGTCATCCGCGTCGCTGCCGAAGTCACCACGCCGCCCGCCGAAACTTGGCGCAAACTGGTCAATCCCGCGTCGTGGTGGTCCAGCCAGCACACTTTTTCGGGTGACGCCGCCAACCTCACGCTCGATCCGGTGCCCGGCGGCTGCTTCTGCGAAAAGCTGCCCGTGTCGAAGGATGCGCCCAAGGGCCAGCCGGCCGGCGGCGTCCAGCATTTGCGCGTCGTCTATGTCGAACCGCAACGCGCCATCCGCCTCACGGGCGCGCTCGGTCCGCTGCAAAGCGAGGCGCTGCTCGGTTCGCTGACGATGACCGTGAAGCCCACCGAAAAGGGCAGCCGCATCCTGTGGGAATACGTCGTCGGCGGCTTCATGCGCTATAACGTGAACGACATTGCGCCCGCCGTGGATCGCATGCTGTCGGGCCAGATCGCCGGCCTCGCCGAAAAGCTTGGTCCGGTCCTCGCCGCCGCGCCGGTAACGGAACCGCCGGTTGCGCCAGCATCGTCCGCTGCATCGCCGCTCCCGGCGACGGGTTCGACGTACTCGCTGCCGGTCGACGAAACCCGCGCCCCTCCACGCGAGGATGTTCCCGTGGTCTCAAGGCTCAAGCCCGTTTCCGCAAAGCCGGTGGCCAAGCCATTGGCCCGGCCTGCCACGCCGACAAAGGTGCCTGCTACCCCGACAAAGGCGCCCGCCACGCCAGCGACAAAGGCCACGACCACAGCGGCATCCAAGCCCGCTCCAAAACCGGTGGTCAAACCGGCAGCCAAGGCCGCGCCAAAACCTGCCGTGCCTGCCATCGATTCCGATCACAGCGATGCCAATGCTGCATTCGATGCTGCACTGGGCGGAACTTCGCCGTAACAAGCGACAGACCGCACTTTCCCACCAGATAAAACCCGCTAAACCTTCGCACATGAAATGAGCGACTCGGCGGGCCACGCAGCCTTCCGGGCGCTCGCACGGGCCGCATCATCAACCCGGAGCGACCACGCTCCGAACTGGGGGAGAATGCTGTGGCCGTTTCCGATCATGTCGACCTGCCGACGTTCATGGAAGGCGTGAACAAGCGCAATCCGCATCAGCCCGAATTCGTTCAGGCGGTGCAGGAAGTTGCCGAAGACATCTTCGATTTCATCCAGGACAAGGAAGCCTACCACTCGCAGCAGATCCTGCGCCGCATCGCGGAGCCCGATCGCGTGGTGTCGTTCCGTGTCTGCTGGGAAGACGACAACGGCAACGTCCGCGTGCAACGCGGTTGGCGCGTGCAGAACAACAATGCGATCGGTCCCTACAAGGGCGGCATCCGCTTCCACCCCTCGGTCACGGAAAGCGTGCTGAAGTTTCTCGCCTTCGAGCAGACCTTCAAGAACGCGCTCACCGGCCTGCCAATGGGCGGCGGCAAGGGCGGCTCGAACTTCAACCCCAAGGGCAAGAGCGTGCGCGAAATCATGCGCTTCTGCCAGTCATTCATGACCGAACTCTACCGTCACATCGGCGCGGACATCGACGTTCCGGCGGGCGACATCGGCGTCGGTGGCCGCGAAATCGGTTTCATGTTCGGCCAGTACAAGCGCATCACCAACAACTTCACCGGCGTCCTCACCGGCAAGGGCCTCGAATGGGGCGGCTCGCTGATCCGTACCGAGGCGACCGGCTATGGCGCGGTCTATTTCCTCTCCAACATGCTGGCGATGAAGGGGCAGGATCTGATCGGCAAGACGGCCGTCATTTCCGGGTCGGGCAACGTGGCTACCCATGCGGCCGAAAAGATCGTGCAACTGGGCGGCAAGGTGCTGACCCTGTCGGATTCGGGCGGCTACATCCACGATCCGGATGGCATCACCCAGGAAAAGATCGACTGGGTCAAAACCCACAAGACCCACCGTCGCGGGCGGATCGAGGAATATTGCGAGGAGTTCAAGAGCGCGACATTCCACGCCGGAAAAACCCCGTGGCACGTACCCTGCGATGTCGCGCTGCCTTGCGCCACGCAGAACGAACTGCTGGGTGACGATGCCCGCGCGCTGGTTGCAAACGGCTGCATCGCCGTGTCCGAAGGTGCCAACATGCCGACCAATCTCGAAGGCGTGCACGTGTTCAAGGCGGCCAGGATCCTCTACGCGCCGGGCAAGGCGTCCAACGCCGGCGGTGTCGCGGTGTCCGGCCTTGAAATGAGCCAGAACTCCGGACGCCGCGCGTGGAAGGAAGAAGAACTGCAGCAGATGCTCAAGGACATCATGGCGGGCATCCACACCAGCTGCCAGGCCTATGGCGATCAGGGCGGTGGCTACATCGACTATGTGAAGGGCGCGAACATCGCCGGCTTCAAAAAGGTCGCCGACGCCATGCTGGCCTTCGGCGTAGTGTAACTCCATTCCTCCCCGAACCGGGGAGGGGACCAGCGCAGCTGGTGGAAGGGCATCCACTGGCTAACAGAAAGGGGCGCTTCGCGAGAGGCGTCCCTTTCGCGTGGGACGATCCGATTGCGGCCACGCGGAAAGCGAAATACAAAGTCGCATGGCCATTCAGGGAAGCTGCCACGGAAGCTGCCATTGCGGCAAGGTGCGGATAGAACTGCCAAGCGCGCCCGCGTGGGTGGCAGACTGCAACTGCTCGCTCTGTCGCCGTCTGGCATGGCGTGTCGCCTATTACCCGCCCGAACAGGTGCGCATTTCCGGCGAGACGACCGCGTATGTCTGGGGCGATTGCATGATTGGCATCCACCATTGCCCGGTCTGCGGCTGCGGCACCCACTGGCAGACTTTGGGCGAAAATTTCGGCAGGATGGGCATCAATGCGCGCTTGCTAGACAATTTCGATGAGTCTGCCATCGAAGTGAGGAAGTTCGACAACGCGGATGGCTAGGCCGGGTGCGCCCGCAATTCGCCCTGTCCTACATCGCCCGGATCTGGAACAATGCCGCTCGCTCCTTGAAATCGTGAGGCAATCCGGCGCATTTCCAGCATCGGGATACCTCTCGGAGTTTTCTCCCAGGACCGTGTCAACTGTGTCAACTTAGTTGGAAACGGCGGCAGATCGAAACAGATAGCGCCCGTCCGGGGCAGGGGGCCGCCACCCCGCGTCGCCCCGGCTTTGACCTTGCCGCGCAAGTCCGGTATAAGGGCAAACACCATACATCGAACCGCGCCCTTGCCGGGCGGCGGCGGCGCGTTCCTGCTGCTTTGTGGTTGACGCCAGCGGCGAAACCACTTATCCGCGCCTTTCACTCGAAACCGGAAGGGTAGATGGTCAGGCAGGGCAACATGTTGCGCTGGCTTGGTTTTCCGCCGTTTCTTATCGGGTGTTTCGCTATGAGATAGGGTTCGACTCGGCCTTGGTTGGTCAAGTCATTCGACCCTGTGGAGCAAAACGGAGAAACAAGTGGCTCGTATTGCCGGGGTAAATCTCCCCACCAACAAGCGCGTGATCATCGCGCTTACCTACATTCACGGTATCGGTCCCAAGTCCGCCAAGGACATTGCTGCAAAGCTGGGTATCGATGAAAGCCGTCGCATTCAGGATCTCTCGGACGCCGAAGTGCTCCAGATCCGCGAAGCGATCGACGCTCAGTTTACCGTCGAAGGCGATCTTCGCCGCGAAGTCGCGATGAACATCAAGCGTCTGATGGATCTCGCCTGCTATCGTGGCTTGCGTCACCGCAAGGGCCTTCCGGTCCGCGGCCAGCGCACCCACACGAACGCTCGCACCCGCAAGGGCAAGGCTAAGCCGATCGCCGGCAAGAAGAAGTAAGGCTGCCTTTCAGGTACTGCCTTTTCCTTCCGTTTTTCGACAGGATTCAGTTCAATGGCTCGCGAACCTCAGCGCATTAAAAAGCGGGAGCGCAAGAACATCACCAGTGGTGTTGCGCACGTTAATGCCAGCTTTAACAATACCATGATCACCATCACCGATGCTCAGGGCAACGCCATTTCGTGGTCGTCTGCCGGCATGATGGGCTTCAAGGGTAGCCGCAAGTCGACGCCGTACGCCGCTCAGGTGGCTGCGGACGACGCCGGCAAGAAGGCCGCCGAACACGGCGTCCGCACCCTCGAAGTCGAAGTGAAGGGTCCCGGTTCGGGCCGCGAAAGCGCACTGCGCGCGCTTCAGGCTGTCGGTTTCACGATCACCGCAATCCGCGATGTGACGCCGATCCCGCACAACGGCGTTCGTCCGTCGAAGCGCCGTCGCGTTTGACCCCTGCCTTTTGGTGAGTGGTGCGCCGGTATCCCGATAGGGGCCGTTTCACCGCTCACCCAATACCTTGACCGGGCGCGGCTGCCCTCAGCCGACGTCCGGCACTCTCCGAAAAACCTAGGGGAATTCCATGACTGTCAACATCAAGAACTGGCAGGAACTGAAGAAGCCCAACAACCTCGAGATCAAGCCCGGCAACGATCCGAAGCGCCGTGCGACGTTTGTCGCCGAACCGCTGGAACGTGGCTTCGGTCTCACCCTCGGCAACGCGCTGCGTCGCGTGCTGTTGTCTTCGCTGCAGGGCGCAGCGGTTACCTCGATCAAGATCGAAAACGTGCTCCACGAATTCTCGTCGCTGGCCGGCGTGCGTGAAGACGTGACCGACATCGTGCTGAACGTGAAGCAGATCGCGCTGAAGATGCAGGGCGAAGGCCCCAAGCGTCTCCAGCTTTCCGCCACCGGTCCCGGTGAAGTGAAGGCGGGTGACATCGCGGTCACCGGCGATATCGAAGTCCTCAACAAGGACCTCGTGATCTGCCACCTCGATGAGGGCGCGACCTTCAACATGGAACTGACCGCAGACAGCGGCAAGGGCTATGTCCCCGCCGTGTCGAACCGTCCGGTGGACGCGCCGATCGGCCTGATCCCGATCGATTCGCTCTACTCGCCGGTCCGTCAGGTTTCGTACAAGGTCGACAACGCGCGCATCGGCCAGGAACTGGATTACGACAAGCTCAACCTCACCGTCGAAACCGACGGTACGGTGACCCCGGAAGACGCGGTGGCTTATGCCGCCCGCATCCTTCAGGACCAGCTGAGCCTGTTCGTCCACTTCGACGACCAGCTTCCCACGGGCCACGCGCCTGCGATGGCTGGCGGCGTCACGACGCACACGCCGGAAGAGAGCGACGCCAACCAGCTCAACCGTTACCTTCTCAAGAAGGTCGACGAGTTGGAACTGTCGGTCCGTTCAGCCAACTGCCTCAAGAACGACAACATCATCTACATCGGCGACCTGGTCCAGAAGACCGAGGCCGAGATGCTCCGTACGCCGAACTTCGGCCGCAAGTCGCTCAACGAGATCAAGGAAGTGCTCTCGTCGATGGGTCTGCGCCTCGGCATGGACATCCCCGGCTGGCCGCCGGAAAACATCGAGGAAATGGCCAAGAAGCTCGAGCAAGAGCTTTTGGGCTGACACGAACAAGCGGGGCATCCTCACGGGTGCCCCGTTCGGGTTTTGGGCGGCAACCCTGAAAGCCGCCTGGATCGGGCTACCTGATACGGGCCCCCTACGAACGGAGAATAGAACATGCGTCATAGACTCGGCCAGCGTAAGCTGGGACGGACCTCGGCCCACCGTATCGCCCTGCTTCGCAACATGGCCGCCGCGCTGATCAAGCACGAACAGATCACCACCACGGTTCCCAAGGCCAAGGAACTGCGTCCTTACGTCGAAAAGCTGATCACGCTGGCCAAGCACGGCGGCCTTTCGAACCGCCGCCTCGCTCACGCTCGTCTGCTTGACGATGCGCAGCTGGTGAAGCTGTTCGATACCCTGGCCGCCCGCTATGCGGACCGCGCCGGTGGCTACACCCGCATCATCAAGGCTGGCTTCCGCGCTTCGGACGCTGCACCGATCGCCGTGATCGAACTGGTCGACCGCGATACCTCGGCCAAGGGCCAGGATTCGGGTCCGGTCTACACCGCCGATGAAGACGAGTACGAAGCCGCGTAATTCGCGAACCTTCGCAAGCGCACAGGATACGGGCGGAGCCGCAGGGCTTCCGCCCGTTTCTCGTTTGTGCGACGCAACATTCTGATTGAACACGGTTTTCGCTGCATTCTCGCGTCAGGCGGTGCTATAAGCACGGCATAACGATATGAATATGCGGAGAAGGAACACACTGAACCTGGGGGTGCTGGCATGCACGGCGTGCGTTCTGCTGTCCGCTGCCCAGACCCGTGCCAACGATGGCGCAACAGACGACACGGTTCTGCATGAGCCGGCCGTTACACACTCTGGCACGTCCTACGTCCAACCACGTCCGGCCTATCCCGCTACGCGCCGCGATGCTTTGGTGGAGCACCGTTTCGGTCAGGACATCGCCGATCCTTATCGCTGGCTCGAAGCAGACGCGCGATCCAGCCCGGAAGTTTCAGGCTGGGTCGCATCCCAGAACGCCGCCAGCGCCAGCTACCTCGCAGGGCTGCCCGGCCGCGATGCGATCGCCGGCCGCATCCGCGCGCTCTACGATTACGAACGGTTCAGCCTGCCGCGAAAGGGCGGTCACAGCTACTTTTACTTGCGCAACACCGGCCTCCAGAACCAGCCCGCGCTCTATGTCCGCGAAGGCTTGAAAGGAACGCAGCGCCTGCTGCTCGATCCTAACAGCTGGTCCGCCGATGGCACCTCCGCGCTCGATGACTGGGCGCCGTCGCCCACCGGCCGCTGGCTGGCCTACAGTGTCCAGCAGGGCGGCAGCGACTGGCGCAGCGTGCGCGTGGTGAACGTGCGCGATGGTGCTGTCCTGGAGGACCGGCTGGACTGGGTGAACGACACCAACATCGGCTGGGTGGGCGACAAGGGCTTCTTCTACTCCCGCTTCCCCGCGCCTTCTGCGCAGCAGCAAACTTCAGCACCATCTTTCGACAAGGCCATCTGGTTCCACCGTGTCGGCACTCCGCAAGCCGAGGATCAATTGGTCTTCGCCACGCCCGACCACCGCGAATGGGGCCACAAGGCGGTCGTCACGTCGGATGGTCGTTGGGCCGTCATCACCAGCGAGGCCAGCACCTTGCCGGCACGTGCGGTACATGTTGTTGACCTTGGCGCCGCCATGAAGGGTTATTCGGCCGCATGGGTTCCAATTCCGCTGGTGCCGGGCATGGCGCACGACTGGAAGCTGGTTGACGGGATCGGCAACCGCCTGTTGTTCATCACCAACGATGGCGCACCGCATTATCGCCTGCTGCAGGTAGATCTTGGGCGCAAGGGTGCGATGAAAACGGTCGTGCCGGAAAGCGCGCAAACGCTGACGGCCGGGCGCATGGTGGGCGACCGGATCATCCTGTCATATCTGGAAAACGGCAGCAGCAGCGCGGTGTTTGTCGACATGCGTGGCCGCCCCGGCCCTGCAATATCGCTTAGCAGCATCGGATCTGCGAGCGGCTTTGCCGGGCGGCCCGGCGATCCGGAAACGTTCTATCAGTTTTCAAGCTTCAACCAGCCGCCGGCGATCTTCCGGCTCGATATGCGCAGCGGCGAGGCCACGCCGTTCGCGGTGCCGAAGTTGGCGTTCAACCCAGCGGACTTTTTGGTCGAACAACGAACCTATCCTTCGCGCGATGGCACAAAAGTGCCGATGTACCTTGTCCGCAAGCGATCGCTGGCATCATCGAATAAGCCTGCGCCGACACTGCTTTATGGCTATGGCGGGTTCGACATTTCGCTGACCCCTGGGTATTCGCCGGTGCGCATGGCCTGGCTGGAAGCTGGCGGTGTGTTCGCGCTGGCCAACATCCGTGGCGGCGGCGAGTTCGGGCGCGATTGGTACGATGCCGGTCGGCTGGATCGCAAGCAAAACAGCTTTGATGATTTTATCGCCGCGGGGGAATACCTGATCCGCGAAGGTGTGACGCCCAAGGGCGGGCTGGCGGTGCAGGGGGGATCGAATGGCGGCATGATGGTCGGTGCGGTGGTGAACCAGCGCCCGGACCTGTTCGCGGCCGCCAACCCCGATGTGGGCGTGATGGACATGCTGCGGTTCGACCGGTTCACCTCGGGCCGGTTCTGGACCGACGATTATGGCAGCCCGGAGCGCGAGGCGGACTGGAAGGTCCTGCGCGCCTATTCGCCCTATCACAACGTGCACGCCGGCAACTACCCTGCGATTCTGGTGACCACGGCGGACAGCGATGACCGCGTGGTGCCCGCGCACAGCTTCAAATACGTGGCCGCGCTGCAGGCCGCGCCGATCGGCGACCGGCCGCACTTGTTGCGCGTGGAGACGAAGGCGGGCCACGGATCGGGCAAGCCGGTGGACAAAGTGATTGCCGGCGGAGCTGACGTGCTGGCCTTCCTGGCGCGCTGGACGGGGCTGTCGCTGGGCCGTTAGAAGGCGAAACCGTCGCCCTGAGCCCCTTTTGCGTGACATGAGCGTGAAAAGCTGCGCACGTCCCCTTGCGGGGTGGCCGTCGCGTGATTATCCGCGAACGAAACCGCAAAAGGGAACCGTGCCATGACGACGTTCGATGATCGCGAGAGAGCGGAAGAAGCCAAGTTTGCACGCGACGGGGAAATGATGTTCCGCATTCAGGCTCGCCGCAACCGCCTGCTGGGCGTTTGGGCTGCCGAACGCATGGGCCTCGATGCCGCCGAAACCGAAGGCTATGCCAAGTCGGTCGTGCAGGCTGAATTCGAGGAAGCCGGTGATGAGGACGTGATCCGCAAGCTGCTGGGCGACCTGATTTCTGCCGGTATCGATATCGACGAGGGTGAGATCCGTACCGCTCTCGATGCCAAGGCAGTAGAAGCGCGCCGGCAGTTGATGGGCGAAGTCTGATGGCGATGCAGGCAGCCGAGATCGAGGCAATGATCAAGGCGGCATTGCCCGATGCGGAGGTGGCGATCACCGATCTTGCCGGCGACGGCGATCATTTTGCTGCCCACGTCGTTTCGTCGTCGTTCGCAGGCATGAATCGCGTCGCTCAGCACAAGGCCGTCTATGCAGCGCTCGGCGGGCGGATGGGTGGCGTGCTCCACGCCTTGCAACTGACGACCGCCACACCCAACTAAGGCTTTGACCCGACCGGGTCATGGCCGGAAAGTTGCTGGCCAGATCCGGCGCAACAGGAATTTTGGTTACCATGTCCAGCGATCAGCGCATTTCCGAAATCGTCACCGGCAACGATGTTGTCCTGTTCATGAAGGGCACGCCGCTGTTTCCCCAGTGCGGCTTTTCCAGCAAGGCCATCGCCATCCTGGAGCATCTCGGCGTAGAGTATGCATCGGTCGACGTGTTGCAGGATCAGGAAATCCGGCAGGGCATCAAGGCCTATTCGGACTGGCCAACCATTCCCCAGCTTTACGTCAAAGGCGAATTCGTCGGTGGATCGGACATCATGATGGAGATGTTCCAGGCGGGTGAACTGCATCAGTTGATGGAAGAGGCCGAGGTCAAGGCCGCCGAATAATCTGATTCGAATACGATGCGAAATTCAGGCGCGGCTCCGAACACTCGGGGCCGCGTTTTTCGTATGCGATAGCCGGGGGGCTGGCCGTTTTCGATGTCGGTGCGGGAAGGTCCCGGGAGAGGCGGAGCCAGGAGACCGGGGGGTGGGCTCCGCCTCATGAAGAAGACATCTTCGGGACAAAAACTACTATGCATGGGGTGTGCCAAACGCGAAATTCGCTGCAAATGCGCGGCCCGGCTCATCGTTTGCTTCTGTGGCGACCTATCCTTTGTAAAGTAGTTCGACAGGCGGCCATGGCAGAATGGGTTGGCATGCTTTGTCGAACCCGCCATGGTTGTCCAATGGAAGAGATCGATCGCGTTCCCGCCGAGGAAATGGCCCAAACGGTTGTGCCCGCTGCAACCCTGGTCATTTTCCGTCATGGCCGGTCTGGTGCCCCGGCGCAGCTGTTGCTGGTCGAACGTGCCGGTAGCCTGGCGTTCGCTGGCGGCGCGACCGTCTTTCCGGGCGGCAAGGTCGATCCCGCCGATCACACGCTCGCCGCTCGCATCGGCGCCGCGCTGGAACCGGAAGACGCCGCCGCGCGCATTGCTGCGGTTCGGGAGACGCTGGAGGAAACCGGGCTGGTCCTCGGTGTCAAAGGAACCGTCACTGCGGCGACCGCAGCCGAGGCACGGCGCATGCTGCTTGATGTGGGCGAACTCGGGGTCGTGCTGGATCGCTTCGGGTGGACGCTGGACCTTGCGTCGCTGACCGCATTTGCGCGCTGGTTGCCCCGCCACACGCGGATCCGCGCTTTCGACACGCGCTTCTATCTGGCGGATCTGGGCAGCGGGTCGGTCGATCTGGTCGTTGATGCCACAGAAAACCGCCACCTGTTTTGGGCAAGTGCGCGCGAGGCGCTCGATCTGGCGGACGATGGACGGATCAAGCTGATTTTCCCCACGCGGCGCAATCTGGAACGGCTGGCGATGTGGCCGGATTTCGAATCGTGCCGCCGCCATGCCGAAGAAACCGAAATCGTCACCATCTCGCCCCGCGTAGGCGTGCGCGACGGCCGCGAATGGCTGCTAATCCCGTCCGATGCGGGCTATCCGGTCGATGGAGAGCCGGTCGACAGCGCCCTGCGCGGCTAATCTGCTCCGGAATGAAGCCAATGTTGCGGTGCGGTATCATCAGGGTGGACGCTCGGTGGAGGCTCATCCGCAATCCTGCGTAGCGCGTCCTTCGCGCGGGTTAACACAGCCCGGTTATCCTTGCGGCGGAGGTCCACAATGCCGCTCGCCAAGTTTCGCTATATTCCCGCGCCAGAGCCGGAAAACCATGCTGCACCGCGGCTTGCGGAGCACGATGATCTTTTTGTCGCGTCGCCGGTCCACCACCTCCAGTCCGGTCTTTCGGTGTTCGAGGAACTCGCACCGCCATTGGCCGATGACCGCTATCCCGGCTGGTTCCGGCTTGGTTTTCCGCTCGCCGCTTCGGCTGCGATGTGGGGTGTGATCCTGTGGGGCGTGGGACTTTTGCGATAGAGCGTTACCGCGCGCTCACACGTTAGGGTTAATGAACCGTCTCGGCGCTATCGGGCGCTGACCGCATCCGTCGTCCAGACCATCATGGTGTTGGCGCTGCCTTCGTGAAGGTGTGCCGCCCTGGTGGAAAAGCTTCGACGGAGATCCTGCGGTGACCGAGCTGATGCCCTTCACGGCGACGACCTGGGATGATGCCACAGCCATCGTCTATCGCATCGAGGGCCCCGGCTGGGGCGGTTCTGCGATAGACAGGCGGGCGATCCGCTGGCTCGATATCGGCATAGCGCTGCTGGCGCTGCTAGTGGCGATGCCGGTAATGATCGCCATTGCGATCGCCATCCGGATCAGCGACCGGGGGCCGGTACTGTTCGCTCACCGCCGGTTGGGCGAAGGCGCCAGGCCATTTCATTGCCTGAAGTTCCGATCAATGAGCACGGACGCAGACGTTCGGCTGAAGGCGCTGCTGGAAAGCGATCCCGAAGCGCGTGACGAATGGGAGCGCACGCAGAAACTACGTCGCGATCCGCGCATCACTGCGGTCGGCAATATCCTGCGGCGCACCAGCCTCGACGAATTGCCCCAGTTGTTCAACGTGCTGCGCGGGGACATGAGCCTCGTCGGGCCACGGCCTATCGTGGAAAGCGAAGTTGGCAGGTATGGTCGCCATTTCGCTGCTTATTGCAGTGTGCCGCCGGGTGTGACCGGATTGTGGCAAGTGCAGCGCGACGCGGAGACATCCTATCGCCGCCGCGTCGCTTTCGACCTGACTTATGCGCGCTCGCGGTCGTTGATGCTTAATGTGCGTATCCTCGCCCTGACGGTGCCCAGTGTACTGCGCGGACGAGGGGCGTGCTGATTCGTCAGCCGCCTCAGCTTACCTTGCAAAAAACTGCGGCTAGTCAAAAGATGAGGAAAGCCAGCGCAATCCAGAAGACCTGGCTCAGGGCTAGACCGATGATCAGTCCGCGCGCCGTATCCAACCCTTTTGCATCGGGCGCTCCCTGATATCCGGGCGACGAATCGCTCCACTTCCTGTTCATCATCCTCGCGCCCTTTTCTTCCCCGCAATGTTTGCCATCTGCGGATTTATATTTCGTTCTATCAATGCAAAACGGCCAACTCCGGTTCCCGAACCGTCTGTGCCACTTCACACGGGAGCGTGCCGCGAGCGACCGGTTGGCCAGCAAGTGCAGCAAGCACCGCTTCCGCCTGATCGCGCCACGACATGCGCCGTGCATGACGATATGCACGTTCGATCTGTTCGGCAATCCCCGCGCGATCACGGATGGCGCGTCGCACGGCCGTTACCATGTCGTCGATGTCGTCCGGGTCGCAATAGATCGCTGCGGCCGCGCAGCGCTCGGTCATCGCCGGAATCGCAGAAACGACGACTGGGCAACCAAAGCTCATGGCCTCGATCGGCGGAAGGGGGCTTGCCTCGTAGAGTGAGGGAAACAGCAAGCAACCGGCATTGCGGTAAAGCTCGGCCAGTTCCAGCAGATCGGTGACCGGTCCGGCGAAGCGGACCAGGTGCCGCACATCTTCAGGAATGGCCGATGCAATGGGCGAGAGGATGTCGCTCGTCCCGCCGACCAGCACGGTGGCGATGCCGTCCTCCCGCGCCAGCCGCACCGCGACCGCAAGGACGCCGTGGATGTTCTTGCGTTGTGACAACGAGCCGACATAGAGCACGTAACCGGTGCCGACGTCCGCGTTGCGCGCCTCGACCGCGCCATCACGCCAGCCGCCGTTGGGTGTTACGCGAATCCGCTTCAGCGCGGCGGGGCGCAGACTGCCCAGCACGGCCTTTTCGGTTTCCGACACCGTCAGGATAGTGTGAGCACGACGCAGCAGAAAGGGCAGCATCAGCCGGTGACCGAGCCGGTAGTGCCGCCGGTAGGCTTTGGGAAACTGGCGATACGAAAGATCGTGGATCATTACCGTGGTCGGATGAGCGGCATAGAGCGCGACAAGCGGAGCGGTATTGCCCAGGCACAGCAAATGGCCGCCCCGCACCCTGCGCGGCAGCACACACTGTTCCCACAGATGGCCGGAAGCGCCGCCGGCACGTTCCACTGTGGTCACGCGCAGGTCGAGATCGGCAAGATCGGCCCCCGGCTCACACACCAGTCGCAGGCGCACCGGGCGCGCTTCGGCGTCGATCAGGTGATCTAGCGCGCGCACCAGTTCGCGGGCCACCCGCTGCACTCCGGTAACGGGCTGCATCAGGAACCGGCCGTTGATGACGATTTCCGGCGCGCGCGCGCTCATCGAGACAGGCCTTTGGACGACATCATCCCTGTGTAGCACCGGTGCGGTGCATGTCTTGCGCCAGTGGGTCGAGTTCGGAGGCAACGGGCATGGGAGCGGGCGGGGCGGGCAGGTACAACGCTGCCCATGCTACGCATCCATGTCGCCATCGCCACGCTCGGCCGGCCCGATCTTCTCCGCCGAACGGTGGACCAAATCGCCATGCAGACGCGCGAGGTGGATGGCGTGATCATCGTGGCCCCGTCCGAGGCTGACGTCGGATCGGTGCGGGAAAGTCCGCTGGGCCCCGAAGTTGCGATTTCCGCCAAGGGCCTGTGCCGCCAGCGCAATCGCGCGCTCGATCTGCTGGCGGGGCGCACCGACGTGGTCCTGTTCCTCGACGACGATTTCATCATGGCACCCGGCTATGTGGCGGCGGTCGAAGCCTTGTTCGCCGGCGATCCCGCCATCGCGGGTGTGACGGGCCACCTCGTCGCAGACGGTGTGCGGCATGGCGGCTACACCATCGAGCAGGCCCTGCAACTGATCGATGACCGCGCGCACCTGCTGGATCCGGTCATCGAAAATCGCGAGGCGCTGTACGGATGCAACATGGCGCTGCGCATGGCGCAAGTGCAGGACATGCGGTTCGACGAGGCGCTGCCGCTCTATGGCTGGCAGGAAGACGTGGATTTCACCTACCGGCTGGCGCGTTGCGGTCGGCTTGTCTCGACCGGGCTGGTCACCGGTGTGCATCTGGGCGTGCGCGGTGGCCGAACGTCAGGCACGCGGTTGGGTTATTCGCAAGTGGCGAACATCGTGTACCTGCGGCGCAAGGGCACGATGCCGCGCTGGCTGGGCCGCCGGCTGCTGTGGCGCAATATCGCCGCCAATGCCGCACGTGCGCTGTTTCCCGAACCGCATATCGACCGTGCAGGACGCCTTTCGGGCAATATGCGCGCCTTTGGCGACCTGCTGCTCGGTCGGCTCGATCCGCGCCGGGTAGAGCGGATGTAACCCCGTGCGCCGGGTCGTGTTCAACGGAAAGTTTCTGGCAGGCGGGATGAACGGAGTTCACCGGGTCGCCGCACGCTTGCTGCGCGAGGTCGATGCCTTGCTGGTCGAGCGCCCCGGTGGCGACGATCCATCGTGCACGCTGATCGTCCCGCGCGGCTGCGCAGGCAGGATCGCGCTCGATTCGGTCGCTGTGGTGGAAGATGATCGGCCGGCCGGGCAGGCTTGGGAGCAATTGCGCCTGCCGCGCCTTGCTGCTGGGTCGCTGCTGGTCAATCTCGCCAACCTCGCACCGATTGCCCATCGGCCCAAGCTGACCATGCTCCACGATGCGCAATTCTGCCGGGCGGACAGTTCCTATCCGTGGCGGCAGCGCATGGGCTATCGCCTGCTCACCCCGCTGATGGCGCGCAGCAGCGCCAGGGTGCTCACCGTATCGGGCTATTCGCGCGACGATCTCGCCATGCGCGGCGTCGTGGGGCGGGGCGGGGCGCAAGTGCTCTACAACGGCGCGGATCATGTGCTGGAAGTGCCCGCGGATGACGCTGCGCTCGCTCGGTTGGGTCTGAACCCCCGCGGCTACGCACTGATGTTCGGCAGTGGCAAAGCCTACAAGAACAACCACGTAGTGTTCGATGCCTTTGCCGGCGGTGCGCTTGCGCCCTTGCGGCTGGTGATTGTGGGGCCGGATCGCGCAGCGCTGGAAAAGGCCGGCCTTTCGCCGCCGGCCGACACGGTGTTCGCAGGGCCCTGCGACGATGCAGCCCTGCGTGCCCTGTATGAAGGTGCCCACGCCTTACTGTTCCCCTCGCGCACCGAAGGTTTCGGATTACCGCCAGTGGAGGCGATGTTGTGCGGCTGCCCCGCCATCGTCGCTCCCTGTGGCGCGATGCCCGAAGTGTGCGGCGATGCGGCGCTGACGGCAGGACCGGACGATCCCGCCGCATGGCGTTCGAGCATCGCAGCTTTGAAGATTAGCGGGCTGAGGGCGAAAATGGTGGCCGCCGGGTTCGCACGGGCAAAGCGCTATACCTGGGCGGCTGCAGGGCGGACCTTGCTGGGTCACTTGCGCGAACTCGCGCGCGCGGCATGAAACTACGCCGGCCGAGGTTCCTGCATGGCGGAACGATCACCGCTGCTGTTGCCATGGCCGCGCGCGTCAGCAACCAGTTGGCGCTGGTCGTCGTTACCCTTTTCGCCACTCGCATGTTGCAACCGGCGGACTTTGGCGTTTTCGCCATCGCGGCCGCGTTCATCACACTTTCGCGTACGATGCTTTACACGGGACCTTTCGAATATCTGCTCAAGGCACCCGAAGCGCGGGCGGTCCCGGTCGCCAGCGCCTGCCTCGCGGCGAATGGAGTGGTCGCTGGCGGTTGGTGCGCTTTGCTGGTCGCGTTGGGAATTGCCGCCCCGCTGCTCTTTGCGGGCACGGGCGTCGGCGCGGTCATGCTGGCGCTCGCTCCTTCCACATTGGTGGCGGCGCTGGCCGGCTGGCTGGAGGCTATGCTGCTGCGATCGGGCCAGGTCCGCCGCTATTACGCGATGACCGTCGCCATCGAAGTGGCATCCGGTCTGGGTGCCATCGCCTTGCTGATCGCCGGCTACGGGCTGTGGGCACTCGTGGCGCAAGTGTACCTTCGTCTCGCGCTGTTCGTCATCGCCTATCGGATTGTGCTGGTCCTGCCGTGCTTGCCGCGTCCGGAATGGTCGGAATTGCGCGAGGTTCTGCGCTGGTCCCGCAGCCGCTACGGCTCGGTCGTCGTGGGTTTTCTCGCCAATTACAGCGGCGATCTTTTGCTGGGCATCGCCTTCTCCCCCGCCGCAGCGGGCCTATACCGCGCGAGCAACCGCATGGTCACCGCGCTGGCCGACATGTTCAATCAGCCAGCCGGCCTGCTTGCCACCACGACCATGGCTGCCGCCCGTTCGCGCGGAGAGGCCGGGTCAGAGATCTGGCTGCGGTTGCTGGCGCTGTTCGCTGCGCTATCGTGGCCGGCGCTGGCGGTGCTGGCCTTGCTTGCGGATCGCATTGCTCCGCTGGCGCTCGGCCCGGCATGGGCGGCCGCTGGCCCGATCGTAGCGGTATTCTGTGTGGCACGGATGGCAGGGTTGGTCGCGACCGTTGCGTCATCGGCATTAGTGGTCAACGACCGGCATGGCCGCGTTCTGTCGATTCAGGGGCTCGCTGCTATCGCCACCGCAGGCCTGACGCTGTTTGCTGCCCCATACGGACCCCGCGCGGCGGCTATGGCTTCTGCAGTTGTCGCGATACTGGCCGCCTTGGCGCTGGCCCATGCGGCCTTGCGCACGGCCCGGCATGATCGCACCGCGCTGGGCGAAACGGCGCGGGCGGTGCTGGTGCCCCTGTTCGGAGGCTTTTGCGCGGCCTTGCTCGCCGATACGCTGTTGCGTCGGGCGGGCATCCAGCAGGGCTGGTCGATCGTGCTGGTGGCCGGCAGCGCCGGAGCGGGCTGGTTGCTGGCGGCATGGTCGGTGTTTCCCGCGCTCAATCGTGGGCTTTCAATGCTGGGCGGTCGCGCTCAGGCTGCCTGAGGCGTCGGCGCGCAGAACACCCCAGGGCATGTTGGAAAGCAGCGGCTCGATCAGGCACCATTAGAGGTCGGTCAGCTCATAGGTTCATGGAAACGCTGAAGTATTATCTGCTGTGGAGTGGGAGCCCTCAACCCCCCTTCGCAAATGCCTGACGCAACTCCGGGTCGACCCTTGTCCACGACGTTGTGCGGTCAAGCCTTAGGTCGACACCCTGTTCTCGCGCAGCATCCCTGATCTGCCTGAACCAGGCAGCATAAGGCCATTCGCGCGGCCTGGGGCCGTAAAGGCACCTACGTTGGGGATCCCAGTGAACCTCCATCGCTTCGCGATAGATGAACGGAAAGGTCGCTGTCGCTGGCTTCAACCAGAGCGATCCATTCTCATCAATTCCCACCGCTTCGATCATGTCCGTCTGCATCACGCCTCCGAGCGCATCATGCAACGCATCTCAAAATCTGGCAATTTCGATGAGTTGACAACCTCACTTCGGTATATGGAGTGCAGCGCCAAGTGGAGGTCTGGCCCGCCTTCAGGCGGCCTGAGGCTTCGGCCCCATTGCGAACGTCTGTGCCATGTGCAGGCGGACATCCACCGGCTTTGCCGCCCGCGTTCGCAACGCCAGCGCCGCGCCGGCCAGAATGGCAAAATCGGTGCCGGGGTCGCAACTGGGCAGTGAAATCGAAGCAACGATCACCCCCATCAGCATGGCCCACGCCGCCGCCGCACCGGTTCCCAATGCGGGGTCTTCGGTGGCGCCATACGTCGAAAAACGCAGCGGCTTGAACGCGTTCAGGATATGCGCGGTCAGTGCCACGGCGCCGATCAGGCCGGTAGATCCCAGCACCGCCGTAGCCAGGCTGGACGATCGGAAGCTGCCCGGGCCAATGCCGATGCCGCCGGTGTAAAGGAATGCCTCGATCCCCTGCCACGCCCAGAACCGGCGCTGCGTGCCCGAAAGCGAATTGGTCTTGTCGATTGTCATGTGCCGGATCAGATCGACGAATTCGGTCGCAAAAACCGGTCGCCACAGCATAACGCCGCAGGTGATGGCGACAAAGGCAAGCGCCCCCGCCGCAATCCACATCGCCCGGTCCGCTCGCAGCGCTCCCGGAAACAGCAAGCCCCGCGCCACCAGCATCAAAGCGTAAAGCGGCAAGCCGACATAGGCTGTGCTCGACGTGCTGAACGCCAGCGCGCCCGCAAGGGCGATGGCCGCCGTCCCGGTCCAGCGCGTATCGATCCGGCGCAGCCAGCATTCGAACACGAACACGAACCACACCACGGCAAAATTGGCAAAGCCCGAAGCTTCGGGCCAGATGCCCGTCATCCGCACAAAGCCGCGATAGCTGTGGTCCAGCTGGGCATAGGCGCCGTTGCGGAAGATCAGCAGCAGCTCTTCCGCCGGGGTGCCTTTCACCGCAATGCTGAAGAACCCGATCAGGGCATGCAGGATGCCCACCACGGCCATCGTCCGCACCAGTTTCGCCCGCCCGCTGTCGCGCTGGCATGCGACATGGGCTGCGATGCCGGCGAAAAGGGTACCGATCAGATAGATTGAGGTCGTGATGTTCTGCGCCGAAAACGCCAGCGGCTTGGTCGAATAGATGAAGGCGCGCGTGCTGATGTACCGTGCCTCGGTTCGACCACGCAGCGGTGTTACCTCGATCTGCCCGGCGAAAAGGTGCGGGGCGATATAGGCCAGCACCGCGCCATAGGCGACAAAGGCGATCAGCCACAGATTGGCTCGGCTGGCCTGCCCCAGTGCTGCCATTTGCCCGGCACCGGGCACCAGCAGGCGCATCGCCACGAACACCAGCGCGAACTGCACCGGCGGGATTGAACTGCCGCCCAGCGCCGGCAGCGCAATCGCGGCAGACCCGCCGAACAGCGCGGAAAACAGCATGAAGCCGAACATCGCCTCGACGGATCCTGCGAGCAACAGGCTTAGGCCGATCAGCACTTGGGCTGCGCCGATGAAGGTCAGTTCCATGGAATCAGGCCCATTCGTGCTGGTTGTTTGGCCGTGCAGGCGCACCTGAAACAGGAGTGTGTGCGATGGCTCCCGCTGGCTGGAGCAGAGCCCGCCACGCTGCGCGGAACCGGTCGCGCGTGAAGCGGCGCACCGATTGGGAAAGGAGGACAGCCCGTCGCGTGCGCTCTTCCTCGCCCATCATGGCCAGGTGCTGCATGGCTTCGGCAATGCTGTCCGCATTGTCCGGATCGATGGCGAGAGCACCTTCGCCAGCCACCTCGGTCAACACGCTGTTGGCGGTCACGGCGGGCACCAGACCCGCCGCGATGGCTTCCGCCACCGGAATGCCGAAACCTTCGAGCCGGCTGGCCAGCACGAAACCCGCCGCATTGCCGTAAAGCCAGGCCAGCGCTTCATCGGTCACATAATCGAGCAGTACCACGCCGGGCGTCTGCTCCGCTGCCGCCAGAACCTGTTCCCAGCCTGGCTCGCGACTGCCGGTCAGCACATAGGAAAACCCGCGCGCGGCAAGGCCGGAACGGGCAAATGCGCCGATCGACAAGGCTTGGTTCTTGCGCCGACCCAGGCTGCCGACCGTGAGCAGGAACGGGCCGCTCACTTGCGGCACGGCCGATGCGGCAGGGCGCGCGACTTCGCTGCGCAGCGGCGGATAGATCAACACATGATGCGATGACGTGCCGAACATCGCGGCAAAGGCGGCACGGCTTGCTTCGCTGACGAAGGCCACGCGGCATCCGCTTGCGGCGATCAGTTCATAGACGCGGCGGTACAGTTCGGTCACTTGAGGCGCGAACAGGTCCGTATGGGTCAGCGGGCCGACATCGTGGCAGATCACCACGTCGCATGGTGCCGCACCGCGATGAAGTACCGAAAAGGGATCGGTGTGCAGGATCGGCGTGCGCTGCGTCGATGCGGCCTTCAGTGCCGAGGGAAGCCGCAGTCGCATTTTGTGCTCGATGGCCATCAGCCGGCCGATCACTTTCGCCGTGATGCCCGCCGGTGGTTGCCGCAATGGCACGCGCCAGTACTGTACGGTGTCGATCAGGTCGGTCTGATCGGCGATCAGGTCGCGCCCGATGAAAAACTTTCCCGTGCGATTGTGCAGCGCGCACGAGAAATCGACGGTCCAGCGGTCGGCCTGCGCCGGCATCACACCAGCCCCGCGATAATGCCGCGATCGAACACTTCGGGTGCGAAATCGCGGGCGCGGTCGAGGCTTTCCTGCGGGTCGAACGCCGGCAGCCAGCGCTCCATCGCCTCCACGGCTTCGACCACGGCATCTACCGTTTGCTCGGCAAAGAACACGCCGGTCCGCCCCGGCACCACGCTGTCGAGTGCGCCACCACGGCCCAGAGCGACCACCGGCCGGCCCGAGGCCATCACTTCCACCGGCACGATGCCAAAATCTTCCTCGGCCGTGAACACCAGCGCGCGACACTGGGCATAAGCGGCGCGCAACTGGTCGAAGCTCATGCGCGGGATCATCTTTATTGTCGGGCCGGCGCGCTTGCGCAATTGCGCGGCCATAGGGCCATCGCCCACCACGGTCAGTGGCAGGCCGAGACGGTTGAACGCATCAATCGCAAGGTCCGCGCGTTTGTAGGGCACCAGCTGTCCCACCCAAAGGTATTCGCGGCTCACGTCATCCGAAGGAGCAAACAGCGTACCATCGACGGGCGGATGCACGACTTCCGCCGGCCGTCGCCACGCCTTGGAAATGCGGCCGCGGATGAAGCGCGAATTGGCAAGAAAACGGTCCACCCGCGCGGCGGAACTCGTGTCCCACTTGCGCAACCCGTGGCACAGCACCGGCATGACCATGCGGTTGATCAGTCCGGTGGCGTCGCGATAGTCGTGGTAATGGTCCCACAAGTACCGCATCGGTGAATGGACGTAGCACATGTGCAGTGCGTCCGGTGCCGTGATCACACCCTTGGCCGGGCCGCTTTCGCTGCTGATGACGAGGTCATATCCACGCAGGTCCAGATGCTCCAGCGCCATGGGCATCAACGGCAGATACGACTGGTAATGACGCCGTGCGCCGGGCAGCTTCTGGATGAAGCTGGTTTTTACGGTGCGCGCCCGGATGGTGTCTGAAACGGCTGACGGATCATACACATGCGTGAAGATGTCAGCCTCGGGAAACAGCGCCAGCAACCGTTCCAGCACGCGTTCGCCGCCACGCATCGTCACCAGCCAGTAGTGGATGATCGCCACCCGGCGAAACTGCCGGCGTGGGTCTGCGCCGTGGCCGGGCGGGATCAGGCATCGCGCCGCCGCAAGTGCCGGATCGACGCCCTCGCGCATAGTATCGATCCGACCGTCATAGCCATTCGCATCGATCAGTGAAGCGGCCACACAAACCGCATTGGCGGCAGATTCGACCGCCGCAGCCGCAGCGCCCACCACCGAAAACGCATGGGCCATGGCTTGTTCGGGCGTGGGGACAACCCGATCTGGTTTCGCGCAGAATTCTGGCGTCAGCAACGCTTGTTCAACGACGGGGACCACCGAGAATGGCAGCGCAGGGCCATCATTCGGAACCGCCGTGGCATCAGGGAGCGGAGCGGGCGGCGCACCGATCATCAGTTTCCCGTTGCTTTCAGATAATGATGCTGCCGCCATCACGCTGGCCACGCCGTCAGGCATAATAGCTCTTGTAGGCATGATAAAACGCATCGTCGCCGTAACCGAAGCGCGATTGCTTGCGCATGTCGACACGGGTGAGCGCGACGCCGGCAAGTTGCACCCGGTCGTCGGGCAGCAGCCGCAGAGCCGATCGCAAGGCTGCTTCCGGAGTTTTGCGCCAGCGCACCACAAAGACCGAGGCATCGGCCTTGCCCAGCACCAGCCGCGCATCCGCGATCGGCAGAACCGGGGCGGTGTCGAGGATCACTGCATCGAACCGCTCGCGCGCCACCGCCAGCAGGCGGTCCATTTCGGCACCGGTGAGCAGTTCAGGCGCATCGTTGGCATCGTCCGGCGTACCAGCCGCCAAGGGCAGGATGGAAAGTCCGGTCGCCGGATCAATGACCAGCGCCTCATCCAGCGTGGCGGTGCCGCGCAGGACTTCGAGAAGTCCGGGCCGGCTGGTGTCTCCGCGCAGAACGATGCTCACGCCCTGGCGCCGCAAGTCGCAATCGAGCAGCAGCACCGCATCCCCCGATGCGGCCATCGATCGCGCCAGGCAGATCGAGGTGGTCGTCTTGCCCTCGTCGGGCAGGGCGGAGGTGATGGCGATGACTTTCGCCTCGGTGGTGTTCATGGCGATCGAGGCGCGCAGGCTGCGGAAGCTTTCGGCAAAGGCCGAACGCGGATCGTCGAGCAGTGCGGTCGTCGGCGACTTGTTGCCGCTGCGCGTCAGCGATTGCAGCGCCGGGATCGAACCAAGGTAGCGCACGCCCAGCCGCTGTTCGATGTCGTCACCCGTGGTCAGGCCGCTGAAAGTCATTTCGGCGGCAAACGCGGCGGCGACGCCCAGTCCCGTGCCCAGCGCCAGAGCCAGGATCAGGTTGAGCAATACGTGAGGGCTATCGGGCTGGGTCGGCACGTCCGCCGGGTGCAGCATGTCGGCATCGGCCTGCTCTGTGCCCTCGCGCGCCGTCAGTTCCTTGAACCGGTTGAGATAGCTTTCATAAAGCGCGTTCGATGTTTCGGCGCGCTTTTCCAGATCCTGCAGGCCGACCGTCGCGGCATTGTTGGTTTCCAGCGCACCCCGCGACTGATCGAGCGACCCGGCCAGCGAATTCAGCCGCTGGGTCGATGCCCGCGCCCGCGTTTCCAGTGTGGAGATCACGCGGCGGGTTTCGCCGGCGATCTGGCCCTGAATGGCATCGACTTGCGCCTTGGCACGGATAACATCGGGATGAAGCGGGCCGTAGCGCGCGGTGAGTGAGGCCAACTGGCTCGTCGCTTCACCCAGCAATCCGCGCATGCCGGCGATGGACGGGGAGGCATTGCCTTCGTCCACACCCGCTGCGGCACCGCCGGCGGCGAGCTGCCGCCGTGATGCGTCCAGTCGGGCAGTGTCTTCCGCAGCCTGCGCACGAGCCAGTGTAACCTGCTGGTTATACGCTGATATTTCCTGTTCCGTCAGGGTGCCCTGCGTGGTGGTGAGCAAGTTGTGCGCAATGCGATAACGCTGCGCGGCGGCGGTATCGGCCAGGGCCTGCCCGCGCAGCTGGTCCAGCCGCCCGGAGATCGCGGCGCTGGTCTGGCGCGCTTCGGACTTTTTGCGTTCCAGCGCGCCCAGTGTGTATTGCGTGGCAAAGGCGTTGGCCACTTTGGCGGATTCGGCGGGATCGGTGCTTTCGAACGAGACGGCGATGCCATAAGTCGTGCCGATGCGTTCCGCCGTCACGCCGCCGCGTACATATTCGATGGCGGCCAAGCGCGCTTCGGCAGGGCTCGCCCCGGCGGCAAAGCGCGGATCGCGCGCCAGCCCCAACGTATCGACGACGGTCGCCACGTTCGCCTGCGAGGTCATCACCGCGACTTGCGTATCGACAAATCCTTCGCTGGGGATCGCGGCCTGGTCCTGCTGCCGATCGTTGGTGCTGGTGGGCGCAATGTTCTGCAACCGGCTGTTGAGCGTGACTTCCGCCTTCGCGATGTAGGTGCGCTCCTGCATCGTCGTCAGCACCGCTGCGCCAGCCAGCACCGCGAGCAATACCGCAAGGAACACGCCGATCCGCCGGCGGAACACCGCCAGCAGCAAGCGCAGATCGATGCGGTCTGCCGCTGGTGGCGGCACGCGCGTGTCGAAGGGCAGGGCGGGAACTGTGCCGGGCGATCCGCGATAACTGGCTACGGCCGTGTTCAACCCGATGTCCTTTCGAAATCGTCCGGCCGAAACGCGCGAAGGCGCACCGCAAAACCGGATGCATGCATGAGATTCCCGGTGGGGAACGATGCTTGAAGCCTAAGCAAGCCGGCCCGCCGCGAAAGGCGAAGCGCATCCGCAACCGAGGCAAAAACCCCGTCCGCAGCGGAGATATCACTAGGCTCGCCCGGAGAGTTCGCTGCACTGCACACAAAGCGGGCATGGCTCTGCTGATGGCCAACATGCAACTCCCGCCGAAACGCGGGGAAAATGACTAAGGAATCTCCCGTGCGGAGCGCGCGTCAGGCCGTTCTCCCCAGCGCCGCTCAGGCTCCACCACCGTGGCCCCATCCTGCCAGAACACCTCCAAGTCGGAGGTTTCGTTACGGCGCGCGCGGTTGAGCTTTGGTCCCGCGCGCATAGAACAGGATGCGAAGGCAGTTGGCCAAATCATTGGGGAATCACATGCGCAAGGTTCTGGCTCTGGCCGTTGTGGCGGCGCTCGGCGGATCGATTTTGGGCGGATGCGCCGGGGGCAAGGTTGCGCCCGTGGCGCAGGCCGACGTGGCGCGCGGCCTCGAAAGTTACAGGCTTGGTGCGGGCGACAAGCTGCGCATCACGGTTTACAACGAGCCTGCGCTCACCGGCGAATACAACATCACGCCCGGCGGTGCGATCGCATTTCCGCTGATCGGCGTGATCGAGGCGGGCAGCCGCACGATCGACGCGGTCACGGCCGATCTCACCACCCGGCTCGCCAAAGGCTATGTCAACGATCCGCGCGTCAGCGTGGAAGTGTTGAACTACCGCCCGTTCTATATTCTGGGCGAAGTGAACCGCCCCGGCGAGTACCCGTTCGTGGCCGGCCTCACGGTGCAGCAGGCGGTCGCACTTGCGGGCGGCTTCACATATCGCGCCAATGAAAAAACCGCTTTCCTGCGCCGCCAGTCGACCGCAATCGAAGGTTCGGTGCCATTGCGCAGCGAGCAGGTTGCTGTGCTGCCGGGCGACACGATCCGAGTCGGCGAGCGCTATTTCTGATCGGCGCGGACATCAGTCCACGAAGCCGAAACCATAAGTGTCGTCGCGCCCGACCGGGCCAAGATCGCGCGCCGCGTGTTCCAGACGGTCGCGGCATGCCTGCGCTTTTGCGCCATCGGCGCGGCAGCGGCCCATCATGGCGGCGACGCGCGGCGTAGCGAACGAAGTGCCGGAATAGCGGGCCATCCCGCCCTTGGCATTGGCCGCCACCACATCCACGCCCGATGTGGCCACGGCGATGTAAGCCCCGTGGTTGGCATAACGATAGATCCGCATATCCTTGTCCACCGCCGTAACTGCGATCACGCCGGGCAGGGCACCGGGATAGGCGGGTGCTGCCGCCGGGCCGCCGTTTCCGGCCGCCGCCACGATGGAAATGCCCCTGGCCGTCATCTGCGCAATCAACCGGTCGACCACCGCGTTGCGCGGGCCGGCGAGGCTCAGGTTGACGACCGGAGCCCCCTGCTCGGTCATCCATTCCAGCGCATCGGCGAGAACTTCGGCGGATGTGTAAGGCCGATTCGCCGGCCCACGAAAAATGTTGGCGGAATAGATCGTCGGCTGTCCGCCGCGCGCCAGAATGGAGGCCACTGCCGTGCCGTGGCCCGTCGGCCCGCCCGCCTTGCGGCCCTCACTCCACGGCACCAGCCGCGTTTGTGCGAGTGCCGGATGCGGTGCCACGTCGGTGTCGATCAAGCCCACGCGCCATGCCTGCCCACCGGCCGCCGCTGGCCGAACCGTATCCGATGAGCGGACCTTGTGCGGCCTCCCGCCCGCCGTCAGGCCCAGCCCATAGTAGTGGACAAGATCGACCGTCGCTGCCGGATCTGCTGCCACCACGCGCTCGCGCGCAACCTGCAATGCCATGCCGGGCGGCGTGGAGAGGCGGACGACATCGTGCTCCAGCGAGGTCAGGTGCCGCCGCGCGATTACCTCGAAGCCTTGCGCTTCGAGGCTGGCCACGGCGGCGGGGCTGATATCCATCGCGGCGATTTCCTCGCGCCGCACCGGAAAGCCCGCGTCGTCGCGATCGGGCCGCTCGTCACGGGCAAGATTTTCGAGCAGGCCGGACGCGTCCAATCGCTCCACGTCGCCGCCGGTGCTGTCGCCGCCGGTGCTGTCGTTGCCACCGCTGTCACCGCCGTCGCCATCCCTGCCTCCGCTGCCGCTGCTGTCGCCGCTGTCGTTTCCGCTGCTGCCGCTGCCGCTGTTGTCTGCCGCGTCGTCAGATTTTCCCGACTGGTCGGTACGATCGTCGATCTCGTCGCCGATCTCCACCGCTTCGATCTCGCGCGAAGCATGCTCCTCGACCTCCGGCCGTTCAACCTCGCGCACTTCAACTTCGACCGGTTCGATTTCAGGCCGTTCAATTTCAGGCCGCTCGATTTCGGGTGGCTCAACCTCACGCACTTCGACTTCGGCCGGTTCTACCTCGGGTTGCTCGATTTCAGGGCGCTCGATCTCGCGCTCTTCGATTTCGGGCTCGTCGATTTCGCGCGGTTCGATTTCGTCCGGTCCGTCAGGCCTGTCCCCTGCACGCGCTGCGAATTGCGGCGTCCCGGCCGCCAGCAGCACGGCCGCTGTCCAAAGTTTCGCGGCGTTCTTGATCGGTGTCATAGTATGCAGAACGTCCGTAGGTTTCACCTATTCCGGTGCAATCGATGATCTGTATACCGTGACGAGATAAAAATCGCATGGGAATAGGAACCGGTTCCGGGCGTTGTCGGGGTGTGAGATGGATGGAAGCAAGACTGACACAGGGGCATTGCGGGCGGCGATCGTCGCCGTTCTGCCCCGTTTGCGTCGGTTCTGTCAGGCCAGGGCCGGCAATGCCGATGATGGAGACGATTTGATGCAGGCCACCGTGGAACGCGCGCTTTTGCGCAGTCATCAGTTCGATCCGGCCACCCGGCTGGATAGCTGGATGTTCCGCATTGCCCAGAATATCCATATCGACCAGATCCGCGGCGTCCGGCGGCGCGGCGCGCACGTTTCGGACGAGGAACTGATCGAGCTGCCGGGCGATGACGGTCGCATATTGGTGGAAAACCGGTCCGATCTCGCGCTGGCGCAGCGCGCGCTGCAACAGGTGCCGGATGATCAGCGC
>DAICYJ010000235.1 GCA_027311705.1 Novosphingobium sp. | reverse complement strand
GAGAAATCAAGGGCAAAGAGACCCCAAAAAATCCACGGAGTAACCACTGCACACACCGCAAGAAAATAGGATGTCTTTAAATTACGCATCACATCCTCAAATTTCACGATATACTTGCTTATTGGGCAGGGATTTCTAGTTTTGCGAGTACCACCTCACCTCACTCCGCCGCGATCCCCGTCCCGCCGAACATGTCCACCTCAACCTCTTCGCCCACGTTCACATTCGCGGACGACTTCGCCTTGCGGCGGCTGTCGAAGGCCGACCATACGGTGTTCCAGTCGCCCTTGGTGGCGCCCTTCGAATATTCGGTCGCGCGGGTTTCGAAGAAGTTGGCGTGTTCCACGCCGTTGAGCAGCGGGGCGAGCCAGGGGAGGGGGTGGTCCTCGACCATGTAGATCGGCTGGAAGCCCAGCTGGCCCAGCCGCCAATCGGCGATGTAGCGGATGTACTTCTTGATTTCCTTGGGGCTCATCCCCGGCACCGGGCCGGCCTCGAACGCCAGGTCGATGAACGCATCTTCCAGCCGCACGGTCTTCTGGCAGCAATCGATGATGTCTTCCTTCACCGCCTTGGTCAGGCAGCCGCGTTCCTGCACGAAGGCGTGGAACAGCTTGGTGATGCCTTCGCAATGCAGGCTTTCATCGCGGACCGACCAGGTGACGATCTGGCCCATGCCCTTCATCTTGTTGAAGCGCGGGAAGTTCATCAGCATGGCAAAGCTGGCGAACAGCTGCAGCCCTTCGGTGAAGCCGCCAAACATCGCCAGCGTGCGGGCGATATCCTGATCGTTATCGACGCCGAACTGCTGCAGGTAATCGTGCTTGGCGCGCATTTCCTCGTATTCGAGGAACATGCCGTACTCGCTTTCGGGCATGCCGATGGTATCGAGCAAGTGCGAATAGGCGGCGATGTGCACCGTTTCCATGTTGGAAAACGCCGCGAGCATCATCTTGATCTCGGTCGGCTTGAACACGCGGCTGTACTTTTCGTGGTAGCAATCCTGCACCTCGACATCGGCCTGCGTGAAGAAGCGAAAGATTTGCGTCAGCAGGTTGCGCTCATGCTCCGAAATCTTCTGCGCCCAATCGCGGCAATCCTCGCCCAGCGGCACTTCTTCCGGCATCCAGTGGATCTGCTGCTGGCGCTTCCAGAAATCGTAGGCCCACGGATATTCGAAGGGCTTGTAGGTCTTGCGGGCTTCGAGAAGAGGCATCGGGCGAATCCTTGGCGTGAAGTTCTGATGTAGGGATGCGGGGGGCCGGACGAAAGCTCAGGCGGCTTTTCGGCGGGGGATTGGCGGCGGTTTTCCACCGCGCTGTGGGGCAGTGAGCGGGGCCGCACGCTTTGGCGCGCGGACGGTGCGGACGGGCGCGGCGTCGCACCGGCGGACGTTCTGGCGGGAACGTGCGAAGGCGCCCGGCATTCTTTGCACACAGGCCCGCAGGAAACGCCGATCGGGCCGCCTATCAGACATCGAAGGAGACTGGCCGTGGCCGGAGAATACGAACCCAACGATTCGCGAGACGTGACGGGTGCATCGCAGCAGGGCGGCAGCGGCAATGCCGGCGGCCAGCAAAGCCAGTTCGAAGCCGACAATGACCGCGGCAGCCAGATTCGCGAGCACATGGAAGTGATCGGTGCCGATGGCGTGCATGTCGGCACGGTCGACCATGTCGATGGCAACCGCATCAAGCTGACCAAGCGCGACAGCGGTGAAGGCCAGCACGAAGGCCACCACCACTACATTTCGCTCGGCCTCGTCGCCGAAGTGGAAGGCGACAAGGTGCGCCTCTCGGCCAACGGCGATGTCGCTTATGGTTTCGAAGAAGAAAAGTAAGCCGATCCGGAACTGACGTTTCGGCCTCGTGCCCTGCGCTCTGGCCCCCTTTGGGCGTGTGGGTGCGAGTGAGCCGGAAGACGCCTCGCCACACTGTGGCGGGGCGTTTTTCGTGTGCAGGGTAACGGCAGGAGTATCTCCCGCTACTTCCAGAACCAGCCCGGCTTCAGGGCGCGTTCCTTGCGATTGCGCCACATCGAAATGTAGAGCCACAGGCCGGAAAAGCTGAAGAAAATCATCGCGATGCCCGAAAGCGTGGCGATCACGATGCCCGCCGGGCCGAAGGTCTCGCCCGAATGCAGATGGTGCAGCAGGCCGACCAGCGCGCGTGGATCGCCCGGCTTGGGCTTGGGCCGGCACATGTAGTCGGGCGGGCAGACGAAGGCGGGCTTGCCGTCCACTTGCGCCGCCTTGGGCCGTTCGTTGCTGCCCAGCAGGGGCACAATCTGGCTGAGGACGCCGGTTACCGCGATCCAGAGCAGGAATATCGAGAAAAACACCGAAAGCCAGCGATGCCATTTGCGCATGAAGAGGTCCCCTTTGGTATTGCGAATCACTCGCAACACAAAGCGGGATCAGACCCCATGTGCAAGCCCGGCCTTTGTCGCGGATTGTCGCATGGGCGCGCAAGCCGCGAAGTGTCGCGGGGTGTAACGGGGCGGAGGTCACCACCTTTGGTCGGTCTTGGACAGAGTATCGTCAATCAGATGCGAGCGGCTACGCTTTATGCGCCGCCAAAGTACAATGGCGAGCGATCCCGCCATGACTGCCGGGACCGTCCAGAAATAAATGAACAGCGCCCAGTTCAGCACCCCACCGCGTTCAACAAGCGCAGGACTATGCCAGAGGTCTGACAACAGGCAGCCTTTACCCCGGCAATGGAAGCCGAAATCGTCTGGCCAGCCAATTACGTATTGAAGCCACATACCGCCGCCCACCCATGCAAGAAGCGCGGCCATAAGCGCCCAGAACCGGAGCGCACCAAGCGCCCGATATTCCTCGATCAATTCGGGAATGCCGGACCAACTCCTCATGGTGCGCTCCGCTTAACTTCCAGAAATTACTGGCAGGCGAGGCATTCCTCGTAGTCGGTCTGCGCGGCCAGCTCCATCACCGGGGCGACGGCGGTGTTGTCCGCCTCCACGCCGCCGGCGAAACCGGCGCGCTGCACGGACTTCGAGCGCAGGTAATAGAGGCTCTTGATGCCCTTTTCCCATGCCTGGAAGTGGAGCATCAGCAGATCCCACTTGTCGACATCGGCGGGGATGTAGAGGTTCAGCGACTGCGCCTGATCGATATAGGGTGTGCGATCGGCCGCGAATTCGAGCAGCCAGCGCTGGTCGATCTCGAAGCTGGTCTTGTACGTCGCCTTTTCCTCAGGGGACAGGAAATCGAGGTGCTGCACCGATCCGCCGCGTTCGAGGATCGAGTTCCACACGTTGGTGGAATCCTTGCTTTTCGTCTGCAGCAGCTTTTCGAGATAGGGGTTCTTCACCACGAAGCTGCCCGACAGCGTCTTGTGCGTGTAGATATTGGCCGGGATCGGTTCGATGCAGGCGCTGGTGCCGCCGCAGATGATGCTGATCGACGCGGTGGGCGCGATCGCCATCTTGCACGAAAAGCGCTGCATCACGCCCATGTCCGCCGCATCGGGGCAGGGGCCGCGTTCCTGCGCCAGCATCAGCGAGGCTTCGTCGGCCTTGGCCGCGATGTGGCGGAACATCTTCATGTTCATCGCCTTGGCCATCGCGGTTTCAAAGCCGACGCCCTTCATCTGCAGGAACGAATGGAAGCCCATCACACCCATGCCGACGCTGCGTTCGCGCGATGCGGAATACTTGGCGCGCGCCATTTCGGGCGGAGCGCGGTCGATGTAATCCTGCAGCACGTTGTCGAGGAAGCGGAGCACGTCCTCGATGAACAGCTTGTCGCCGTTCCATTCGTCCCAGGTTTCCAAGTTCAGCGACGAGAGGCAGCACACCGCCGTGCGATCGTTGCCCAGATGGTCGCGGCCGGTGGGCAGCGTGATTTCCGAACACAGGTTCGAGGTGGAAACCTTCAGCCCCAGATCGCGGTGATGCTTGGGCATCGTGCGGTTCACCGTATCCGAAAACACGATGTAGGGTTCGCCGGTGGCAAGGCGGGTTTCGACCAGCTTCTGGAACAGGCTGCGCGCATCGACCGTGGCGCGGATC
>DAICYJ010000101.1 GCA_027311705.1 Novosphingobium sp. | reverse complement strand
CTGGCACTTGGGGCACAGGCGTGGGTCCGACCCATCGGCCTTGGCCGGGAACAGATAGTCTTCAAGGAAAATATCAAGTTCGGCGGTTACCTCACTGGGTTTCTTCTCCATGACTTCATCGGACTTGGGCTTGAAATCGCGCCAGAAGCTTTCGAGCACCTTCTTCCACGCCGCCCGTCCGCCCGAAACGTCATCGAGTTCGTCCTCCATGCCGGCGGTGAACTGGTAGGCAACATAGCGATCGAAGAACCGTTCGAGAAACGCTGTGAGGAGTCGCCCCGATTCTTCTGCAAAGAAACGGTTTTTGTCCATGCGGACGTAGTTGCGGTCCTTGAGCACCTGCAACGTGGAGGCATACGTCGAAGGCCGGCCGATGCCGAGCTCCTCCAACCGCTTGACCAGCGAGGCTTCGGAAAAGCGTGGCGGCGGCTGGGTGAAGTGCTGGTCTGCATCCACGCCCTTCTTCGCCGGGGTGTCGCCGCTGTTCATGATCGGCAGCAGGCTCGAATCCTCGTCGTCGCCGTCGGCCTTCTGATCGCGCCCTTCTTCGTACACGGCGAGGAAGCCGGGGAACTTGATCACTTGCCCGGTGGCGCGCAGCTCGTGCTTGCCGGTGCCTTCGCGCAGGGTGACCGTCGTGCGTTCGATGTTGGCGGAGGCCATCTGGCTGGCCATCGCACGCTTGTAGATCAGGTCGTAAAGCCGCGCTTCGTCGCCGGAACCATACTTGTCCTTGGTGAAATCGGTGGGCCGGATCGCTTCATGTGCTTCCTGAGCATTCTTGGCCTTCGTCTCGTAATGCCTCGGTTTTTCGGGAAGGTAGTGCCCGTCATACCGGTCCGAGATGGCCTTGCGCGCTTCGCTGATGGCGCTGGGGTCCATCTGCACGCCGTCGGTGCGCATATAGGTGATCGCACCCGCCTCATACAGCGTTTGCGCCACGCGCATCGTGTGGCTGGCGGCAAAGCCCAGCTTGCGCGCGGCTTCCTGTTGCAGCGTGGACGTTGTGAACGGCGGATAGGGGTTGCGGCGGGTCGGCTTGGTCTCGACATCCTCGACGCGGAAAGTCGCCTGTTCGACGAGGGCCTTGGCACGCAGGGCAATGCCTTCCTCGCCCAGCGACAGCTTGTCGAGCTTTTCGCCGTCGAAGCGCACCAGCCGTGCCTTGAATTCGGTGCCGCCCTGTTCCAGCCGGGCGACGACCGACCAGTATTCCTGCGCGGTGAACTTCTCGATCTCGCGCTCGCGTTCCACGATCAGGCGCAGCGCCACCGATTGCACGCGGCCCGCGCTTTTGGCACCGGGCAGCTTGCGCCACAGCACCGGCGATAGCGTGAAGCCGAACAGATAATCGAGCGCGCGCCGGGCGAGATAGGCGTCGATCAGATCCTGATCGAGTTCGCGCGGGCGCTTCATCGCCTCGGTCACCGTCTGCTTGGTGATCGCGTTGAAGGTGACGCGCTCGACCTCCTTGGGAAGCGCCTTGCGCTTCATCAGCAGTTCGCGGACGTGCCAGGAAATCGCCTCACCCTCGCGGTCAGGGTCGGTTGCGAGGATCAGGCGGTCGGCGGTCTTGGAGGCATCGACGATGGCCTTCACGCGCGCGCCCTTGTCGCTGTAAAGCTCCCAATCCATCGCGAAATCCTCGTCCGGGCGGACAGAGCCGTCCTTCACCGGCAGGTCACGGATGTGACCATACGAGGCGAGGACCTTGTATCCGGGGCCGAGGTACTTCTCGATGGTCTTGGCTTTGGCGGGGGATTCTACGATGACAAGCTGCATGGCGATCTGACAAAAGTCCTTACGTGTACGCGCGAGGGTGGAGAGGCCCGGCATATTCCGTCAAGTGGTGGTTTGCGTGATGATCCCGATCAGGTCGATCAGGCGAAGATGTCGTCGTACTGCGCCTGCGAATGGCCCAGCAGCGCATAAAGCGCAATCGTGAGGATCGAACCGAAGATCGAGACGGCCGCGCTGAAGCTGTTGGTGAGCAGCAGGACCGGCAGGCCATCTGCCGAACCGGTGGCCACCGCCGTCAGCCCGCCGATGGCTGCGGCCATGGCGAGAACGCCCAGCAGGCAGACGAGGTAGATAGCGAAGATAGGCCAGACCGACGTTTCCGTCCGCCGCCAGCTTTCGCCGATGGCATCGGTGGCGGTCTTCCCCTCGGCGATGATGATCGGCACGGTCAGCGACCAGCGCGCCAGCACGTAGAAGCCGGGCAGGACCAGCAGGATCATGCCGGCAAGGCCGCCCAGCGTGGTGAGGATCGACGCCCCGAACACCGAGGCATAGCGCCGGCCACGCAGGCTTTGATCGAACATTCCTTCGGCGCGCAGAACGTGTTCTGCCACCAGATACTGGACGAAGAACGTGGCGATGCTGCCCACGATCTGCCCGCCGCGATCGCCCAGCGTCACATCCACCAGCGTGCCCGCCGCAGCCAGCGCGCCAAAGGCCAGCCCGGCAAGGCGGGCGTGGCGGCGCAGCAGTTCGGCCCATGCGAAAATGATCGCGCCGATGGTGAAACCACTCTGCTGCTCTGCCACGCCGGCCCCCTTTGGCTTACTTCAGCGCGTTTATCTGCTCGACAAGGCGCTGGTTGGCAAGCGAAGCGGCCTTCGTCGCGCCGGTTTCATAGTTGCCGGGCTTGGCGTTGAATTCGAACTTGCGGGTTTTGCCGAACATCATGCCGCCGTGGCCCATCGCCGCCATCAGCCCGCCCGCCACGTTGGCGGCGGCCTGTGTCGTCTTGGCGGTGCCGCTCGATGCATCCTGCTTGTCGATGAAATCGCCGTCCACCGAAATGCCTTCAGTGAGCGTTACCGTTACGGTCTTGCCGTTCGCGCCCAGCACGGTCATCCGCGAAAATCCGGGGGTTACCGAGAGGTTTGCGTTCACCGAAATCCCTCCGAGGCTGAACGCACCAGGGCGCTTTTGATCGGAGAAATCGATCAGGTACGTAACGTCGATCACCGGTACGCCGGCCGCCTTGGCATAGTTGGACAGCGCATAGCTGGCCTGCCCGGCCTCCATCGAAAGACCCATGCTGGAGAACCCGCTGCCCTGGAAATCGCCCGGCAGCATGATCAGCGTGGGCAACGCCGAGGCTTTCACATACGTGGCCTTCCCCTTGCTCTTCTTTTCCAGCATGACGCCGACATCGAGCGGGGAAACCTGCCCGTGCGGCTTGGCCAGTTCGGGCGCTGCGAACACGGCGGCAGGGTCTTTCACGCTTAATCCGGCGGCGGTCAGTTGCCCCACGAAATCGGCATAGGCGGCGTCGGCCACTTTCTGCATCATTTCGGGCGTAACGCCGACGAGCGTCGACTTGGCCTTTGTGGTGCCGCCGAACGCGCCGATCATGCCGCCGGTGGCTTTGGTCTGGTCGGTCGATTCGAAAATGAAGCCGACATTGAAGGCCCCGATGGCGACGCTGGTGGCGCCCTTCACCGCATCTTTGCCGGAAACCTTGACCGGCCCGTCAGCCGCCCAGGCGACTATCGGTGTGGCAAACGAAAAACCAAGTACGGCCGCTGCGATCAGCGTGCGCTTTTGCAAATGCATCATAATCCCCCAAAACAGAGTCCACGGTTCGCGACCCGGCCTGTTCTGAACATTTACCTTAGGGGTTCCTTGGCGTTCGTCAAATCAGGACGTTTTAGCCGGAAGTCAGCGAGACCCGGCCTGCGGCGTGGCGCTGCAACAGGCCTGCGAGTTCGAGTTCCAGCAGCGCCATCTGCACGGCCCCTGCAGAAGCACCGCTTTGCCGGATCAGTTCGTCGATGCCGACGGGGGCCATGCCGAGCAGGCCGGCGATATCCGCGTTGGTTTCGGTGTCAGCAGCATCATAGCTGCCCGCCGGCAGATCGCGGAAGCTCGCGCGGGGCTTGCCCTCGAAGCCCTGAAGCAGTTCGGCGACGTCGTCGGCCGATTGCACCAGCACCGCGCCATCGCGGATCAACTGGTTGCAGCCGCGCGACCGGGTATCGAGCGGAGAGCCGGGCACGGCCATGACCTCGCGCCCCGCCTCTGCCGCCAGCCGCGCGGTGATGAGCGAGCCGGACTTGGGCGCAGCCTCCATCACCACGGTGCCGATGGAAAGGCCGGCGATGATGCGGTTGCGATAGGGAAAGTGGCGGGCCAGCGGCTCGGTGCCCGGCGGCATTTCGGCGATCAGGAGCCCGCGCGTCGCCACGTCTTCCTGCAGTGCGGCGTTTTCGGGCGGGTAGGCGATGTCGATGCCGCTGGCGATCACGCCCACGGTGCCGCCGCCTTCGGACATTCCCGCCAACGCGCCCTTGTGCGCGGCGGAATCGATGCCGCGCGCAAGGCCGGAAACAACGGCAAAGCCGCGCTCGGCCAGCGCGGCGGCGAAATCGCGGGACAATTTGACTGCCCCTGCGGAGGCATTGCGCGCGCCGACAATGGCTACGCAGGGCTGCGCCAGCAGGGCCGCATCGCCGCGCACGGTCAGCACCGGAGGCGGGTTTTCCAGCGTGGCCAGCGCGGCGGGATAGTCCGCCGAATCGTGAAACAGATAACGCGCGCCAAGGCTGCGCACGGCCGCAATCTCCGCCTCGATCCGATCGACCGGCGCGGGCCGATAGCGCGCCCCGCCTCGCGCCGCGAGATCGGGCAGCGCGGCCATCGCCTCAGCCGCAGAGCCGAAGCGGCGCAGCAACTGGAAAAAGCTGACCGGTCCAACGTTGGGCGAGCGCAGCAGGCGGATGCGGGCGAAGGCCTCGTCGCGATCGAGAACCGGGGGCGTGCTGGTCACGCCTTGCTGCCGATGCGTGGTTCTGTGCCCGCGATCAGGCGGGCAATGTTGGCGCGGTGCAGGAACACCACCAGCGCGGCGAGCGCCGCCAGGACAGGCGTATAACCCACATATCCGGCGAACCACGCCGCGACGGGAGCCGCAATCGCCGCGCTCATCCCGGCCAGCGAGGACACCCGCGTCAGCGCCAGCATCGCCAGCCACACCAGCGCATAGGCAAGGCCGATGGGCCAGGCGAGGCCCAGCGATACGCCCATCAAGGTCGCCACGCCCTTGCCGCCACGGAACCGCAGCCACACCGGGAAGCAGTGCCCGACGACAGCCCCCAGCGCGCCGAGCGCCTCCATCCCCGGCCAGAAATGCCGCACCACCATCACCGCCGCCGCACCCTTGGCCAGATCGAGCAGCAGCGTAGCGGCCGCCAGCCCCTTGCGCCCGGTGCGCAGCACGTTGGTCGCGCCGATGTTGCCCGATCCGATGGCGCGCAGGTCGCCCGCGCCGGTCAACCGGGTGAGGATGAGGCCGAACGGGACGGACCCGAACAGATAGCCGGCGAGAAGTGCGATGATGGCGTTCACGAACGGGGTCTTAACCGCGCCGGTCCACAAAGGGGAGAGGGCGGCTTTCCTTTTTGCCGCCACAACCGATAGAAGGGCCGAATGAGGGCCGATGTGAACTTGCAGCCGGGCGTACAGCCGGCAACCGAGGGGCGGATCGTGGCGGCGTCCGCGCCGCTGCTGCTGTTCGATTCGGGCGTCGGCGGGCTGTCGGTGCTGGCCAAGGTACGTGCGCTACTGCCCGATGCGCCGATCATCTACGCGGCGGACAACGCCGGGCTTCCTTATGGCACCAAAACCGAAGCGCAGATCGCGGCGCGCGTTTCCGGCTTGCTGGGCCGCATGACCGAACGCTTTCGCCCCCGCCTCGTCTGCATCGCCTGCAACACTGCCAGCACCATTGCGCTGGCATCGGTGCGCGAAGTGCTCGAAGTGCCGATCGTCGGCACCGTGCCCGCGATCAAGCCGGCTGCGGCGATGACGAAGACCGGCGTGATCGGTCTGCTGGGAACCGAGGCAACGATCCGGCAGGTCTATGTCGACCGGCTCGAGGCCGAGTTCGCGGCCGACAAGCTGCTGCTGCGCCATGCTGCGCCCGAACTGGTGGCGGCGGCCGAGGCGAAACTGCGTGGCGAGCCGGTCGATCCGGCGGTTTATGCCCGCGCCGCCGCCGCGCTGCGTGCCATGCCGGGGGGCAAAAACATCGACACCGTCGTGCTCGCCTGCACGCACTTTCCGCTGGTGCAGGCGGAACTCGCGGCCGCTTTCGG